>NZ_AQHJ01000034.1 GCF_014925405.1 Pseudoalteromonas ulvae UL12
TCAGTTGCCAGAATGTTAGACGCAACCTAAGGTTCTAAGTAAGAATTGAAATTACTAACTATTTTATGAAGCGGCACTAGCTCAGTTGCCGGAATGTTAGACGCAACCTAAGGTTGTGCTCCAACGGTAAAATAACTGGCTATTTTGTGACGCGGCACTAGCTCAGTTGGTAGAGCGCAACCTTGCCAAGGTTGAGGTCACGAGTTCGAGCCTCGTGTGCCGCTCCAAGTTCTAAGTAAGAATAAAAACTACTGACTATTTTACAAAACGGCACTAGTTCAGTTGCCAGAATGTTAGACGCAACCTAAGGTTGTGCTCCAACGGTAAAATCACTGACTATCTATGACGCGGCACTAGCTCAGTTGGTAGAGCGCAACCTTGCCAAGGTTGAGGTCACGAGTTCGAGCCTCGTGTGCCGCTCCAATCTCTTTGTCTTTTATTCCTTGATATAACCACCTTATTGATTTTATCACCCCATCTCAATTTATCGCTTCTCGCACTATACTTTACATATTTCCTCCTTATTCTTGAATCGATGGCCATAAAAAATCCTTGTATTCAAAACTGTTGCTTAGATCCCAATGATAGGTGTTTGGGTTGCTTTCGTACGCTTTGTGAAATTTTAGCCTGGCGAGCCATGAGCGATCAGGAAAAACAGGCTACGCTAATACTATGCAATCAGCGCAAAGTGGAACAAAGCGAATATGTTAAAAAGGATATTAATAGTCGATAACTCGAGTGTGTTAGCCATGAGAGTTAAGGCATTGTTAGAATTGATTGGTTGCGAGGCAGTGTTATGCCACTTTAGTGAGGTAGAAAAAATTCTCTTAGAGCAATCTTTTGAGATGATTGCCATTGCTCACGGTATTCCGATTACTTTAATCGAGCAAATTAAACCTTTTTTAAAATCAGTTCCAACGCTATTAATTGCGCCTAATAGCCAAGGGGGAACTGTGATAGATTCTTTCTCGGATATTTATCGGCTTTTACCTGACTCTCAAGTGATCTATCCCTTTTATGATAACAAAGAGTTAATTGGTATTTTAGAAGGGCAGTTAATGATGAATGAAGATGAGGTTGAAATTTTGCTTCCTCGGATTTTATTGGTCGATAGTGAGTTAGATAAATTAGCTGAGTTAGAAACTGCATTAAAGGGAGCGCATATAGATGTTGTTACAGCGACCTCACTGAAAGAAGCAATAGAGCAATCGATTGCTTATAAGATAGATATATTAATTTCTGACTTTAATTTGCCTCATTGCAGCGGTATTGATGTTTATCGAAAAGTGAAAGGGATTAATCCTGACTGTCGGTGTCTATTGATTACCTCTGAAGCTCTTCAAAGTACTTTGATTGAGGCAATCCGTATTGGTGTTGATGATGTTTTAGAGAAACCGCTGGATCAGAGCTTGTTGCTGCAGTCTGTCCATAAAATGTGGCAAACTGAATTACTAAAACGCAATAACACTGAGCTTGTTGAGCGCCTCCAAGATACCGTTGACGCATTAATTGAAAAAGATAGTTTGTTACGTGTTATTTATAAAAATACCCCTGATGGAATTATTTTATTTCAAAAATCAGGAAAAGTTTTAGAAGCGAATGATTCTTGTAGCTCACTATTTTCGGTAGAGCGAGATAAGTTAGTCGGCCATTCAATGTATGATCTGATTGATCGAGATTCAGTTAATGAGATCCAAGATGCAATAGCAATGGCTTTGCATAATAAACAATTTCATTGTGATTTAAGTGTCACAAATAATTTAGGGACAGTTATCCCTTTGGCTGGTTCCTTTAGTGAAATAGATTTTCATGGCGAGTCAGCATTTGCTGCTGTTCTTAAGGATGTTTCCCACCTTAAACATAAAGAAGATCTGTTGCGTGAAGCGAAAGCTTTACTTGAGCATAAGGTTCAAAGCCGTACCGCAGAACTACAAGCCGCAAAAGAACAGGCCGAAATGGCTAATCAAAGTAAGTCTGAATTTTTAGCTAATATGTCCCATGAACTCAGAACGCCGATGCATTCTATTTTGAGTTTTTCTCAGTTTGGCTTGGAAAAACTATCGAAAGAGCCTATTCCTGTCGACAAACTAGAAAAGTACTTGTCTCGGATTGAGACCAGTGGTCAGCGATTACTTTCTTTGCTTAATAACTTACTCGATCTCTCTAAATTGGATGCAGGTCAATTCCCCTTTAATCCGAGTAAACAAGAAATCCTCAGCATTATCAGAACGGGTATCGAAGATGTCTCTGGTAGCGCCTTGTCTAAAAGTATTCAAATTAGGTTAAATGAAAGTGATTTCTCATCGTGCTATTTAGAGTGTGATGCATCACATATTAATCAGATTATTCGGAACTTATTGGGCAACGCCATTAAGTTCAGTGACGCAAATAGTTTTATCGATGTGATTCTGCGTAAAGAGCAAAACAGTGTATTAGTGCAAATAAAGGATAGCGGTATTGGGATCCCTGATAGTGAGCTTGAGCATATTTTTGATAAATTTGCGCAAAGCTCCACCACGAATAAAGGAGCAGGGGGAACCGGTTTAGGCTTAGCAATTTGTCGTGAGTTTGTTAGCTTGCACCATGGCAAAATTTGGGCGCAAAATAATTCTGATAAAGGGGCCTCTATTTTTATCTCTTTACCAATCAATACAACAAATCAAACATTAAGTAGTGAAATCTTAATGTCTTGACTACGCTTATAAAAAGACTGCGTGTTAAGAGCAAAAGGTAACAAAAGGCTTTATTTTGTTAACTCGATTATTTGATACAAGGAACCTGTGGGGGAAGTATGTCAAAACACATAATTTTAGCAGTAGATGATGAGCCTTTTAATTTAGAGATTATTGAAGAAATTTTAGAAGATGATTACCAACTCCATTTTGCATCAAATGGACCTGAATGTTTAAGCGTTGTTGAAGGTATTGCCCCCGAAGTGATTTTGCTTGATGTCAGTATGCCAGATATGGATGGGTATGAGGTCTGTCGACAACTCAAAAGTAATCCAGCAACCGCTGATATCATGGTGATGTTTGTATCTGCTCGCGGCACCATTGAAGAGCGGATTGAAGGGTATAATGTTGGTGCTGAAGATTATATTGTTAAGCCATTTGCAAAAGAAGAAATCAAAGCCAAGCTCAACTCTTTATTTAAGGTGATTGAAGAGCGCAAACAATTAGAACGTCAGGTTGAAGATGCAACAGAAACTGCTTTCAACGCCATGACCAACAGCAGTGAGATGGGTAATATTGTTCAATACATTGAAAATATTGGCCACCTTGAAGATCCTGCTGATTTAGCTAAAGCATTAATTCAGTGTATTAAAGGGTTTTCCCTTAAGTCTTGTATTGCCTTTCGTTACAACGATAAAGTGACTCACTTTAGCTCGGAAGGTGCTTGTTCACCCATGGTAATAGAGCTATTTGAGCTGTTGTACTGTAAAGGGCGCTTATACGAGTTTCCCCCAAGAATATTAGTGAATTATCCAAAAATTAGTTTATTAATCTTAAATCTACCGATGAATGATCCTGAAAAATTAGGTCGAATCCGTGATCATATTTGTTTTATTGTCAGTGTCACTGAGCAACAGCTAGATGCTATTTTAACTAAGCGTAAATTACAGTATCAAAAAATGCAGTTACAACGCGCATTTTCTCTTGTGCGTGATAAATTCGAAGACTTAGTGGGGGTTCTGAATCTCAGCCATGAAATGAATGAAGCGATTTTTAGAGATCTGCAGGATGAATTTGAAATGCGGATCCCTCATATGGGGTTGGATGACGATCAAGAGCAATACATTTATAAAAAAGTCGATGACACTATTCTACGTTCAGTGGCTCGGGAAGATTTATTGACAGATGTTAAGCGCGCTTTTTTTGACATCGAACAAGACTTACAGCAGATGCTTGAATAACGCTCAGTTAAGCATCTCTGGGTAAGCCTTTTTCAATCGCTTTGATTAAACGCTGTGTTTTTTTATTTTGCTCGCGTTTTCTTAATTGCTCGGAAATGGCCCATTCAATATGTTCGCTCACTAACGGTGATGCATTAAGATTGGCCTCTTTAAGTGTAGAGATGATGTGTTCATTGAAAGAGGCATTACCTAAACCAACCGCTAGATTTCTTAACCAACGTTGATGACCAATTCTGCGAATAGCACTGCCTTCGGTATTTTTTAAAAATGTGGCTTCATCCCATGAAAAAAGCTCAATTAACTCTTTATCTTTTAATTGTTTACGAGCATGAAAATCATCTTCAGCAGTCAGTTGCCCATAGCGATTCCATGGACAAATAAGTTGGCAATCATCACAGCCATAAACACGATTACCAATCAAAGGACGAAACTCAATTGGAATGGCTCCTTGTAACTCGATAGTTAAATAAGATATGCATCGCCTCGCATCCACAACATATGGCTCAACAATTGCGTTAGTTGGGCATAGCTTTATACAAGCGACACAGCTGCCGCACTTTTCTTCGACAGGTCCATCGATTGGTAAAGGCAGATCAATGAATAACTCTCCTAAGAAAAACCACGAGCCGGCTTCTTGATTCAAAATTAAGCTGTGCTTACCTGTCCAACCTAATCCTGATTTTTCTGCTAATTGTCTTTCTAAAACCGGAGCGGAATCAACGAATGGACGAAAACCAAATTGCCCAACTTGCTGTTCAATGCGTTCTCCTAGTTTCTTAAGACGATTGCGCATAAGTTTATGGTAGTCGCGCCCAAGGGCGTATCGGCTAATGTAGGCTTTGTCTGTATTTTTGAGATTTTTTGCAAAACTGGCATCGGGTGGCAGGTAGTTCATTCTAACGCAAATCACTCGTTGTGTGCCTGGAACTAGTTCAGCTGGTCGTGCGCGCTTCATACCATGCGCGGCCATATACTCCATTTCACCATGGTAACCAAGTGCTAACCAGCGCTTAAGTTGGCTTTCGTGCTCACTTAAGTTGATATCACTGATGGCAACTTGATCAAAGCCAAGCTCGGTGCCCCATTGCTTAATTTGTAGAGCTAGTTCAGGATAGTTAATATTCGGTGCAGTCACAGATGAGCCATATGAAAAAAATGTACACTGATAATTTACCACAAATCGCCTATGCAGCGGAACAAGTTCAGCAGCATGAAGCTCAAGTTGCCAATACATGCGGCATTGCGATGTTTGATTTAATGAAGCAAGCAGGGTTGGCTGTTTATCAGGTTATCGGTGACGTTTACCCAAATGCATCACGGATCTTAATTTTTACTGGTGCAGGAAATAATGCCGGTGATGGCTACATTGTTGCTGACTTGGCGTTGATGGATAATTACCAAGTCACGGTTGTGGCACTTAAAGCTCCTGAATGTTTAACAGGAGACGCAAAACGTGCATTTGAATTATTTTCTCGTCATCAGCACGCGCCGATAAGTTGGCACGCGTTTATTAATGATTCTGCTGCGGATTATGATGTTGTCATTGATGCAATGTTGGGAACTGGCTTTTCGGGACCTCTCAAAGACTCTTTCAGTAATGCATGCGCTTGGGTTAATAAACAACATAACATACCTGTTATTGCTGTTGATGTGCCTACAGGCGTTAATGCCAATTCTAGTCAGGTATGTGAGCAGGCTATTTTCGCTGACGTTACAGTTAGTTTTATCGCCTTAAAACAAGGTTTGCTGACTGGTTTGGCAAAAGAACATGTTGGGCAGTTATTGTTTGCTGGTTTAGGTATCGATGATACTTTTTCAATAACCATACCCACAGCGATTACCTTTAAACGCCTCTCATACCTTAAAGAGGCTTTGGCAAAAAGAAGCCTCAGCACGTACAAAAACCAGTTAGGTCATGTGTTATGTATTGGTGGAAATCTTGGGATGGCCGGTGCAATTCGTTTATCTGCAGAAGCTGCATTACGCAGTGGGGCTGGGCTGGTAAGTGTAGCGACACACCCTGAAAATTGCGCGCTAGTTCAACAAGGCCGCTATGAATTAATGGTTCATGGCATGCGTTCACCCAATGAAATAACTCAGTTGATTGCAAAAGCTTCAGTGATAGTTATAGGGCCTGGATTAGGACAAGATGAGTGGTCGCGAGCATTGTTTAAAATAGTACTTAACAAAGCCTCAGTGCCGGTTATTATTGATGCTGATGGTTTGAACTTACTTGCATCATTGCAGTCAACGTCATTACCAAAAGGGTCTGTTTTGACTCCGCACCAAGGGGAAATGAAGCGTCTTTTGAGTGCAACAAAAAATCAATGGTGTGAAGATCGCTTTGATTGCGTACGGACATTGGCCAAAATGTATCAGGCTGTTGCGATTTACAAAGGCCCAGGGACCTTGGTTTGTGAACAAGATCGTATAAATATCAATCAAACAGGTTCTGCTGCGTTAGCGAGTGCTGGGATGGGTGATGTGTTATCTGGTATTATTGCCGGATTAATTGCTCAAAAAATGAATGCGTTTGAAGCCACTCAGTTGGCTGTTGCAATTCATGGGGCGGCAGCTCAGAATATTGAACACTTAGGTTCGCGCGGTTTGTTGGCGAGTGACTTATTTCCTGAGATTAGACGCCTGATTGGCTAGAGAGATGAACATGTATAAATTTGAATGTGGCCTCAAAAACGAAGAAGCCACTGTTGCTATGGGCGCAATGCTTGCCAATGTGTTGGGTGATGGTGCG
Source organism: Pseudoalteromonas ulvae UL12 (assembly GCF_014925405.1). Taxonomy (NCBI): domain Bacteria; kingdom Pseudomonadati; phylum Pseudomonadota; class Gammaproteobacteria; order Alteromonadales; family Pseudoalteromonadaceae; genus Pseudoalteromonas; species Pseudoalteromonas ulvae. Next base: position 6,666 of record NZ_AQHJ01000034.1, read on the forward strand.
GTTGTGTTCTTACATGGTGATTTAGGTGCCGGAAAAACAACGCTAACCCGTGGCATTATTCAAGGCTTTGGGCATCAGGGAAAAGTTAAAAGTCCAACATATACGATTGTTGAGCCTTACGAGTTAGCAGAGCATAATATTTATCACTTTGATTTGTATCGATTAGCGGATCCGGAAGAGCTCGAATTCATGGGAATTAGAGATTATTTTGCAAGCTCAGCTATATGTTTGATTGAATGGCCTGAAAAAGGTGGCTTATTGCTTGCTGAACCTGATTTACAGATCACCCTTGAGTATGTTGATGAACAACGAAAAATCAGTATCATGGGTAGTACAGAGAAAGGTCAATCTATTGTTGCTAAACTAAAAACATATGCAAGTTAACATACTAAAAATAATTATTTCGTGCCTTTGCTTACTGTTTGTTTGCAGTTTTCCTGCGCATGCAACAAAACAAAATGAGATCACCAGTGTTCGAGTCTGGCCTTCTCCACAAAGTACCCGAGTTGTCTTTGATCTTCAACAAAAGCCTGAATTTAGCTATTTCATGCTAAAAAACCCGTTACGGTTGGTTGTCGATTTTAAAGAAACAAAACAAGACCAAGTATTGCCTCAGGTAACGGGGGAGCACTCGGTCATTTCAAAAATTAGATATAGTAAACCGAAGAAAAAGGGTTGGGTGCGGATTGTATTAGAGCTCAATCAGTCGGTAAAACCAGTCTTATTTGCCCTCGCGCCAACAGAGCCGTATACCGACAGATTGGTTGTTGATTTATATGGTAAAAACCCAGAGAAAAAAACCACACCAGCAATAGCTAAAAATCGTGATATTAGTGGCGATCGTGACATTGTTATTGCTGTTGTTGCTGGCCATGGTGGTGAAGATCCGGGTTCTATCGGTCCGTCTGGCACGTATGAGAAAACCATTACCTTACAAATAGCAAAGCGGTTGGCTGCGCTTATCGACAAACAACCCGGTATGAAAGCGGTGTTGCCTCGAACCGGTGATTATTATGTCAAACTCAATACTCGTTCTGAGCGTGCTAGGCAGCACAAAGCTGATTTTTTAATTTCTATCCACGCTGATGCATTTGTGACGCCTCAGCCAAGTGGTGCGTCAGTGTTCGTATTATCTCTTCGTCGGGCTAATACTGAAACAGCGAAATGGATTGAGGATAGCGAAAAACAATCTGAGTTACTCGGTGGTGCAGCTGATGTAATAAAAGATACTCAAAATGAAAAGTATTTAGCGCAAGCCTTGCTTGATATGTCGATGGATCACTCCATGAGAACTGGGATGCAAGTCGCTGATGAAGTGACCAAAGAGCTTGCTAAAGTCACTAAAATGCATAAAAAAAGGCCACAAGCAGCAAGCCTTGCGGTGCTTAAGTCTCCCGATATCCCCTCTATTTTGGTTGAGACTGGGTTTATTTCTAACCCTCAAGAAGAGCGGCTGTTGAAGACGCGAGAGCATCAAGATAAATTAGCCAAAGCCGTGTTTAAAGCGGTGCGCTCTCACTTTGAGAAAAATCCTCCAGATGATTCATTGTTTGCAAAACTCAAAGCGCAAAAACCTAGAGAAAACAGTGTTCACAAAGTACGTTCAGGAGAATCTCTTAGCGTGCTTGCCAATCAATATGGTGTTTCTGTGGCGCAAATTAAGCAAGCGAATAACTTGAAAACGAACCGCCTGTTAATCGGCCAAACTCTCACTATTCCAAGAAGCTAAATTAATTAAAATGAGCATTCAAATATTACCCGCACGCTTGGCAAACCAAATCGCTGCGGGTGAAGTGGTTGAGCGACCAGCTTCGGTTGTCAAAGAGTTGGTTGAAAATAGTTTAGATGCCGGTGCGACTCGTATCCAAATTGATATTGAGCGGGGAGGGCATAAGCTCATCCGTATTCGTGATAATGGCTCTGGTATCGATAAAGATGAACTTACTTTGGCGTTATCACGTCATGCAACGAGTAAACTAAAAACCCTTGATGACCTTGAAAACATTTGTTCTTTAGGATTTCGTGGTGAGGCGTTAGCTTCGATTAGTTCAGTATCACGTTTAAGTTTAAGCTCAAAACCAGCGCATCAAGAAGATGCGTGGCAAGCGCAAGCTGAAGGTCGAGATATGGCTGTCACAGTCAAACCTGTCGCGCATCCGAATGGCACAACCATTGAAGTGGTGGATCTCTTTTTTAATACCCCAGCTCGACGAAAGTTTTTAAGAACTGAAAAAACAGAATTTAATCATATTGATGAATTATTAAAACGAATTGCATTGAGTCGTTTTGATGTGTCAATTAGCTTGAAACATAATGGCAAAATGGTTCGCCAGTATCGACCCGTACAGAATGAAAACGATACGATAAAACGTGTTGCACAAGTAGCGGGGAAAGACTTTTTAGCGCATGCATCTTTTCTTGAATCTGGTGATGAGCAATTAAATATTCACGGTTGGATTTTACCCTCAGGGATGGCGACTGAGCCACAGTACACATACGTAAATGGACGAATGATGCGTGATAAGCTTATTTTGCACGCAATCCGACAAGCTTTTGAAGAAGTATGCCCCAATCAATCTATACCAGCTTTTGTTTTATACCTGACAATCGATCCGCGTCAAGTGGATGTGAATGTTCATCCGGCAAAGCATGAAGTGCGTTTTCATCAAGCAAGGTTGATTCACGATTTTATTTTACAAGCAGTCAAACAAGCTGCAGAGCCAACAATAACTGGACTGAATATTGCGCTACCTGATGATGTGGCTATTGATGAATACCGACAGAGTCATTCTGACAGCCTTGCGCTTTGTGAGCCTAATCATCAAGTGAGTCAAGGCTCCTACCAGCCACGCCCACAATCTTCGGGTGCAAGTTATCAACCGAGAAGCATCTCACAAGATGCAAAAGTTCAGCAGTATACTGCGAATGCTTTTTATCAAGGGGTGGCAGAGCAACGCGCCCAACATTTTGATCAACCAATCGTGGTGACAAATGAAGATTCGCCTGAGGCTCCTTGCTCGAGTAAAGAAGTGCAATATTTAACTTTGGAGCAGGGCCGATGTGTTTTGAAGCACCAAGGTGATGTGTACTTGTCTCATTTAAGAAATATTTTGCCTGATTATTGGCAGGCTGAGTTAGAGCAAAAAGGAGAGTTGGAGGGGAAGTCGCTGCTGCTTCCCGTTCGCGTGAGCGTGTCTGAAGATAACGCTACGTTATTAGCTAATAATTTATCTTGGCTGACAATTTTAGGCTATGAACTCATTATTCAAACGCACTATGTGATGATCAAAAAATTACCACCTTGCGTATATTCAGTGGATGTTAACCAAGTCGCTGATAAATTGATTCTTATTTGCCAACAAAAGTTAACAAATATCGAACAGTGGTTAACGTGGCAAGCAAGCTGGTGTCACCCAAGGTTCTTTAATGGGCAGCAAAATGCTTCCTTATACCAATTTCTTATTAATAAACCACAAATGAACGCGCTTCTTTTTGAAAAAGCCGTTAAAATAGATCTTACTGATTTTATAGAGCAATTAGAGCGGAACAGCATCAATTGAAGCGTTTACCAGTCATTTTTTTAATGGGCCCAACGGCCGCAGGAAAAACTGATTTAGCCATTAGTTTATGTCAACATTTAAATACTGAAATCATCAGTGTTGATTCTGCGTTGATTTACCGTAACATGGATATCGGTACAGCTAAGCCAACTCAGCAAGAACTTGCTGTAGCGCCACACCGCTTAATTGATATTTTAGATGCGAAAGAAAGCTATTCGGTGGCTGACTTTAGGCAAGATGCTCTGAATCATATAGAACAATTGCACCAACAAGGAAAAATCCCAGTGTTGGTGGGCGGCACTATGATGTACTTTAAGGCTTTATTAGAGGGAATTTCACCGTTACCTGAAGCAGATCCTGAGATTCGTGCCCAGCTGGAGCAAGAAGCCCAAAAAGAAGGCTGGCCTGCGCTGCATCAGCAATTACAAGAAATTGACCCTGTGGCTGCTGAGCGAATTAAGCCTAATGATTCACAGCGAATTAATCGCGCTTTAGAAGTGTATCGTATAACGGGTAAGCCAATGACTGAGTTACAAAAAGTGAAGTCTGCGCCTCTGCCTTTTGATGTTTTCCAATTTGCGATAGCCCCTAAAGATCGCAGTGTATTGCATCAGCGAATTGAAAAAAGATTTAAAATGATGCTCGATCAGGGCTTTGAATCTGAAGTAAAAGCCTTATATCAAAGAGGTGACCTGACAACTACTTTGCCATCAATTCGTTGTGTTGGTTATCGTCAAATGTGGGATTACCTAGACGGCTTAGTTGAGTACGATGATATGGTATTTCGTGGCATCGCAGCGACCCGTCAATTAGCAAAAAGACAGCTAACTTGGTTACGCAGTTGGCAAGACGTAACTTGGCTTGATTCTGGAGCTGAAGAAAACTTGCAACGTGTGTTAAGTTCGCTAAGCTAATAAAGAGATTGTAGTAAAACTAGTTGAAATCTTTACAGATTAATAATTATATAAAAACACCTAAATCGAAGGAAAATAACAATGGCAAAGGGCCAATCTCTACAAGACCCATTTTTGAATGCGCTACGTCGCGAGCGTATTCCTGTCTCAATTTACTTAGTTAATGGTATTAAACTACAAGGTAAAATTCAGTCTTTTGATCAGTTTGTAATTTTGCTTGAAAACACGGTAAACCAAATGGTTTACAAACATGCCATCTCTACAGTTGTACCAGCTCGAGCGATTAATTTTCACGCTCAACCTGAGGATGCTGCGTCAACTGATAGTGAAGATGACGGCAATTTTTAATTTAGGAGCATAATGCTTGTTTGACCGTTATGAAACTGGTGAGCAGGCTGTCTTAGTCCATATAGAGTTTCCAAAAGAAGGAGATCGTGAAGATCTTCAAGAACTCGAAATGTTAGTTTCTTCTGCAGGTGTAAGTAGTTTGGCGGTTGTGCAAGGCAGCCGTCAATCGCCTCATCCGAAGTTTTTTGTCGGAACAGGTAAAGCTGAAGAGATTGCTGAGATTGTCCAAATCAACCAAGCTGATGTTGTAATATTTAATCACGAACTTTCACCCTCTCAAGAACGAAATTTAGAGCGAATTTGTCAGTGTCGTGTACTCGACAGAACAACACTTATTTTGGATATTTTTGCTCAACGAGCTCGAACCCATGAAGGTAAACTTCAAGTTGAATTGGCACAGTTGCGTCATATTTCGACTCGTTTGATTCGTGGCTGGACGCATTTAGAGCGTCAGAAAGGCGGGATTGGCTTACGTGGCCCTGGTGAAACCCAACTTGAAACCGACCGTCGTTTGATTCGAGAAAAAATCAAAAGTATTTTAAAGCGCTTAGATAAAGTATCAAAGCAACGAGAACAGGGCCGAAGAGCGCGCAGTCGCAATGAAGTGCCGACGGTTTCGCTTGTCGGGTATACCAATGCGGGTAAATCAACCTTGTTTAATCGAGTGACTAATTCAGATGTTTATGCTGCAGATCAACTCTTTGCGACATTAGACCCGACACTACGAAAAATTGATGTTGTGGATGTGGGTAAAGTCATTATGGCTGATACCGTTGGTTTTATTCGTCATCTACCTCATGACTTGGTTGCTGCATTTAAAGCGACTTTGGTCGAAACGCGAGAAGCGGATCTGCAAATACATGTTATTGATGTTGCAGATGAGCGCCGCGAAGAAAATATTGACCAAGTCAATGATGTCTTACATGAAATAGACGCTGATGAAGTCCCGCAGTTACTCGTTTATAACAAAATTGATTTAGTTGAAGAACTCGTTCCGCGTATTGTTCGTAATGACGAAGGGCAGCCTGTCAGTGTTTGGCTTTCTGCACAGTCAGGGCAAGGGTGTGAGCTTCTTTTACAAGCAGTTAGTGAATGTTTAGCTGAAAAAATGTTAAAGTGCCGATTACGAGTCCCTGCTCGATTTGGTTCTTTACGGGGTGCATTATATAAATTGAATTGTATTCACGATGAACAATATGATGATTTGGGTAATTGTTTATTACAAATTCGATTACCGATGACAGATTGGAATCGTTTACTTAAAGATAATGGCACTGAGATAGAGAGCTTTATTATGACTGACTCATTAGCATAATTTTAACGCATTTAGGTATGATAATGGGCGTTAGTTTGATAAGTTTAACTGAATTCATTTTAATAACAATGGAGTATGGCTATGGCCTGGAACGAGCCGGGTAACAATGGCAACGAGAAAGACCCTTGGAAGAACAAAGGGGGCAAAGATCAAGGACCACCAGATTTAGATGAAGTATTTCGTAAATATGGTGATAAGTTCAACGGTTTATTTGGTGGTGGCAAGAAATCAAGCAACTCAAATGGTAACTTAAGTGGTGCCGCAATTGGGTTTGTACTGATTATTGCGATTGTAGTGTGGGCTTTAAGTGGTATTTATACCGTCAAGGAAGCAGAGCGTGGTGTTGTCCTTCGTTTTGGTCAATTCCATGATGTAGCACTGCCTGGTTTACGTTGGAAAATGACTTTTATCGACCGCATTATTCCTGTTGATGTTGAAGCTGTGCGCTCTTTATCTGCCTCTGGTTTCATGTTAACTGAAGATGAAAATGTGGTGAGTGTCGAGTTTGTGGTGCAGTACCGAGTGACCGAACCGCGCAATTACTTGTTCAGTGTAACCGATGCCGATCATAGTCTTCAGCAAGCACTTGATAGTGCGCTACGTTATGTTGTTGGTCATGCCCGCATGGATCAAATTCTAACGCGCGGTCGTGAAGTGATTCGTCAACAAACGTGGGATGAGCTTAATAAGATTATCGAGCCTTATAATTTAGGTCTCGTACTTACTGACGTTAACTTTAAAGATGCTCGTCCACCTCTTGAAGTGAAAGATGCATTTGATGATGCAATTGCGGCGCAAGAAGATGAACAGCGCTTTATCCGTGAAGCTGAGGCTTATGCAAGAGAAATCGAACCACGTGCGCGCGGTCAGGTGACTCGTATGACTCAAGAAGCTGAAGGTTATAAAGAGCGTGTGACACTCGAAGCACAAGGTGAAATAGCTCGTTTTGAGAAATTATTGCCTCAGTATCAAGCTGCTAAAGAAGTCACTCGTAAACGTTTATATATCGAAGCGATGGAATCTGTTTTAGGCAACAGCTCAAAAGTGCTTATTGATGTTGAAGGAGGCAATAACATGATGTATTTGCCACTAGATAAAATCATGCAGCAAACTCAAAGCTCAACAAATACGCCAGCGCAGTTGCCTAGTTCAACGGATATTCAAAATTTGAGAACACAAATGAATAACACGTTAGGTAACAGCCAAGTGAATAGCACTATCGATCGTTTTAAATCTGATCGCTATTCAAATGGGAGATAAGAATAGATGAAAAATTTTAGCTTAGTTGCATTATTTACGTGCGTTATTCTGTCTTTTTCTGCTGTTTTCGTGGTGTTTGAAGGCCAACAAGCGATTGTACTTCAGTTCAGTAAAGTGAAGAAAGACAGTGATGATACGGCCGTGGTTTATGGTCCTGGTCTGCACTTCAAAGTTCCTTTTATTACTGAAGTGAGAAAATTAGATGCGCGTATTCAAACGTTAGATGGTGCACCTGATCGTTTCGTGACCAGCGAGAAAAAAGACTTAATCGTTGATTCATTTGTTAAGTGGCGCATTAATGATTTTAGCTCTTTTTACTTAAGAACACGTGGTGACTTGCAGTACGCAGAAACACTCCTAAAGCAAAAAGTAAATAATGGTTTAAGAACTAATTTTGGTTCGCGTACTATTAAAGAAATTGTCTCTGGAGAGCGCAGTGCATTAATGAAAGATGCATTGGTTCAAGCGTCTGAAAGTGCCAGTGAGTTGGGTATTGAAGTGCTCGATGTGCGAGTGAAGCAAATCAACTTACCGACAGAAGTCAGTAACTCGATTTACCAACGTATGCGTGCTGAACGTACTGCTGTGGCAAAAGAGCATCGCTCTGAAGGTAAAGAGAAAGCTGAGACTATCCGTGCAGGCGTAGATCGCAGAGTGACCGTTTTACTTGCTGAAGCTGAGCGTAATGCGCGTATTGTTCGTGGTGAAGGTGATGCTGAAGCCGCGAATATTTATGCTTCTGCATACTCTAAAGATGCTGAATTTTATAGCTTCTTACGAAGCCTCGATGCATACAAAGCAACATTCAATAGTAAGAATGATGTGATGGTGCTTGGCACTGAAAGTGAATTCTTCGATGCAATGAAGAGCACTAAAACTCAGTAGTCGCAGATAACAAATTAGAGCCTCGCATTAGCGGGGCTTTTTTTTGAGCAGATAATGCTCATCAACCTGAACTCAAGATAATAAATCTATTTACATTGGCTTTTACAACGAAACGATAGATATGTTGAATTGACGTGAAGCTTGCCTTGTTTTCTCTAAAACTCTTCGACTGAAGAGCTTTTCAATTGTTATGTTATTAAATCAATGTATTTGTGGCTTTGTTGATCAAGGGGTAGGTTAATCAATCCTGAATTATTGTAAGAGCAGAATGTTTTACGATGAGGTCGGATTTTTTGTGTAGATAAATCCTCGAGCGGTTGATTGTTTTTTGTTTTGCAAATAAAGAATTGATATTCCTCTTTGTGAAAAAATGAACAAATCAGTCTGATAAAAAGAGATGATTTTTTTAAATTGCCCTTGAATCAATAGTTTTTAGCTTAAAGATGAAAAAAGCGCCAAAACAGGGTGATCTTTACCTATGATTTCTGGTAAAATCTGCCCCTAATTTTTTCTAAGTGAATTTACAATGGGTAAAAACGTCGTTGTATTAGGCACCCAATGGGGTGATGAAGGTAAAGGTAAGGTTGTAGACTTACTGACAGACAAAGCATCTTTGGTTGTTCGTTATCAAGGTGGTCACAATGCAGGTCACACACTGGTAATTAACGGTGAAAAAACAGTATTACATCTAATTCCATCAGGTGTTTTACGCGATAACGTGAAATGTGTTATCGGTAATGGTGTTGTATTAGCACCTGATGCGTTAATGAAAGAAATCGGCATGTTAGAAGAGCGTGGTGTTCCAGTTCGTGAACGCTTGCTAATCAGTGAAGCTTGCCCATTAATTCTTCCTTTCCATGTAGCGCTTGATGTTGCTCGTGAGAAAGCGCGTGGTGATAAGCCAATCGGCACAACAGGTCGTGGTATTGGTCCTGCGTACGAAGATAAAGTTGCTCGTCGTGGCTTACGTGTTGGTGATTTATTCAACCCTCAACAATTTTCTGACAAGCTTAAAGAAGTTTTGGAATACCATAACTTTACGCTTGAGCATTATTACAAAGTTGAGCCTGTTGATTTCCAAAAAACGTATGACGATGCGATGGCCGTTGCTGACATCTTAAAAGCTATGGTTGTTGATGTTACTGAGTTGCTTGATCAAACGCGTAAAGCAGGCGAAAGTATTTTATTTGAAGGTGCGCAAGGTACATTACTTGACATCGATCACGGTACATATCCATATGTAACGTCTTCAAATACAACTGCTGGCGGTGTTGCTACAGGTGCTGGTTTTGGACCGTTGCACTTAGATTATGTGTTAGGTATTGCTAAAGCTTATGCGACTCGTGTTGGTTCTGGCCCATTTCCTACAGAGCTTTATGATGGCCTTGATAAGCAAGATCCAGTCGGTAAGCACTTAGGTGAAAAAGGCCATGAATTTGGTGCAACAACTGGGCGTTTACGTCGTACAGGTTGGTTCGATGCTGTTGCAATGCGTCGTGCAGTACAAATCAACAGTGTGTCAGGGTTTTGTTTAACTAAGTTAGATGTGTTAGATGGCTTAGAAACAATTAAGATCTGTACAGGTTATCAGTTAGAAGATGGCACAGTTACAGATGTAACTCCTCTTGCTGCTGAAGGTTATGAGAAAGTAACACCAGTATATGAAGAGATGCCTGGCTGGACTGAAAACACTTTTGGTGCAACAACGGTTGAACAATTGCCAAAAGCGGCGATTGATTACATCAAGCGTATTGAAGAAATCACTGGTGTTCCAGTTGATATCATTTCAACAGGTCCAGATCGTGTTGAAACAATGATTTTACGTAATCCATTTAGTGCATAATAGCTAATAGGTTTTATGTTGTAAAAAAAGCTGCCTTTTGGCAGCTTTTTTATTGCCTGTCATATTGTAAATAAGCGTGTTAGAACTTCTATCGGTTGGATTTTGATGTTCATACATAAATAAACTGCAGGCTGGCTCATTTCTTGAATAATATTTCGTGTGCATCGAATGTGGAATCAATAAGACGTAAAACTGACTATGAAAAAATTTGCTTTATTATTTTGCTGTTTATGGCCGTTGTTCGCAAAAGCAGCTGCGCCCCTTGAAGCCGTTCAGCTTTATACTCAAGATGAATTGCTGGCACTGATCAAAAAAAATGCGCATCTGAGCCGTGTAAAACTAGATGATTGCCAATTGGTTCAGGATATTGAAGCGCGCGCAATAAAAATGGGCATTCCGGCATATCAATTTTTATTTGGTGATATGTTAGCTTTTGGCGTCTGTATCGATAAAGATGCTGAGCGCGGTATTTATTACATGCGCTTGGCTGCTGAACAAGGTTTGGCAGAAGCCCTTGAGCAAATGGGACGTTATTATCACCTTGGGCGATTTGTGCAAAGAGATTTAACGCAAGCCATTGTGTTTTTAAGAGAAGCAGCAGCACTTGGCAATTTAAATGCCCAGCTCAGACTCGTTGATTTATTTAATCAAGGAATTGGCAGCCCGGCTGATTACGAAGATGCTTACCGTTGGTTGTTTCATTCGATCATTGCAGATAAAAAAGTGCATCAACAAGCTCAAACTGCACTGGCATTATTAGCACAAAAAATGCCAGCAAGTGTTATTGAACGGGCGAGAAAGCCCATTTAATATGATTGAATCACTGTAAAAATAATTTAACCTGTTTCATTAGTGGCTTTTGGTTTAAAATAACAGCATAAATAATTTATAAAGCCACTTAATGTCTAATCAAGACCCCTTTTTAAGCCGCGAGCAAGACAAGTACGATAACCCAGTTCCCAGCCGAGAATTTATTCTCACTCACCTACAAACCCGACAGAAACCAGCCTCTTTTGATGATCTATGTGCTGAGTTATTGGTACTCGACGAAGAGCGCATTATTGCGTTAAAACGTCGCTTACGAGCCATGGAACGTGATGGTCAGGTGTTATTTAATAAACTGAAGTGTTATTGCATTCCTGACAAAGTTGGTCTTGTAAAAGGTAAAGTTATTGGCCATCGAGATGGGTTTGGCTTTTTAGTGCTCGATGAAGGCGGAAAAGATTGGTTTATTCCAAAGCATCAAATGGCGGGTGTGCTCCATGGCGATCGTGTGCTAGCAAAACCAGCCTCACGAGGAAAAGGTGGCAAGTGTGATGCGCGCATTGTCCGAGTACTAGAAGGTGAACGCGCGCCAATTATTGGGCGTTACTTTGTTGAGCATGGTATGGCAGTTGTGGTGCCTGAAGATCCACGTATTAATCAAGATATCATCGTTTTACCCGGCAACGAAAATGGCGCTCGCCATAATCAGATGGTGCAAATAGAAATTACGCAACGTCCAAGCCAGCGTATGAATGCCGTTGGTAAAGTATTGGATGTTTTAGGTGAGCATCTGGCTCCTGGTATGGAAATTGAGGTTGCACTGCGTAATCACGATATCCCCCATGTTTGGCCCGATGCTGTCACTGAGCAAGTCGCTCATTTAACTACCAATGTATTAGAGAAAGACAAAGAAGGACGAGTTGACCTACGTCAGTTGCCGCTTGTCACTATTGATGGTGAAGATGCGCGAGATTTTGATGATGCGGTTTATTGCGAGCGAAAGAAAAGTGGTGGTTGGCGTTTATGGGTGGCCATTGCAGACGTTGCACATTATGTCGGTAAAAATACAGCGCTTGATCAAGAAGCAATAAATCGTGGTAACTCAGTGTACTTTCCTGAACAAGTTATTCCGATGTTGCCAAAAGTACTCTCAAATGGGTTGTGTTCGCTCAATCCAAAAGTTGACCGCTTGTGTATGGTTGCAGAGATGACGGTATCTGATGCCGGACGTTTATCTGGCTATCGTTTTTACGAAGCGGTGATGAATTCTCATGCTCGTTTCACTTACACTCAAGTCGCCGCAATTTTAGCGGGCGAAACCGCAGAGCCCGAACATCAAGCTCTGGTGCCACATTTACAAGATTTGTATCAAATGTACATGGCTCTCAAAGGCGCGCGTCTAGAGCGCGGTGCTATTGAATTTGAAACTCTCGAAGCTAAATTTATTTTTGATGCTCACCGAAAAATAGAGACGATTACAACCTTACAGCGCAATGATGCACATAAACTGATTGAAGAGTGCATGATCCTCGCCAATGTATCGGCAGCACGGCTACTCGAAAAACACGAAGCAAGTGCCTTATATCGTGTCCATGACGAACCCGATAATGAAAAGCTCACTCACTTTAGGGCGTTTTTAAGCGAACTCGGGATTGAAAATACTATTCCAGCAGAGCCGACACCTAAAGATATTACCGATAGTTTAAGCCGTTTAGGCCAACGACCAGAAATTGAATTAATTCAAACAATGTTACTGCGTTCGATGAAACAAGCAATTTATCAAGCTGATAACATAGGTCATTTTGGGCTCTCATTACCCGCTTATGCGCACTTTACATCACCCATTAGACGTTACCCTGATTTAGTTGTTCACCGAGCAATTAAAGGGGTGATCCAAGCGCAAGGCCAAAAAACATCAGGCGAATATGTCTACACACCAGATGAAGTTGATCAGTTAGGTGAGCAGTGTTCGACCACCGAGCGCCGTGCAGATGATGCGACTAGAGAAGTTGCAGATTGGCTCAAGTGTGAGTTTATGCAAGATCGCGTTGGGCAGCATTTTACTGGTGTAATTTCTTCGGTGACAAACTTTGGTTTATTTGTGCGTTTGGATGATTTGTTTATTGACGGGTTGGTGCATGTGACTGCGCTCGGTAATGACTATTTCCATTTTGATGGGGCGCGTCATTGTTTAGTGGGTGAAAACACCAAACAAGTCTATCGTTTAGGCGATAAAATCTCAGTCACTGTGATATCAGTCAGTTTAGATGAGCGCCGTATCCATTTGGGGTTGCAATCTGAACATGCTAATGACCGTTATTCAAGACGCCGAAATAATAAAGCCATCGAAGATAAAATTAGCGTTCGTCAGCAACTTCAATCAGGCAAAATTCCAGGAAAAGATAAACATCAAGACAAGCCCGGTCATGCTGGTAAAGCTAAGGGAGAAAAGTCCTCAGCAAAAGCTGGAGTGTCAGGTAAAAAGTCTAAGTCTTCAACGAAGTCAGCTGTAAAAGCAGAAGTAAAATCACTGCAAGATAGTGCGAAAAAGAAGAAGGCAAAAAAGAAAGTGGTTAAGCGTAAACGACCAGGCAAAAATGCCCGTAAACGCAACGGTACAGGCCGTGATTTAGGAGCAAAATAATCAGTGAGTAATGAATTAATTTTTGGTTTCCATTCTGTGGAAGCTATTTTGGCCAAAGAACCAGAGCGTTTTATTGAAATTTATGTCTTAAAAGGGCGTGAAGATAAACGTTTAGCGCCAGTGCTTGAGTTAGCACAGCAGTTTGGTGTTTCCGTACAATATATGCACCGTAAAACCTTAGATGAAAAAGCACAAGGCGAGCAACATCAAGGTTTAATTGCCAAAGTGAAAGCGGGTAAAAGCTACAGCGAAAAAGATCTCGATGAAATCATCGCGCGTCATGATATGCCGTTTTTCTTAGTGCTTGACGGCGTGACCGATCCACATAATTTAGGCGCCTGTTTACGCAGTGCAGATGCCGCCGGTGTGCATGCAGTTATCGTTCCTAAAGATAACTCTGCCAAATTAAATGGTGTGGCTCGAAAAGTTGCGTGTGGTGCAGCAGAAACGGTTCCTTTAGTGCAGGTGACTAATTTAGCGCGGACATTACGTGAAATCAAAGAAGCAGGAGTCTGGGTCGTGGGCACAGCAGGTGAAACAGATACCCATGTCTTTGATGCTAAACTGACCGGCCCTGTTGCGTTGGTGATGGGGGCAGAAGGCACAGGAATGCGCCGTTTAACGCGTGAACATTGTGATGAGTTAGTCAAAATCCCAATGGTAGGTACTGTCTCTAGTTTGAATGTCTCTGTGGCAACTGGTATTTGTTTATTTGAGATTTTACGCCAAAGAAAATGATAGTTAAATCATTGTGTTAAAAGGCGACTTAAGGTCGCCTTTTTTGATTTTGACTTAACCTCGTTATTTTTTGATTTGTTTATTGCTTAATCATTAATGAAGACGTAAAATACGCGCTCTTTTCAGCCAAACAAATATCAGTTCCTTGCCTTAAACCGACCGGCTGAAACGGTAAAAGGCTAACTAACCGTAAGGAATACCCATGCGTCATTACGAAATCGTATTCATGGTTCATCCAGATCAAAGTGAGCAAGTACCAGGCATGATCGAGCGTTATACTGGTTCTATCACTGAAGCTGGTGGCACTATCCACCGTTTAGAAGACTGGGGTCGTCGTCAATTGGCATACCCAATCGATAAACTTCATAAAGCCCACTATGTTCTAATGAACGTTGAAGCTACATCTGAAGTAATCAACGAGCTTGAAACTTCTTTCCGTTATAACGATGCAGTACTACGTAACTTAGTTATGCGTACTAAAACGGCTGTAACTGAAGCATCTCCTCTTGTAAGAGAAGAGAAAAGAGAAGCTACTGAAGCTTAATCGTTTTGAGTACTTGTATGACTAATAACCAGCTTGTTTTATCTGGCACGGTGTGTAAAACACCTAAGTTTAGTCAAAGCCCTGCGGGCATTCCTCACTGTATATTTGTGTTGGAACACCGTTCACAACAAATTGAAGCCGGATTAAACCGTAATAGTTATGTTCGGATGCAAGTTGTTGCCAGTGGCGAAGCAATACAAGAGGCTACTCAAGGCTTACAGATTGGGTCACAATTGACTGTGTATGGTTTTTTAAATCGTCACGAAGGCCGAAATGGTTTAAGTCAATTGGTATTACATGCCCATCAAATAGAAAGAATTATTTTAGGAGATTTATCTCATGGCACGTTACTTCAGACGTCGTAAGTTCTGCCGCTTCAAAGCGGAAGGCGTACAACAAATTGATTATAAAGATCTAGCTACTCTTAGAAACTACGTTACAGAAAGTGGCAAAATCGTACCTAGCCGTATCACAGGTACTAGCGCTAAATATCAGCGTCAATTAGCAGCAGCAATCAAACGCGCTCGCTACTTAGCCCTTCTTCCATACACTGACTTACATAAGTAAGCAGCGGACTAACAGTTTTTAAAAGGTGTAGAGACATGCAAGTTATTCTACTAGACAAGATCGCTAACCTAGGTACTCTAGGTGATCAAGTTGCAGTAAAATCAGGTTACGCGCGTAACTTCCTTTTCCCTAAAGGTAAAGCCGTTCCTGCAACAGCTGCTAACATTGAATCATTCGACGCACGCCGTGCAGAACTTGAAGCGAAAATCGCTGAAGGTTTAACTGCAGCTCAAGCGCGCGCTGACAAACTAACTGCATTAGCTGAAGTTACTTTAGTATCTAAAGCTGGTGACGAAGGTAAATTATTCGGTTCTATCGGTACTCGCGATATCGCTGATGCTATCTCAGCAGTTGGTATTGAAGTTGCTAAATCAGAAGTTCGTCTACCTAACGGTACTATCCGTGAATTAGGTGAATTTGAAGTTGCAATTCAATTACACGCAGAAGTTACAACGACTATCACTGTTGTTGTTATTGCTGAAGCTTAATTAATACTTGTATTAATTAACTATAAAAACCGCGCTTTGCGCGGTTTTTTGTTTTGTAAACTTTACAGTTTCACAACTTGAGTACAAATTTCATACATATATGCTGTAATACCTCAACATCTGCTTACGATTTATTTACCCCAATAGGGTCCTAAGACTAGGAAAAATAAGCATATTCAAAAAAAGTATGATTGCTTAAAAAATATTCTAGTATTACTCAGTTAAATATACTCACCAGCTTTACTGTCCCATACTTTTTTCGGTAATATCTATGTAACAAATGACATCGCTGTCATTTTCATTTGTTTACATTACTCAAGGTATTACATTGAAAGCATCGCGTTTAAAACTGGGTTTTACACTCATAGAAATGATGATAGTGGTCAGTATTATTGGCATTTTAAGTGCGATTGCACTGCCTGCTTATTCCGATCATGTAAAAAAAGCCCGCCGAGCGGATGCTCAGCAAATGTTACTGCAAAATGCGGCGTTATTAGAGCGTCAATATTCTCGCCAAGGGCAGTATCCAGCTGCATTTAATGTCACGGCGTTAGAGTTTTATCGATTTAGTTACAGTAAAGGGTCAAATAGTGCCTTTACACTTACTGCAGCCCCGACTGGCGACCAAAGTTCGGATAGCTGTGGGACTCTGACGATTAACCATCAAGGAGTCAAAACACCTAATACATCAGGGTGTTGGAAATGATTCAGCGTAATCAGGGGTTTACGTTACTTGAGTTAATGGTGGTGGTCAGTATTATCGCTATTTTAGCATTGGTTGCCTTGCCTAATTTCTATCAACAGATAAAGCAAGACCGTTTAGTGACCAATGCCAACCAGCTACACAGCGTTTACAAATACGCACGTGCTGAGGCTGTTAAGCGTGAAAAACCTATTTTACTCAAAGTTGAATCAGGTAAATGGCAAGTGAAAACGACTATCGCGCCGATTGAAGTGCTCGCTGAATTCAACTCTACCCATAGTAGTGTGTCAGTGACTGGATTAGAAGATTTAACCATCAGCCAATACGGCAGTACCCTTGCGAAACAATTTACAGTCAGAGATGGTGATTCAACCACACAAGATTATTTACTCTGCACTTATGTCAGTGGTCAAAGTATGCTCAGTAAGGATGCCGCATGCCCTTAAAAATAAACAAAACACAACAAGGCTTTAGTTTGCTAGAAGTTGTAATCGCTATGTTGGTGGCGAGTATTGCATTACTAGGACTGGCCTCCGGTCAGGCAAAGTCATTGCAATTTGCATCGAATAGCCTCGATTATACAGTTTCAATTATACAAGCAAATAACGCAGTTGAGCGGGTATGGGCGAATTTATGTGGGTTGCAACATGGCGTTGTGGCTTATGATGCTGCGTTTGAAGCGCAACTTGATCCTGCGCTGGCGCGTTATGATCTGACCATTACGCCAGCAGCACCGGCAGCATTTAATAATAATCTATCAGTTAATGTGAGTTGGAACGATGACAGAATGACCGATCAACTAGCCAACTCCGTGACCCTAAGTCCTGAGTATCCGAATTTAAATGCGGGGTGTCGTTTATAATGCGCCCGAGTAATCTTTCCCAAAATGGTTATACACTGATTGAATTGATGGTGGCACTTGCCGCGAGCATGTTTTTATTAAGCGGTGTTTCAATGGCATTTGTGTCCATTAAAACCACTATCAGTAGTACAGAAGCATTAGAAAATTCGCAAGAAGTGATCCGATCTACTGCAGATGTCATGACTCGGGCGCTCAAACAAACCTTAGTTGTGCCTGCTGTAACAACCACGACAACCGTGGCGGATACACTGACAATCACTCAAGATGCCAATACTATTAATTGCTTAGGTCAACTAGCTGCTGCAGGTTATACCGAAGTATATACCTTTACCTCGCCAAATTTAGTTTGCGCTATTAATGCGGGTGCCGCTCAGACGTTGATTACAGGAGTAGAAAGTTTAAGTTTTGCGCTCAATGGCCAACTTGTGACTACCACAGTAAAGCCAATTGGTTTACCTGATTATTTAGGAAACGGTGTGGCAATCGATACTTCTTTGACTGCAGATATTCTTAATTAAGGCTGAGATGATGAAACAGATGAAAAAACAGCAAGGTTTCACCATCGTAGTGGTGTTGCTTTTGAGTATGATGGCAAGTGTCGTGGTGATTAGTTCGCTAAAAGATACCACTATGCAAGAACGCCTAAGTGGTAACTTTGAAAAGCAAACCAATGCACGTTTAGCTGCAGAATCGGGGCTCTTTTCTACACATACTTACCTTCAAGGGCAGCTGGCTGAGCTCCCTACATCTACGTTAGAAGATTTAATCAATAATATTGGTGAAGGCGGCTTAAAAACTTACGTTGCAAACAACTCGCTTGAAGGCATGCTGGCTAATATAGAGTTATCAAAAACCAGTGATGGGTTACTCAGTGTGGCCAGCGGCGGTAAACGCCATGAAGGTGAAAAGAAAGTCAGAGCATTATATGAGTTAGTGCCAGGAACGGGGCAATCTTTAAAGTCACCTTATCATGATGGTTTAATTGGCTGTGAAGGCGTCACTTTAACAGGTAGTGGTAAGGCCGATAGCTATGATTCCAGCTTGGGTGAGTATGGCGCCAGTTACATTCAAAATGGCCAAACACTGATTAATAAAGGTGACGTTGTTACTGTCCGCACTTTAACTGGGGGGAGTAAAGTCATTGTAAGAGGATCGGCGCAGATTGAAGGCGATTTAATCACTCCGGGTCAAATTGAGTTTAATGGTGGCGCTAGCGTATCAGGCACAGTTCATACAAATGGGTATTTTTATAATTCCAGTGATATCAAAATAGGTGGTGATTTAATCGCCTATGAATATATCTATAAGAAAAACAATCAAATCGGCGGTTCAATTAAATCAAATGGATACATTAAATTGCTCAACATGTCAGTTGGAGGTGATATTCTCACTCGAGATACAATTAGCCTAACTGGTGTCAGCCCAGTTGGTGGAAATGTTCTTGCTGGAAGTGATTTGTATATACAGGCATCTAATGTTACTGGCACAGTTTCAACGCATGGTAATCTGACATTTTTAGCAGGTAACTTAGGCGCTACCAAGGTGAAAGGAAATGTCGATATGAGCAGTTGGCATGGAGATAAAACGTTTGCTAATGATAGCTTGCGGTATATGGGGGCTTTTCACTCAAACAGTAACACTGCACGCTTTAATACAGCGCCATTTAAAGTGAATTTTGTATCGATCCCAGAAGCTGAAATCATTGAAAAATTACCTGAAGATGATGGATTACTCGACCCTAGTAACCCACAAGATAGAACCTGCGATCCTTTAAATATCAAAACTGAAATCGAAACTGTTGATATTAAAGCAATAGATGTGAAGGATTTGTTTGTTCACAGTAATTCTACTTATTCTTTTGGCGAAACAACGAGCTTATTTACAAATAGTAATGGCAGTGACAGTAGTCCTGTAAAGACTTTAGTGGCGACAAAAAGTAGCTTTTTAGGTAACAGCGCGGATATTTTAATGTTCGATAATCTAGAAATAAAAGGGACGCTAAAAATTGCAGAAAATAGTGATGTCGTCATGTATGTTAAAGGAAACTTTAAGATGTCAGGCAGTTCAAGCCTAACTATTCCTGATACAAGCAGCTTAACGCTCATTATGAAAGGAGCGCTCGATATTGGAGCGGGAGCGCAAATATACACTCCAGCAAAAGGACTGACTGATGAAGGTGTTCCAATATTCAGCATTTATAGTTCTTATAGTGGAACTGGTATAAAAATAACGGGTGGCACAGAAGAAATATATGCCGTTGTTTATGCGCCTTTAACCGATGTTGAAATCGCTTCTAGCTCTGATTTTAAAGGGGCATTAGTGGGCAAAAAAGTGGCCATTACTGGAGCAGGTGCGTTCCATTATGATTCAGCACTGAAAAACGCAAAAGTAGGCAATGATAACAGCAAAGCGACCACTCCCCAGCTTGTTTTCAAAGGCTGGCGTTATCATGCTGAATCAGAGGCGCAAGAAGAGCCGTTATCAAAATAAAAGCAATCACAATTAATAATACAAACGGCGCATTAAGCGCCGTTTGTATTTTCAAAAAAGTATAGAGAAGTCATTTACTGCAAACTCTGGCGACTAAACGCATTTTTATCTGCAGGGAAGGCGTATAACAATGTGCCGTCAATAGTGTGAAACTTAAACCCAAATAACCAAATTAAATTTATGTCTTTTGATTTAAACCTTTTCAATGACCCTTTGCGTCTAATAGAGTATTACAAAATAAAATTAAACTGGGATACGGATGTTGATTGATGCAAAACAGCGTTTTGCCAATGACTTACATGACAGCTCTGACGATGAAGAGCGACTGATCATGCAAACTCAGCAAGGTTGCCAAACAGCTTTTGCGGGTTTATATCAGTTGCATGTAAATAAAGTCTATGGCTTATGCCTGCGCTTAACGGCTAATGAAGCCTTTGCACAAGAGGCGGCACAAGAAGTGTTTGTGCAGTTATGGCAAAAAATTAGTAGCTTTGATGGCAAAGCAAAGTTTTCGACATGGTTACATAGTGTCACAGCCAACGTGGCAATTAGTTATATGCGCAAACAAACCAGTTGGTTACAAAAAGTGGTCAGCTTTGAAACCGATGGCATGCCTGAACAAGCAGTTGAGCAATGTCATGGTATAGAAGGGTTGGATAAACTCATTGTACGTTTACCCGAGCGTGCTCGCTTAGTGTTTGTATTGCACGCGGTAGAAGGCTACCGCCATGAAGAAATTGGTAGCATGCTTAACATGGCGGTGGGTTCTAGTAAGTCACAGTATCACCGCGCAAGGCAGTTATTACAGGAGTGGTATCAGAATGAGCAACAGTAATCAGTCGAAAAATAAAGATTTTGATGCGTATTTAACTCAATCATTGGGTGAGCTTAATCATGAGATTGCGCCAAAAGCGGATTTGTGGCGAGGGATAGAGCGAGCGATAGATGGGCAAGGCCAGCAACAAACTGTTTCTGTGAGCACTATCAAACATTCAAAAGTGAAATATTTAGCTGTTGCAGCTAGTGTTTGTGCATTCGCTTTATTGGTCAATATCTCTCTTAAAAGCAGCGCTCAGGTTGATCCTATTGTCGCCATGACAAATCTATATGAAGCAGAAAAGTCGGCTTTGTTAGTGCAGTACCAAACTCAACCTGCATTGACTGAAGATTGGCAGGTCCAATTAGCCGAATTAGAAAGTGCAGAAGCGGCAATTAAGCTCGCACTGGAAAATGATTCGAAAAACCCGACGTTGCTACGTATGTTATCGCAAGTCTATCAGCAGCAATTAGATTTAATTAACCGTGTTCACAAACCGAGTTTACAGCATATTTAAGGTTGAATGAGATGTATAAGTTACTAAGAAGTTTGTCTGTATTGGCGTTATTGCCATTGAATTTATTGGCTGGTGAGCCGATTAATCAAACCCGCGTAATCCAAGGTGATGCGCAAATTAAAATAGAAAGTCCGACGGGTTTATCTGAAATTAAAACGTGGGAAAAAAATGAGTTTTCAGTTCAAGGCGAATTAGATGATGAAGCGCTCAGTTATGAGCTTGTCGTGCACGATGGCGAGGTTGTGTTTGAAGTGAAAATGCCAAGGCGCTCAAACAGCCAAAATCGTAACGGATCACAACTCACATTTTTTGTGCCAACAAACAGCCAAGTTCATTTCGGAGGGATTAATACCGAAGTGGTGATATCGGGCGTGCAAGGCGGCAGTGATATTGAAACCGTTAATGGTGCGATTGAAGCCAGTGATCTAAGCGGCGATATTCGTCTTAATACTGTTAATGGACGGATTAAAGGCTCAAAGCTCAATGGGGATATTCGTTACAGTGCAGTAAACGGTAATATTGATGATCGAGATTCAAGGGGCGCACTGCGTTTTGAAGCCGTCAATGGTGATTTAACCACTGATACCGAGGCATCATCGTTGCGTGCAGAGAGCGTTAACGGAGAAATCAACTTTACCTTAGCCAATACTCAACGAGTGCAAATTAACACAGTGAATGGACAAGCGAATGTAGAGGTCGGGGCTCTGTTACCTGATGCGCAAATAGAGATCGAAACAGTGAGTGGCAGTGTGACATTAAGTTTACCTGAGTCGTTATCAGCGAAAGTTGAAGTACAAGCACATGCCGGAGGGAAAATTAGCAATAGCTTAACCACCGACAAAGTGAAAAAAGCAAAATACGGCCCATCGAGCAGCTTAAAATTTGATATGGGTTCGGCACAAGCTGATATTGAAATTGACACTATTAATGGTCATATCCGTCTGAAAAAGAACTAAGTAACGCGTTTTTTCACTCTCTTCCTCACCTTGTTGCCTTGCCGATAAGGTGAAATCTTTTTCTAATTAGTGTTTCCACACCTGAACAGAGCCGATAGAATAGAGCCATTGTTCGTGTAATTAGAAACCTCATGGCTAAACCAGATAAACAAGTTGATACCATTAAAATGGCTCCCCATTCAATTGAAGCGGAGCAGTCTGTTTTAGGCGGGCTTATGCTCGATAATGAAGCATGGGATCGGGTTGCGGAACGTGTTGTTGCGCAAGATTTTTACACTCGTACACACCGTTTTATTTTTGAAGCGATGGAAAAGTTGGCCGAGCAAGGTCAGCCCATCGATTTAATTACTATTTCTGAAACCCTCGAAAAAAACAATCAGCTCGACAGTATTGGTGGGTTTTCGTATCTAGGTGAAATAGCGAAAAACACCCCGAGTGCGGCCAATATCAACGCTTATGCCGAGATAGTGCGTGAACGAGCTGTGGTACGAGAAATGATCTCAGTGGCCAATGAAATCGCCGAAGCGGGCTTCAACCCAGAAGGTCGGGCTAGTCACGAGTTGCTCGATTTAGCTGAAAGCAAAGTGTTTAAAATTGCCGAAAAACGTACCAAGAGCTCGGAAGGTCCGCAAAATATTCATACCATTTTAGAAAAAACCATTGATAAGATTGAAGAGTTATATCAATCACCACAAGATGGTATTACCGGGGTGAGCTCTGGTTATTCTGATTTAGATAAAATGACCGCTGGGATGCAACCGTCTGATTTAATTATTGTTGCAGCGCGACCATCGATGGGTAAAACCACGTTTGCAATGAACTTGGCAGAACATGCTGCCATGACACAAGATAAACCTGTGGTGATTTTTTCACTTGAGATGCCCTCAGAACAAATCATGATGCGTATGCTTGCATCATTAGGACGCATTAATCAAACCAAAGTCAGAACAGGGCAACTTGATGATGATGATTGGGCTCGATTATCGTCGACTATGGGGTTATTGATTGAAAAAGGTAAAATGTTCGTCGATGATTCGTCAGGCCTGACCCCGACAGAGTTACGCTCACGTGCACGCCGGATTGCCCGAGACAATGGTGGCATTAGTATGATCATGGTCGATTACTTGCAGTTGATGCGTGTGCCGAGTTTATCCGATAATCGTACTTTAGAGATTGCTGAAATATCTCGCTCCTTAAAAGCCCTTGCTAAAGAATTAGAGTGTCCGGTGATTGCGCTGTCTCAGCTCAATCGTACCCTTGAGCAACGTGCCGATAAACGTCCAATCAACTCCGATTTACGTGAGTCAGGATCTATCGAGCAGGATGCGGATTTAATCATGTTTATTTATCGTGATGAAGTCTATAACGAAGACAGCATGGATAAAGGGGTGGCTGAGATTATCATTGGTAAACAGCGTAATGGCCCGATCGGAAAAATACGCTTAACGTTCCAAGGTCAATTTTCGCGCTTTGATAATTATACTGGCCCAGCCATCGACGATGAGTACTAAATAATGCGTTTGGCGACAGCCGAAATCAGCTTTAGCGCCTTGGCGCACAACTTTAATAAAGTAAAGCAATTTGCTCCCAATAGTCAGATCATGGCCGTTTTAAAGGCTAATGCGTATGGTCATGGCTTAGTGCGTATCGCACAGCGTTTAGATCAAGCTGATGCATTTGCGGTCGCTCGTATTGATGAAGCACTTGCACTGCGAGCAGGTGGCTTGGTTAAGCCTATCGTGTTACTCGAAGGTTTTTTTGAGCCTCAAGACTTACCTATATTATTGGCCAATAACTTTCAAACGATTATTCATGATCGCTCACAACTAGAAGCTCTTTTGGCTAGTGAGCTCGATGGCCAGCTTATTACTTGGCTCAAAGTCGATACGGGGATGCATCGTTTAGGTGTGACCCCCGAAGAATTTGATGATGTGTATCAGGATTTATTGGCGTGTCAGAATGTGCATCCCGCGATTCGTTTAATGACTCACTTTGCGTGTGCGGATGATTTGAATAACAGTAAAACTCAACAGCAACTCGAACTTTTCAAACAATTAGTACAGGGGAAAGCTCAGCAGCATTGCTTAGCGAACTCTGCCGCTATTGTGGGCTGGCCTGATAGCCACGGTGAGTGGGTGCGTCCTGGTTTGATGGTGTATGGCGTATCTCCGATGCTGAACTGTGTTGGCGCGGATCATCAATTACAACCTGTTATGCGTTTAAAAACCCGAGTTATCTCAATACGTCAAATTAAAAAAGGCGATGCGATAGGCTATGGTTCGACTTGGCAAAGTCCACGAGACACCACTATTGGCGTCATCGCCATCGGCTACGGTGATGGGTACCCTCGTCATGCGCCAACAGGCACACCAATAATAGTGAATGGCCAGCAAGTACCTTTGGTTGGTCGAGTCTCTATGGATATGATTACTGTCGATTTAGGCCCCGTTACCGAGGCTAAAATAGGGGACGAAGCGATTTTATGGGGACCTGAATTGCCGGTCGAAATCGTTGCGCAGCATGCAGGAACGATCCCGTATGAACTGCTGTGTAATATTACCCCCAGAGTTGATTATTTATATCGAGAATAAATGTGTCGAGGTAGTTTATTTCTTTGTCGCGTTATTCGTCTATTTCGTCTGCTTATCTCACCTGTGCATTTGAATAACAACTTAGCTAATCATGGCTAGAAATTGTCTGTTATTTATGCTTTATTAACATTATGGTGTGATGAGCTGAGGTGCAAATGGAGTATTTAAAAACAATCATTTACGTTGATGATGTCGAAGAAACCCTCGACTTTTATTATCAAGCATTTGGCATTGTTGCACTGGTGCTTGATGAATCC
This sequence comes from Pseudoalteromonas ulvae UL12, assembly GCF_014925405.1. Classification (NCBI taxonomy): domain Bacteria; kingdom Pseudomonadati; phylum Pseudomonadota; class Gammaproteobacteria; order Alteromonadales; family Pseudoalteromonadaceae; genus Pseudoalteromonas; species Pseudoalteromonas ulvae. The sequence goes on from NZ_AQHJ01000034.1 coordinate 31,730, forward strand.
GGTCAATATGGTGAGCTAGATACTGGCGCAGTGAAATTAGGCTTTGCTGCTCATCCCTTAGCGCAATCTCATTTCAAACAAAGTTATATTCGGGCGCAGCCAAAACAACCCGCATTAGGATTTGAAATTGTGTTCCAAAGTGACAATGTTATTGCAGCATACGACAAAGCCATTCAAGCGGGAGCTGAGCCACTTGCGCCTCCTGTAGAAAAACCATGGGGGCAAACAGTTGCGTATGTTCGCTCAATCGAAGGGACGCTGATTGCGCTTAGTAGTGATGCTGAATAAAAACTTGAGCTAAGCAGGCAAAATCCACTTGAGTGTATTGAATGTTGCCTGCAGCAATTCTTAATCTTTCCGTTTAATTAAAAACAGCTTTGTAAAATTAACTCTTTAATCATTGCCTGAGTAGGCTTTATTTTTTCGACAGCTAAAAACTCATCAGGCTGGTGAGCTTGTCGAATAGATCCTGGTCCCATCACAATAGTTTGACATCCTAACTGCTGAATAAAAGGCGCTTCAGTACAGTAATTAACGGCCTGTGCAGGCTGCCCCGAAATAGCTTCAGCGAGTTTCACTAAACTACTGTCGGTTGTGCCAGTGAATGCTGGGATAGGATCATGTAAATCAATCACCTCAACAGAATTTGGATAGCGCTCATTAATACTTTGTACGGCATTAAGAAGCAAAGCCTGTAGTTCTGGGATGCTAATGCCAGGGAGTGGGCGGATATCAATATGCAGCTCGCAGCAGCCACAAATTCTATTGGCATTGTCACCACCATGAATGTGACCTAAGTTGAGCGTTGGATATGGAACTGCAAAGTGACTAATTGAATAGTTATTCTTTAATTGCTCTTTAAGCTTGAGCAAGTTTGCGGTGACTAGATGCATGATTTCAATCGCGTTGAGCCCTGCATCAGGATCGGAGCTATGACCCGCTTTACCTATCACTCTAATGGCTGCAGACATATGGCCCTTGTGCATAAAAACGGGAACCATATCAGTCGGTTCGCCAATAATGCACCGCTCAGGTTTTAAGTTGTCGTGCTTGGCTATTTGCTGTGCCCCAGCCATAGTGGTTTCTTCATCTGCGGTTGCAAGAATGATTAAAGGCTTTTTTTGTTTCGTTAAATCAATTGATTGAAGTGCATCAAAAATAAAAGCAAAAAAACCTTTCATATCGATGCTGCCTAAACCGTAAAGTTTATCTTCCCTTAACGTTAACTGAAATGGGTCGACTTGCCAGCGGCTGTCATCAAAAGGCACAGTATCTGTGTGGCCTGCGAGCATTAAACCGCCATCACCATCACCTAACTTAGCGATCAGATTGAATTTTCCAGGAGCATCACTGAGTTCTGATATCTCGCACTGGAATCCTAGCGATTCAGCCCAAGTCGCAATTAAGTCAATGACACCACGATTGCTTAAATTGAGATGCTCGACAGTGGCGCTGATCGAGGGTGATGCAATGAGTTGTTGGTACATATCAAGAAACGTTGGCTGAGCCATAAAAACCCCAAAATAATTATGCAAGATTGTTGCATATTAATTTAAATCTATTTATGCTGCATATCAATTCATTTTAGTAAGCAGCATCGTTTTTTTGTCATAAATTTTATGCACTGTGACGATAGCAGTTTTCTATTATTAGCAAAGTAAAATTAGTGCAGTGAGAGCTGTTTTTTTGAGGTGTCATGAACGTCATTATTGTTGGTGCAAGTGGTTATAGTGGGGCTGAGTTGGCGAGGTTAGTCGCAAGTCATCCTAAATTAATCTTAGCGGGTCTATTTGTGTCTGAGCAAAGCTTAGATCAAGGCAAAGCGCTCAGTGATTTATATCCTCAATATACCGGCTTGATTGACTTACCACTTCAGCCATTAAATTCAAGTGCTTTGCAGTTTATTGCACAGCACGCAGATTATGTTTGTTTATGCACAGAGCATAAAGTCAGTGTTGATTTAGCTCCACAGTTTCTTGAAATGGGAAAACGAGTCTTTGATCTATCAGGCGGATTTCGTTTAAGCAGTGATGAAGATTATCAACGTTATTATGGTTTTAGTCATTCACAACCAGAGTTATTAGCACAGGCGGCTTATGGTTTAGCAGAATGGAATGCGCATGCCATTGCAAAAGCACAGTTAGTTGCTGTTGCTGGGTGTTATCCAACCGCGGCACTTAATGCTTTAAAGCCTCTAGTGAATGCTGGGTTAGTGAGTGATTTTCCGATTATTATTAACGCAGTATCAGGTGTCAGTGGCGCTGGGCGTAAAGCAAACATTGCCACTGGGTTTTGTGAAGTCAGTCTAAAAGCCTATGGTTTGTTTAATCACAGGCATAGCCCAGAAATTGCTCGCTATTTAAATCATGACGTGCTGTTTACACCGCATCTAGGTAATTTTCCTCGCGGAATTTTAGAGACTATTTATGTTCATCTAAAGGAAGGGGTGAGCTCTGAGCAAGTGACGGATGCTTACCAGTGTTTGGCTCAAGAACCTTTGATTAGATTATTAGGTGACAAGATCCCATCGATTAATGGTGTGGTCAATCAAGCGTTTGTAGATATTGGTTGGCAGCAGCAAGGCAATATGCTGATAGTGATGAGTGCAATAGATAACCTCCTAAAAGGTGCGGCTGGGCAGGCGTTACAGTGTATGAATATTGCTATGGGGCTTCCCGCACACTTCACTTTAGTTGGAGGTCAACATGACTAAGTGGGTGATTAAACTCGGTGGTGCAGTCTTAAACTGTGAAGATGCAGCCGCAGCGTTATTTAAGGTAATGAGTGAGCAGAAAGATGCACAATTTATTATTGTGCATGGCGGCGGTTCGTTGGTTGATACCTGGTTACAAGATGCCGGTTTTGTAAGCAGTAAGCACGAAGGGTTGCGCATTAGCCCCCGTGAGCAAATGCCTTATATTGTTGGTGCGTTGGCTGGTTGCGCAAATAAGCAATTGATGGCACAAGCTATCGCTTCAAAAATGATACCTATTGGGATTAGCTTATTTGAAGCGGGCATAACGAGCACTCAAAAGCTAAAAGCGCTTGGGTTAGTGGGAACCTGTAGTGAAGGCTGCATTAATTTGGTGCCCACGTTGTTAGAAAAAAACATGTTACCGATTATTAGTTCAATTGGCTTTGATAGCGACGGAACTTGGTACAACGTCAATGCCGATGAAGCTGCTGCAGCGATTGCAAAAAGTTTAGATGCAGAGCTTATTTTTATGACGGACGTAGAAGCAGTACTGGATGCAAATAAACAGCCATTACATCAATTAGATGCGCTGCAAATTAGTGAACTAATTAATTCAGGAGTGATTCAGGGTGGGATGCAAGTCAAAGTAGAGACTAGCTTACTCGCTGCCCAACATTTACGACGAGGTGTTTATATTTCGAGTTGGCAAAAGCCTGAAAACTTAAACGCTCTGCTTAATCAAGAGCACGTAGGAACCAAAATCGTCCCATAGGAATGAATATGTTACAGCATTATTTACACGGATTAGAGCTGAACAAACAGCAATTATTAACTTTACTGAGCCTTGCGCAAAAAATTAAAGCGCATCCACAAGATTTTAATCAAGCACTCGCTGGCAAGTCAGTGGTGACATTGTTTGAAAAGCCGAGTTTACGAACACGTTTGTCGTTTGATATTGGCATTAATAAATTGGGCGGCCATGCTGTGTATCTTGATCAGCAAAATGGTGGAATGGGTAGTCGTGAATCTGTCAAAGATTTCGCACTAAATATTTCCACTTGGGCAGATTGTATTGTTGCGCGCGTGAATGAGCATGTGACATTAAAAGATTTAGCTGAATATGCCAATGTACCGGTCGTCAATAGCTTGTGTGATTTATATCACCCTTGCCAAGCGTTAGCTGACTTTTTGACACTCCAAGAAGTGCATGGTGATGTGAGTGAGCTAAAGTTAGCTTATTTCGGTGAAGGCAATAACGTAACGCATTCATTGATGTTATTAGCGGCCACACTCGGAACTGATTTTGTTGCAGTGTGTCCAAAAGGGCATTCACCTGATGCACAAATAGTCAAACAAGCTGAATTGATTGCTTCTGCAAACGGTGCGTCTATTCAAGTGAGCGATCGCATTGAAGCGGCTGTAGGTGCCAATGCAGTGTACACAGATACATGGGTTTCGATGGGCGATAATACGCCACTCAAAGTGGTTAAAGATAAGTACATGCCATATCAGGTCAATCAAGAACTTGTTGATTTAACTGGAGCAAGCAGTGTACTTCATTGCCAACCAGCGCATCGTGAAATAGAAATCACTTCGCAAGTTATGGATGGCCCAGCATCAAAAATTATTCAACAAGCAGAAAATCGCATGCATGCGCAAAATGCCTTGCTTGTTACTTTATTAAATCCAAATTTTGTTTAAGAGATCAACATGAGTTCAATTAAAAAAGTCGTTTTAGCCTATTCAGGTGGATTGGATACCTCAGCCATTGTGCCTTGGTTAAAAGAGAATTATGGCTGTGAAGTAGTTGCCTTTGTTGCCGATGTGGGTCAGGGCGCCGAAGAGCTTGAAGGTGTTGAAGCCAAAGCGCTGGCTTCTGGTGCGTCAGAATGTCATATCGTAGATCTCAAAGAGGCGATGGTTGCCGAGTATATTTATCCAACCCTTAAAACAGGGGCTATCTACGAAGGCACCTATTTACTGGGGACTTCTATGGCACGCCCGATAATAGCTAAAGCACAAGTAGAAATAGCCCGAAAAGTTGGTGCAGATGCACTTTCACATGGTTGTACAGGTAAAGGCAACGATCAAGTGCGCTTTGAAGGCTGTTTTGCAGCACTTGCCCCGGATCTTAAAGTCATTGCACCTTGGCGCGAATGGGATTTAACCAGCCGAGAGTCGTTGCTTGATTATTTAGCGGAACGTGATATTCCATGTTCGGCTTCAGCGACCAAAATTTATAGCCGAGATGCTAATGCTTGGCATATTTCTCATGAAGGTGGCGAGCTTGAAAATCCTTGGTGCCAGCCAAGTGAGCAAGTGTGGACGTGGACAAACTCACCAGAGCAAGCACCAGATCGCGCTGAGTTAGTGACCTTATCTGTAAAACAAGGTGAAGTCGTTGCGGTAAATGGTGAAACCTTATCGCCTTATGACTGTTTAGTGAAACTAAATACATTAGCGTCGGTTCATGGTATCGGTCGAATTGATATTGTAGAAAATCGCTTAGTAGGCATGAAGTCTCGAGGCTGTTATGAAACGCCGGGCGGAACGGTGATGATGGCTGCTTTACAAGCAATTGATGAATTAGTTCATGATAAAGCCAGCCGTAAATGGAAAGCGACGCTGGGCGGTGAGTTTTCTCACTTGGTTTATGATGGCCGTTGGTTTACCCCGCTTAAGGATTCTATTTTAGCGGGTGCTGAAGCGCTAAGCGCTGTCGCGACAGGCGAAGTGGTGTTAAAAATGTATAAAGGCCAAGTGACGGCTGTGCAAAAGCAATCACCAAATAGTTTATATAGTGAGGACTTTGCGACGTTTGGTGCTGATGATGTTTATGACCAATCACATGCCGAAGGATTTATTCGTTTGTATTCATTAGCGAGTCGAATTTCTGCCTTAAATAAAGCGAAATAATTAACGGCGAGTTTTTTTTAAAAGGGCCTAGCGGCCCTTTTTTCACTGGGTTTATGAGGAATAAAACATGGCATTATGGGGCGGGCGTTTTTCAACTGGGCCAGATCAAGCATTTAAGCAATTTAATGATTCATTACCATTTGATTATCAATTAGCAGAGCAAGATATTGTAGGCTCAATCGCTTGGGCTGGTGCATTATTGCAAGTCAATATTTTGACTCAAACAGAGCATCAAAACTTGGTTGCAGCATTGGAAGCGTTGTTAAACGAAGTCATTGCAAAACCAGAGCTATTGCAACAATCAGATGCGGAAGATATTCACTCATTTGTGGAAGAGGCATTGATCAAAAAAGTGGGTGACTTAGGCAAAAAATTGCACACCGGGCGCAGTCGAAATGATCAAGTTGCTACTGATTTTAGGTTGTGGAGCCGTCAAACTGCAGAGCAGTTATTGCAGGCGTTAGCGGAGCTCAAAAAGAGTTTTGTTATCCTTGCTGAGCGTGAGCTTGGTACTATTTTGCCCGGTTATACGCATTTACAACGTGCACAACCTGTGTTGTTTAGTCATTGGTGTATGGCTTATTACGAAATGATCTGCCGTGATGAAAGCCGTTTGCAAGATGCGCTGGTGCGGTTAAACGTGTGCCCATTAGGCTCGGGAGCCTTAGCTGGAACCGCGTACCCGATTGATCGGCAACAACTTGCCGTTAATTTAGGGTTTAGCGCAGCCAGTCGAAATAGCCTTGATGCGGTATCAGACCGTGATTTTGTCGTCGAGTTACTCAGCTGCGCGTCGATTTCCATGATGCATTTGTCTCGTCTTGCCGAAGATATGATTTTTTACAATTCTGGCGAGGCTGGGTTTATCGAGCTGGCAGATAATGTCACATCGGGTTCTTCTTTAATGCCGCAAAAGAAAAACCCTGACGCACTGGAATTAATTCGTGGTAAAACAGGCCGAGTATTTGGCGCTTTTAGTGCAATGATGATGACCTTAAAAGCATTACCTTTGGCTTACAACAAAGATATGCAAGAAGATAAAGAAGGGTTGTTTGATGCGATGCCTACTTGGCTTGCGTGTATTCATATGGCACAAGCATGTATTACTGGAGTGAAGGTCAATGGAGAGCGAACGGAGCAGGCTGCTCGTGGCGGTCATGCCAATGCGACTGAATTGGCCGATTACTTGGTAAAAAAAGGAATTCCATTTCGAGAAGGGCATCATATTGTGGGTCAGCTTGTGCAAATAGCGATCGCTGAAGGCAAAAGCTTAGAACAATTAGAGCTGGCGCAATTTCAGCAGATCAGTGCGGTAATTGAACAAGATGTTTATCCGGTATTAGAACTTGATGCCTGTATTAATGCTCGAGTGGCACTCGGTGGGACATCACTAGAACAGGTCAAATCGGCCATTACCTTTGCCAAGTAAAGTGAGCTTTTTAAAGCTTAAAGCGGAAACTATTGCTAAACATATGAAAAACACGCCTTGCGCGTGTTTTTTTATGATTTTTTATAGGGTTAATGATAATTAAATTAAACTTGGCCTCAAATTTGCTACAACTTAAGTGATGTGTCAAAAAATTGAAATTAGATACTTCAACCTGTCAGTTTCGTGTCTATTGTGAAATGAGCCACCAGACTGCTGAATCTATTTATTTAATTAATTTACAAGGAAATTAACATGCAAATTAACGCAAATAGCGGTGTTTCAGCCCTAGCTTATACTCAAAACCAAAATACTCAACCAGCTCAAACGCAAAGCACTGGTACAAACACCCTACAGTCTGATAAAGTGACCTTTTCTCAGCAGGCCATGGAAATGGGTGGTGCTCAGCTACAACGTGGCGGTGGAGTCATCAAAGTTTAATAAAGAGATGCAATGTTAACGAGTAATCTATCTTTATATTTAGGAACCTTTATCGTTTGGGGGTTCCTAATGTCGTTTTTTTTAAATCTTTTCTTTAGATGCATTTCAGTAAAAAAAGATAACTTACTAGTTTTATGCTCGTTTGTAATTTTTTTATCATATTTTATCAGTGATCATTTTTACGAGCTTTTTGACAAAACAGAAGTTTATAAAACTTGGTTTTTATATGACATAGTGACTCTAGTTTTAATTGCGTTTTTTCATTTCTTACTAAGAACGAAGGCATCTCCCGGAGTATTTTACGTATATTTAGGGCTTTCTATTAACACTATCTTATTTGGTTTAATGCATCTAGATATCGTTATTTTTGAAAATAAAGAACAATGGATTTTATGGGACATATACACTGCAGGCGTAAATATCGCTGATTTTACAATGATTGTAGCTTTGATAACGGATCGTGATATTTTGGGACTCATTAAGTTAAAAAACCAATTGCAAATAAATACAAAAAAAGCGCTTAACTAGCGCTTTTTTTGTATTTAAATATTGGGCTGCCTGATTAAAAGCGATATTCCCAACTCATTCTAATTGCGCTGTAGTTCTTGGATTGGTTGTCTAACTGATTTTTTTCGCGCCAAGCACTCGCCGAGACTTTAAATAATCCCTTAAACACACCTTGTTGATAACCAACTTCTAGCTGCAATTGATCACTGGCCGTCGTTTCGTTAAGTTGACTCGTAGGGAGATCAAATTCGATATGACGAAGTTTAGTGTAAGCGGCTATTCCGTTGGTTTGATGGTATTGTAATCCGAGCGTATTGCTGGTGGCAAAAGCCCCGATACTTGCTCCAATCATTTGTTGGTAATGCTGATAACCATCACTAAAAGCTGGGTGTTGGTAGCCACAATGAAACGGCTCAGTTAAGCTTGTGCAAGTTTGCTTGGTATTACTGTGTTCAATGTAGCTTTTGATAACATAATCAACATCACCTAAAAAAAGTTCAGCACCTAGTGTGTAGTTAGTTGACTCAGGTAACAAACTGCTTTGCTTATCACCAGCCCACTCCCCATACAATGCAGCACTGTGATTAAACAACACTGTTGAGTATTTAATATCAAGCGAACTTAATTGGTTGTAATAATTGAGGCCGGTCTTCGGATCGATTTTGTTTTTACCGAGCATGACATTGCCTAAATCACCCAAATCATCTGCTTGATTGCTGGCATCAAATTGCGCCGTTTGACTATAGGCTATTTCAAGACCTGTAAGTGGCGTTGCTGCAAGGCGTGCACCCCAAAACTTATTCGTGATAGGTGTTTGCCCGGGGTGTTTTTGTTCGCCAATTAAGGCGGTAAATTGCCAGTTACCGACAAATGATAATAAATTAGGGCCAAAGTAGTCGCTGTTAAAGCGACTCAGTCGTACAGCTTTCATTGGAGTGGCATTGTTTGACAACATCAGTGCATTGTCGTTTGCCGGCCCCCACCAACGATTTACTTGCTCAGCACTAATGACCCAATTTCCCATCAAAACCGCTAAATAACTATCATCATACGACAGCGTTTTTTCATTATTTGCGTTATTGGCAGCTTGAACGCTCACTTTAGCTGTCACGTTATTGCCCATTAATACGCTGTAGCCTTGGATTGCGGCTTCTTCTTGGTAACGCTCAGCAAAACTTTGAGTCTGCGAGGGACGGCTATTGAGTTTGACCTTCACTCCAGAGCGGCTGCCTTTTTGTGCAAAGCGTAAGGCATGGCGTACATGGTTAAAGGCAAATTCAGCTTCTTTGGGTAATTGATTTCGTTTTGCTTGACTGAGATCTTGCGCAATGCCTTGCCACATTAAAGGATAGTTATTAATTGGGCGTTTTATTACGCCGTAACTAACCAGTTGCTCTATTGATTGGCGTAAATATGGATCCGTTGTATCAATCCATGGTTCAGCCTCTATGCTTATACAAGTCAATAGAGCAGATGCAATCAGGGTACGACGTAACATCATCCGTTAATTTTTTCCTTTAATGCTTGTTCAACTGCAGGGTGAACAAACCGACTGATATCACCTTGGTGCAGGGCGACTTCTTTCACTAAAGAGGATGAGATGAAAGAGTTCTCAACAGAGGGAGTTAAGAAGATGCTTTCTAAATCGGGGTTTAAACTACGATTCATGTTAGCTAGTTGCAATTCAAATTCAAAATCAGATACAGCCCGAAGGCCACGTACAAGCAAGTTTGCGTGTTGCTCTTTCGCTAAATCGGCTAACAGACCTGAAAAACCAATCACGTCTACATTAGGGATATGACCTAACACTGTGTTGGCTAAAGCGACACGCTCATCAAGGGTAAAAAAAGGCTGTTTATTGGGATTGAAAGCAATCGCAAATGTGACATGGTCAAACATTTTAGCTGCGCGCTCTACTAAATCTGAATGGCCATTGGTAAGGGGATCAAACGTGCCAGGATAAATTGCTTTTACATTCATAATGCGTTTAATTCACTCGAGAGTCGTAATGATATAAGATTTAGCTTTAGTTTATCAGTGTTTGTTCTCAATAGCAGCCTTTAGCTTCAATGGAACATTGTTTATAATGCGTGCTTAATTATTGTATGGAATCAGAATATTATGAGGACCAAGGATAAAATAATTCAGGCCAGTATTGCTTTGTTTAATGAACAAGGTGAGCGTGCTGTAAGCACCAACCACATTGCGGCCCATTTGGGAATTAGTCCTGGCAACTTGTATTATCACTTCAAAAATAAAGAAGATATTTTAAGGCACATTTTTGCCTTATATCGTGAACATTTACACACTCATTTCACACCAATTAACCCTAATAAAGATCAACTAGAACAATTAATTGGATATCTAGACTCTTTATTTGAGCTGATGTGGAAGTTCCACTTTTTTTACGATAACCTTGGCGATATTTTGTCTCGAGACGAGACGCTTAAAAAAGAATATCACGCCATGCAGGCAAACTTGCTCGAGCAAATCGCAGATGTTGTTCGGGGTATGAAATTGGCAGAAATTATCGATATCGAAGAAGAAGATATTTTAGACTTGGCTCACAGCATTAAGATCATGGTGAGCTTTTGGACGCCATACTTGAAGATCCATAAGTTTGATTCAAGTTTATTAAAAACAGATATTTATAAAGGCTTGCTGAAAGTCTTATTGCTTTTTAAACCATATAGTTATGGGACTGGTAAAGATAAAATAGCTAAACTACAGCAGCATTATCAAGAGCTTGCTCAATCTGAGTAATAAAAAATACGCTCAGCAAGGAGAATATTATAATTCTACTCACTGAGCGCATTCGTTCAATTGCTTGAATTAGGCGTTAGAAAAATCAACGGTTGGGCGAGTGGTCTCTTTTTTGCCAAAAGCACTAAAAAACGTGTCTTTGCGTGAAATCTCTTTCTTATATTTTACCCATACTTTTTCTAAACTGGTTTGTGCATCTTTTGCGCCATCACATACCATCATAAAGTCATACTCGTCAGGTAGTTCAGGTTGCAATACTTTGTTTTGTAATTTGATTAAGGTATCACCGTAGCTACTTAGTAGTTCAGCTTCGCTAATCGAAAAAGAACCTGAACGGCGGAACCCCATCGGGAAGTTTATATCATCAAAAAACTCAAATTGACCGGTACGCATACATTTCTCCGCAAGACTGATTTACGAGCTAAATATGAATCAGGATTGGGATTTGGTAAAACATAATTTTTTTATCGGAAAGAACAAAAATATTTATCGTGTATCAGGCTGGCATATAAATATTTTTGTCATGTAAATGAGTGGATTAGCACAAAATAGAGCGCACTAAGAGATTATTGTTTTGTAGGTTTATTGATACAGTTCTCTAGCAACTGCTGCCAAAAATCACGGCCTTTACGCCTGGCGAGTTTTATATTGTGTTCTGGAATAGATTCAGGTTGGTCATAGTCATCTAAAGCCATACTCATACTGTGCTCACGGATAAGATGCAGCGTCGGATAAGGAGAGCGATTGGTATAGTTGGCAGCATCATCGGGTTCACTGTCAGCAAAGACGTAGTCAGGGTGAAAATTTGCAAGCTGATATGTTCCTTCAAACCCTTGCACTGCTAACATGACGTTCGCCAAATCGACTAGCGCCAAAAAGTCATCAAAGTCCGAAAAGCCTTCAGGGTATATGAGCAGGGTGGTTTCTATTTCTGGGTGTTGCTCAAGTTCAAAGCAGCCATCTAGCATACTCATAACAGCATCTTCAGCCGTATTTTGCTCACAAAGCGTGTATTGAATCTTGTTGCTGGCAACTTCCGCTCGGGCAAATGGGCAAAAGTTATATTTAACAATTACATCATTCACCCAGAGTTGTGTTTGTATGATGGCAGGATGTTGAGACATAATATTAGTCCAAAAATTTATAAATAAGATCCACCGAATGTGACAAGGCACCTTGATTGGCGAGTACAAATTGTTGTGCTGCACCACCGAGTTGCTGTCTGTATTCGGGCTGATTATGCAGCTCAATTAAGTGGTTGCTGAGCTCTGATTCGTTTTCGCATCCCAAGCAAGCTTGGTGATTGTATAAACCCTGATAAACCTGTTGAAAATTAAACGTATGCAGCCCAGTGATAAGTGCGCAGCTAAATGCTGCAGCTTCGAGTGGGTTATGCCCACCTCGCTGGATTAAACTACCGCCAATAAATGCGACATCCGCACTGCCATACAAGGTTTGTAGCTCTCCCATAGTATCACCCAATAACACTGAAACTTTGTCATCATGAGCAGGTGAAGTTGGCTGGCTTCGTCTACGATAGCTTAACTTCTGCTCCGCAATTAATTGTGCAACACTGTCAAAGCGTTCAGGGTGGCGTGGCACCAAAATAAGTAAGGCATGTGGTTGCTGAGCCAAGAGTGCTTGATGGGCGCGAAGAATGAGTTCATCTTCTCCTTCATGAGTTGAACCCGCAATCCAAATAAATGGATGGGCACTGAGGGAGGCTTTTAGTTCTGAGGCTTTCTGTTTTATCAGTTCATTGAGTTGGATGTCAAACTTGATTGAACCGGTAACACAGATATCTTCAGGCGCTACGCCAAGTTTGATGAACCGCTCAGCATCTTGCTGACTATGCGCTGCAACATATCTCAATCCTTTGAAAATACTCTCAGTGAAAAACGCTACTTTTTGATAGCCTTGTGCTGATTTTTCAGACAAACGAGCGTTGAGTAATAAAGTTTGACTGTGATAGTGAGTCCCGTAATGGATTAAATTGGGCCAAAGTTCAGTCTCTAAGATAACCACTAATTTGGGATTAAAATGACGGTAAAAGCGTTTGACAGCAAAAGGTAAATCCAGTGGTAAATAAACATGACTGACTGTATCGGCAAACGTTTGTTTTATTTGCTCTCTCCCTGTAGGGGTATTACAGGTGATCACAACCGGAAGATGAGACATAGCGAGATAGCGTTTTATCAACGGCGTAGCAGCGATGACTTCACCCAATGAAGCACAATGGAACACGATAGTATCTTGTTGCTTTGCTTGACGATAAAATCCGAATCGCTGGGCTAAATGCTGTCGATAGCCTAGGTTTTTTTTTCCGCGTCGCCAAAGGTGAGCAAAAATTAAAGGGCTAAGAATGTATAAAATTAAGCTATAAACAATGCGGGCCATAAATAGCAACAATGAGGTCTGATAGGCAATATGGTAGCTTTTTTTCAAGCAGAACAACACCTGTAACCGCGATTAAAACATTAAAGATAACAATTTTAAACAAGCCCTCAGTGTCATCTTTAAAGTAGATTTGGTACCATCAATCAGCCTTAAAATCAGTGCACCAAATTTATGAAATTAAAATATTTATCAACGTTACTTCTCGCTCTGTGCAGCTCGCCGTTATTAGCCAAGCCCACTGCATATTTACCTATTCATATTGATAGTCATTTAGAGCGGCAAGTAGATACAATGTTTGTGCTTACAACGGGCACCCCCATGAGTAAGCCGTATGCATTTAATGAAATTGATATTGCATTACGACAATTACGTACGGTCGATAAAGCACTTTATGATGCCATTCGTGTAGCTCTTAAGCCTTATCGAGGCCAAGATCAGATCAGCCGCTCAGGAATAAGAGCAACGGCTAAATATGAAAAAACGATTGCTATCCCAAATCAGCGCGGTTTACAGTCAGATGAATGGGGACAAGGTTTTTTTGAAGGAATATGGCGCCCAAGTGAATCAACTCTGGTTCAAGTGGGCCTAGATTATCGGTTTTCTTCAGGTGATTTAGTTGCGTATAACACCTTTGTTAGTTTGGCGGGTGAGTCGTTACAACTTGATGTCGGTTATAAAGAGCATTGGTTTTCACCTTTTAAGCATTCAGCGCAAATGATCTCGACTAATGCCAAAACATCACCTTCGATTTCTTTAGGTCTCACTCAACCAATTGCTGATTGGTGGAACCTTGATTTCGAACTGTATTATTCTAAATTAGAAAATGTTGAAAAAGGCATTGGTTATCAAGGTGAGTGGCATGATGGTCGGCCATTGGTTGCTGGTACACATTTAAGTATAGAGCCTATTTCCGGATGGAAAATAGGTCTAAACCGTATATTGCATTTTGGTGGTGGACCACGAGAAGTCAGTGTTAAAGATATTTTTAAAGCGTATTTTGATCCGGCTAGTAATGATAATAAAAATGGTGACGATGAGGAATTGGGAGATCAACTCGGTTCGATAACCAATGTGTTTAATTTTAACTGGGGGACACCTGCAGAGCTTTATTTCGAATATGGCGGCGAAGATACCAAAGAATATAATAACTATGAGTTTGGTAACGGTGTTTTTGCAGGGGGAGTATATTTACCTAAACTCACGTCAAATTGGTCTATTCGTTATGAATATACTAGCTGGCACTCATTGTGGTACGTGAACTCCATTTATAAATATGGAAATACCAATGATGGTGCCATTTATGGCCATTTTGCAGGGGATCAGCGCACCTTTAGTGATGCTACGCCATCAGATATCCATCTCATTGATATTGGGTATAACGAAGATATCAACTCGTCATGGCATGTTAAATTAACCACCATAGATAACCTTGATTCTGCCACTGATTATCAACGCTCGTTAGAGTTACAGTTGAGCAATAGCCGTAAGTGGCAAGAATATCGTATAGAGAGTCAAATTACTTACGGAACAGATGTATTTGATGAAAAATATGGTCATTTATCGGTGACTTGGTTTTGGTAAAACCACGCTCAATTTATAGTTTGAGCTCTTTAAAGCTTAAGCTGGATAGGAAAAATTATGAATAACCCAGAAATCGAAAAGAGTTATGCTGCTAGCTTAACACGCCACAGAACCGCATTTGCAACCCTTGAAAATCATCAAGTGGCAGCATTAACGTTATTAGCGCAGTGTCTTGAAACCTTAAAAGCGGGTGGAAAAGTGATCTGGTTTGGTAATGGTGGTAGTGCCGCTGATGCCCAGCATTTAGCTGCAGAGTTTGTCGTGCGATATAAAAAAGAACGCGGACCTTTAGCGTCAATTGCGTTAACCACGGATACCTCTATTTTAACCGCTCACTCTAATGACTATACATTTGATACTGTATTTGAGCGTCAAGTACAGGCGCTGTGTAAACCACAAGATTTAGTGATTGGACTCACCACATCAGGAACGAGTAAAAATATCAACCTCGCGCTGGCAGCGGCTAATCAGTTAGGAGCATTTACTGTTGCTTTAACTGGCCGAGATGGTGGAGAAGTTAAAAATATCGCCAACCTGCCAATTATTATTAACAATGATGAGACGGCGCGCATTCAAGAAGCGCATATGTTTATTGGTCATTGGTTATGTGAAGCACTCGATTTGAGTTGGCAGGACGAAGCATAATGGATTTATCTCTGTTTAAACATTTATCAAATGCCAAGGTATTAGTGGTAGGTGATGTGATGCTGGACCGTTATTGGCATGGCGATTCAGGTCGAATTTCACCCGAAGCCCCAGTGCCAGTTGTGAAAGTCAGTCAGTTAGAGGATAAGGCTGGTGGAGCGGCTAATGTGGCCAAAAATATTGCGCATTTAGATGGAAAAGTGAGCTTGCTCGGTATTATTGGTGACGATGAAAGTGGTGAGACATTACAAAAACTACTTAATCATGAGCATATTGCCTCTGAGTTAGTTATCCAAAATGATCATCCAACGATTGCAAAAATGCGGGTAATTAGCCGTCACCAACAAATTGTTCGTCTTGATTTAGAAGAAAACTTTACAGCCGCACACAGCCAACTTTTACTCGACCGTTTACGGGATGTCGTTTCTGATTATGACTTTGTATTATTTTCAGATTATAACAAAGGTTCGTTAGCACTTATTGAACAGATGATTTCTCTGGTCAAAAGTGCGGATAAAATAGTGCTTGTTGATCCAAAAGCGAAAGATCTCTCTCGTTATCGAGGAGCGGATTTCATTACCCCTAATTTAAGTGAGTTTAAAGCGGCAGGTGGGGAAGTGGGTTCAGAGCAAATTATTACAGACTCGGCTCGTAAAATAATTCATGAATGTGGCATCAATGCCATGTTATTGACGCGCTCAGAGCAGGGTATGTCGTTAATAACGCCAGATGAAAAATATGATTTCCCAGCCCAAGTTCGAGAAGTATCTGATGTGACCGGCGCAGGAGATACCGTTATCGCCACGTTAACTGTGATGTTAGCTGCCGGTATGCCCGCTAAAGATGCTGTTGAGGTTGCCAATCTAGCCGCAGGTTTAGTTGTTGCTAAGCTAGGTGCTGCAACTGTTCGCCCGGAGGAGTTAACTCGTAAGTTAAACCAATACTTACTCGACACTGGCGAACATTATCAAACACCGTTTACTGATGTGCTACAGCATATTGAACTGGCTAAAAATGCGGGTGAAACCATTGTATTTACCAATGGTTGTTTTGATATTTTACATGCCGGCCATGTACGGTATTTAGCCCAAGCCAAAGCGATGGGGCATAGGTTGGTGGTTGGACTTAATAATGATGAGTCCATCGCGCGATTAAAAGGTCCAGAGCGTCCCATTAACCCGCTTGAAGAGCGTGCAATGGTGTTATCGGCATTGTCGTCAGTTGATTGGGTGATCCCTTTTGGTCAAGAAGATCAAAATGACACACCTGCGCAACTAATAGAACAAGTAAATCCCGATATTCTGGTAAAAGGCGGCGACTATACTGTTGATCAAATCGCTGGGGCTGAGTTTGTATTAGCTCAAGGTGGACGGGTCGAAGTGCTTGAGTTTTTAAATGGTTGTTCCACATCGAATGTGATTAAAAAAATTAAAACACATTAAGCGGTTATTTTGATGAAAAGCCTGATGCATCAGGCTTTTTTTATGGCACAAAGGTAATGAGAATGCAGTGTTTGCCAATCACTGTGTTGCCAATAAAATACAGGATGTTTGGCCTGCTGCTTATTGAAAGAGCGTTGCAAACGCGTCATGTTGGCGTGTTGCCAATCGTGTGCAGGGGTTTTCAGCTGCCCGCGATCAAAATCAATTAAATACACCTCACCTTGGTGATCAAACAGAATATTATTAATATTTAAATCGGCATGAAACACCCCTTCATTATGAAACTTAGCGATGCCATGTGCCACTTGTTCGATTTCTATCTGGGTTAATGAGCGACTTTGTAAAATGTCGAGCACACTTTGCGCTCCTTCTATCGCTTGAGTGATGATATCGCCACGATAAATCAGTCCACTTGGTATAAATTGCGCAGCTATTGGTTTTGGCACATTGAAACCTTGCTCTGATAAATGCGCCAACAAGGCAAACTCTTGGTACACTCGCGATTTTTTTAGGCCCAAATTAAAGTATTGATCAGTCACTATTTTGCCAACCAGGCCACCGCGCCAATAGTGACGAATAACTGCTTTGAGTCCGTGGTGTTCAAAAAACCACGTACTGGCTCGGCCGGTTTTTTGTGCATAAACCTTATTTTGCTGATGCCAAAAATCTGCGGAAAACCAATTTTCACAGACGTCAGTCGGGCTTGATGGTGTTAAAAGAAGGGTCGATTGTTCAGATTGTTTTACTTGAATCATCAAACTTAAGCACCAAAAACGAATAGAAAACGTAGTTTACAATAAGTTTGCCACAGTGAACATTTGGTTTGTGGGTCTATTTACATTAAGATCATGACTTATGTTGTTAATCAACTACAGGATTGTTGTGAGCGCTAAACTAAACCTTAAAGAGATTTGTATTCTTCGTTTGTCAGCCATTGGTGATGTGTGCCATGCGGTGGCTGCGGTTCAAGCTATTCAACGTCAGCACCCTAAAGCTGCTATTACTTGGGTTATTGGTAAGGTTGAAGCAATGCTACTGGCTGACTTACCTGGAGTTGAATTGGTCATATTTGATAAGAAACAAGGTAAATTAGCCTACCAGCAGCTTAAGCAACGCTTTAAAGGGCGCCAATTCGATGTACTTTTACACATGCAAGTCGCATTAAGAGCGAATTTTGCTGCAGCATGTATCCCAGCAAAAGTGAAGGTAGGTTTTGACTGGCATCGTGCAAAAGAAGCACATAGTTTATTTATTAACAAAAAAATTAAACCGCAGCATGAGCCTCATGTATTAGATGGCTTTTTTGCCTTTGCTCATTGTCTTGGTGTGACACAATCTGCTGTAGAATGGCAAATGCCTTATCAAGACACTGATGAAGCTTGGGCTAAGCAGCAATTAAGTGAATGGTCAAAAGTATTTGTAATTGCACCCGCTGCGAGTAAAAAAGAGCGTAACTGGTTACCCGAGCGTTATGCTGTTTTAGCGGATTATGCCCAAACAAAAGGGTTTAAAGTTGTGCTCAGTGGCGGGCCAACTCAAATGGAGCAAGAGTTAGCCGCGCAAATTATCGAACATAGTCAAGCTGATATTCTTAATTTGGTCGGCCATACGACTCTTAAGCAACTGTTATGTGTACTCAAACACGCTGATTTAGTGTTAGCGCCGGATACTGGTCCTGCACATATGGCAGTTACAGTTGGGACACCTGTGATTGGGTTGTATGCACACTCTAACCCCAAACGAACTGGCCCTTACCTATATCAAGAATATGTGGTTGAAGTGTACCATCAAAATATTGAGCAACAGTGTGGCAAGCCTGCGGCCCAATTGCCTTGGGGCAAGCGAGCAAAAGGTGCAGATTTAATGGAACAAATAACGGTTGAGTCGGTGTTATCTATGTTTGAACATGTTGTACAAAAAGAGCAACTTTTAAATGAATAAGGCCGTTTTTCTCGATCGCGATGGTGTGATCAATGTCGACCATGCGTATGTTTATAAAATTGAAGAGTTTGAATTTGTCGCGGGTGTGTTTGAAGCTTGTCGCCACTTTGTTCAGTTAGGTTACAAGCTTATAGTGGTTACCAATCAATCGGGGATTGGGCGAGGATATTATACAGAAGTTGATTTTGCGCACTTAACCCAATGGATGAAAGCCCAATTTATAGCGCAAGGAGCGCCGCTGTCTGAGGTGTATTTTTGTCCTCACCATCCGACCAATGCATTAGCGCAGTACCAACAGGACTGCGACTGCCGTAAGCCAGCTCCAGGGATGTTATTGCAAGGTATTGCGCAATTTAATATTGATGCGAGCAAAAGTATCATGATTGGTGACAAACCCTCTGATATAGCAGCAGGAAAAGCCGCTGGCGTGGCTCGTTGTGTCTATATCAAAGACTTAAGTGCAGCGACAGCGCAAGAGTTGGCTGAATTTGAAATATGGCCATCATTAGCGGATGCGATTCAAAAGGTAATTATTTAAACGGTTGGAGTGGTCCGATCGCTAACTAAACAGTGCAATTGTATGTTGAAACTTTTACAATGCGCGTCAGTTTTTAAGCATAACTTTGATTTTTGGTTATGGTTTACTCGTTCAAATACTTTGGAGAAAACAGATGAGAGCATCTGCGTTTTATGAGCAGCTAAAGCAGCAAATTAATGAAGTAAAAGCGGAAGGTTTGTATAAAAGTGAGCGTATTATCACTTCACAACAACAAGCTGAAATTCAAGTTGCCTCAGGTGATAAAGTAATAAACTTTTGTGCCAACAACTATTTAGGTTTAGCTAATCACCCAGAGTTAATTGATGCTGCAAAAAACGGCTTAGATCAGCATGGTTTTGGTGTGGCATCAGTGCGTTTTATTTGTGGCACACAAGATATTCATAAGCAATTAGAAGCCAAAGTTAGTGAGTTTTTACAAACTGAAGACACTATTTTGTATTCGTCGTGCTTTGATGCCAATGCCGGGTTATTTGAAACTATTTTAGGTGCTGAAGATGCAATCATCTCAGATTCACTTAATCATGCTTCGATTATTGATGGTGTACGTTTATGTAAAGCGAAACGCTTTCGTTACGCAAACAATGATATGGCCGATCTTGAACAGCAACTTATTGCAGCCGATGCCGCAGGTGTTAAAACTAAACTCATTGCCACCGATGGTGTTTTTTCAATGGATGGCGTGATTTGTAATTTAGAAGCGGTGTGTGATTTAGCCGATAAATATAACGCTTTGGTCATGGTTGATGATTCTCATGCAGTGGGCTTTGTTGGCGAAAATGGCCGTGGTACTGCTGAGTATTGTAATGTCATGGATCGTGTTGATATCATTACGGGTACACTTGGCAAAGCGCTGGGCGGTGCATCAGGTGGTTATACGTCAGGCCGCGCAGAAATTGTTGAATGGTTACGTCAACGTTCACGTCCTTATTTATTTTCGAATTCTCTGGCGCCTTCAATCGTTACGGCTTCATTAAAAGTATTGGATATGCTTGCAGAGGGTGAAGCACTGCGCAATATATTGTGGAGTAACGTAGCGTATTTCCGTGAAAAAATGGAAGCCGCTGGTTTTACTTGTGCGGGTAAAGACCATGCAATTATTCCTGTGATGTTAGGGGATGCAAAAGTCGCAGCTGAAATGGCAGATAGATTGTTAGCAGAAGGGATTTATGTCACTGGCTTTTCTTTCCCGGTTGTACCTAAAGGTCAAGCGCGTATTCGTACTCAAATTTCTGCAGCTCATACCCAAGCGCAATTAGATAAAGCAATTGATGCTTTCACGCGCATTGGTAAAGACATGCAAATTATCTGATCTATAGTTAATCGATATTGAACAAACAGCCTCTTTTTTGAGGCTGTTTTTGAAGGTGAACAATAAATGAAAGCATTATCTAAATTAAAAGCCGAAACAGGCATTTGGATGACAGATGCGCCAAAACCAGAAGTTGGCCACAATGACTTATTAATCAAAATTCGTAAAACGGCGATCTGTGGAACAGATGTGCATATTTACAAATGGGACGAATGGGCGCAAAAAACCATTCCAGTACCTATGGTTGTCGGCCATGAATATGTGGGCGAAGTCGTTGATATGGGTCAAGAAGTTCGTGGATTTAACGTTGGTGACCGCGTCTCTGGTGAAGGACACATTACTTGTGGGCATTGTCGTAATTGTCGTGCAGGTCGTGTGCACTTGTGTCGTAATACCATAGGTGTTGGTGTTAATCGTGAAGGCTCTTTCGCAGAATACCTTGTGATACCCGCTTATAACGCGTTTAAGATTCCAGATAATATCTCAGATGAATTAGCCTCTATTTTTGACCCGTTTGGTAATGCTGTTCACACTGCCTTATCGTTTGATTTAGTGGGTGAAGATGTCCTTATCACAGGTGCAGGTCCGATTGGTATTATGGCTGCTGCGGTTGCAAAACATGTGGGTGCACGTTATGTAGTTATTACTGATGTGAATGAGTATCGCCTTGAACTTGCTCGTAAAATGGGCGCTACGCGTGCTGTTAACGTGGCCAATGAAAAGCTTGAAGATGTGATGAAAGAGCTTGGCATGACTGAAGGGTTTGATGTGGGCTTAGAGATGTCTGGGGTCCCATCTGCTTTTACAAATATGCTTAGTAATATGAATCATGGCGGTAAAATCGCTATGCTCGGTATTCCTCCTTCAGATATGGCGGTCGATTGGAATCAAGTGATCTTCAAAGGTTTGGTCATTAAAGGAATTTACGGACGTGAAATGTTCGAAACTTGGTATAAAATGGCCAGTTTAATCCAATCTGGATTAGATTTATCACCGATTATCACGCACCAATTCCCAATCGATGAATTCCAGCAAGGCTTTGACACTATGTTGTCGGGCCAATCAGGTAAAGTTATTTTAGACTGGTGTTAATTGATTAGTTAACACGTTAATATTAAGGGGCATTGGCCCCTTTTTTTATCATTTCATTTTGAGGTAGTTATGGCATTTAAACATT
Source organism: Pseudoalteromonas ulvae UL12 (assembly GCF_014925405.1). Lineage (NCBI taxonomy): Bacteria > Pseudomonadati > Pseudomonadota > Gammaproteobacteria > Alteromonadales > Pseudoalteromonadaceae > Pseudoalteromonas > Pseudoalteromonas ulvae. Next base: position 53,529 of record NZ_AQHJ01000034.1, read on the forward strand.
TATCAGCGGCGCAAGCGAAAGAACTTATGGCGGGCGACACGACTGTGGTGGCGGATATTCGAGATGAAAACTCGTTTGCGCAAGGGCACATGCCACAAGCTGTTCACTTATCTAACGCAAATATTGGTCAATTTATGATTGAAAGGGATTTTGAACAGCCAATAATAGTCGTTTGTTATCATGGAATTAGTTCTCAAGGTGCGGCTAATTATCTGATTGAACAAGGCTTTGAAGAGGTTTACAGCATGGATGGTGGCTTTGATGCTTGGTCTAAACAATTTATGGATGAAATTGAAAGATAATGGTGAACTTAGCCTCTTTGAACAATCCCCGTGCAGCTCAAGCGTTTGTTGATTATTTAAAAAACCAGCAAATAGAAGCTCAGTTAGCGGTGGAAGCTGCCGATCAAGTCGCAATATTGGTTGATGGGGCTAAGTTAGAAAAAGCACAGCGCTTATGGCATGAATTTGAACAACACCCGAATGATGAAAAGTATTGGCAGGCCTCGTGGCAAGTGGGCACTACGGATTCTGCATTGAGCTATCAGGGTTCATCATTCAATCTAATTAGTCGCTTTAAAGCGTTGAGCTGGCTTAATCAAGCGGTCAGTTTAGTGTGTGTTGTTTTATATTGTTTGTTTGTACTAGGTGGTTTTAATAGCTTATTTGCTATTTTGAAATTTGATCCAAGCAACCCTATTCAATGGTTTACGCCAGCAGTAATCCATTTTTCTGCTATCCACTTAATTTTTAATTTAATGTGGTGGATGAGTTTAGGTGCAAAAGTCGAAAAACGCTTAGGCGCCACACAATTGGTGTTTATTTTTATTATTACGGCACTATTTAGTAATTGGGTGCAGTTTTTAATGGTCGGAGATAACTTTGGTGGGTTATCTGGTGTGGTCTATGGTCTGTTGGGCTTTTGTTGGATTTATGGCTATTTAACTGGGGATTCGGTAATTAAAGTCGATAAACCGATAGTTGGTTTTATGCTTGTCTGGTTAGTATTAGGGTTTGCTGATGTGTTATTTGTTAGTATGGCCAATTGGGCACACTTATTAGGACTTGTTTCGGGTGGGTTTTATGGCTGGTTTCTATCGACAACAAAACCAGCCAAACTAAAGGCTAATGATACAAATACTTAGTAAACAAAATATCTTTAATAATTTCGTTGCCGGTCTCTTGTTTTAGTAATTTCTTTACTTCGGCAACGCATTTTTTGCGAATTTCTTCACGGCCAGTTAATGATTTCACCTTTTCCTCAGGCTCTTTACTTAAAATTTCAACAATGGCATCACGCAGTAATGGATCATGGTGCTCAACGACAGCTAAGTTGCCCATATCTTGGATCATCAGTTCTACAGTGACACGAACATAACCCATTTTTTTAGCTGAAGTGCCAATATAGTTAGTTATGACGTCAGGCTCAAAGCCATAGTAGCCTATGTTTGAAGCTGCATAGCTGTTTAAGCTGGTAAATTGGAGCCCAATAGCGCAAATTAAAACGGCTAAAAATCGCATGCTTATTTCTCTTTTAATAAAGTTTGATGACGTAAATGTGTGATTTAACAGTGTTATGATATCTGTTTTAGCAAATTATAGTCCAGCATTTATAGCAAGATCATTCTTTCTTTAACTTTATCTACTTTGATTAATGGGGGTGTTTAATATTATACAATGCTTAACCTGACTTTTTCAGCTGGATTTGAAGTGCTATGATACGGCTTCTATTGTTCAGGTATCGTGTTGTGTTCGAATTTCCTCTCCCTTTAACAAATAATTGGCTGCCTAAAACAGCATTTGAGCTTAACTTAAAGCAGCAAAACTGGCTATTAAGTGAAGGCTCACTCACTGCAAAGCTAAAGTCATCATTTGTTGATTTTAGTGTTGAGATCTTAAGTGAAAAAAAACAAGAGTTAACCCTTGAACAAGCCAGTTTTATGAAGCCACATCAACAAGGAATGTACACCTTTAGGGAAGTGATTTTACGCTGTGACAATCAGGCGCAAATATATGCGCAAAGTTGGATTCCTGATGCACTTTTTTCGACTGATGCGCAACTTGCACAATTGGGATCTAAGCCATTAGGTGAGTATTTGTTTCGTCACCCTGAGTTGATGAGAAACGAAATACAAGTTGCTCAATTTGATGAATCTCATCCCATTATTGATCTTGCTTGCTCGCTTCATTTATCCAAACAGCCATGCTTAGGCCGTCGCAGTATTTTTAGCTTATTTGGTTATCAGGTAATGGTGTGTGAAGTTTTTCTTCCTCAGTCGGTGCTTTATTGATGCGAATGCTTAAACTAATCCAAAAAAATTGGCGCTATTATTTACAGTTAATGCGCACTGATAAACCTATTGGCACTTTATTATTGTTATGGCCAACATATTGGGCGCTTTGGTTAGCTGCTGATGGATTCCCTCAGTGGCATTTATTGCTCATATTTAGTTTAGGTGTCTTTGTAATGCGCTCAGCAGGGTGTGTGATCAATGACTTCGCTGATAGAAAAGTAGATGGAAAAGTGAAACGCACTGAACAGCGGCCACTCGCTGCTGGGCATGTTAGTGCGAAAGAAGCATTGGTTTTATTTTTTGTATTAATTTTCGCAGCCTTTCTTCTAGTTTTGTATCTCAATCTTAATACTGTGCTGTTGTCTTTTGCTGCGCTCGGACTCGCGTTTTGTTACCCATTTATGAAGCGGTATACTCATTTACCACAAGTCGTTCTGGGCGCTGCATTTAGTTGGTCCATTCCAATGGCGTATATGGCCACATTAAATACGATTCCCACAGAAGCTTGGTTACTGTACGGCGCTAACTTAGTCTGGACTGTTGCGTATGATACCATGTATGGCATGGTAGATAGAGATGATGATCTTAAGATTGGGGTCAAATCGACCGCTATTTTATTTGGGCGATTTGATAAGCTTATTGTGAGCTTACTACAACTTGCCACGATTTTGATGTTGTTATTTATCGCATCACTGCATGCTTGGTCATACGGTTTATTCGTTATTTTATCTTTGGTGTTGGTGGTACTGTTTAGTTACCAACAATATTTGATTCGAGATCGCCAACGTGAATTATGCTTTAAAGCATTTTTACACAATAACTATGTTGGTATTGCGGTCTGGTTAGCGATAGTTGTCTCTTATAGTTAATTAGCAGGGTCGATATAACTGTGTGATGAGGTGTTTTTTCTAAACCAACCCGCTATCGAGTGACGAGGGCCTAATGCTGGTAAGACCTCATGTGCAAACTCTTCACTGACAAATAAGACCAAAGTGCCTGCTTTCGGTTTTATGGTTGTGAGCACCTCTTTACTTTTTGGTTTGTATATTACTAACTCTCCGCCTTCAGGGCTATTGAGGTAAAATACAGTGGTAAAGACTCGGTTCGAACGGCCTTTAAAAGCATCAAGATGTTTTTTATAAAAATCACCGACTTGATACGTAGCATAATGAGCTTCGTAATCGAATAACCCAAGATAAAAATGTTGGTTAATGATATTTCTGAGCTGCTCCATTAGCGATAGATACTGCTGTTGCACTAAAGTCTGACTATCAAACCAGCGTGTTTTATCGGAGCGAATACTTGCATCAAGTTGCTTGTCGGCTTCTCGGCCTATGCCTGCAGGTTTAAATAACGATTGCTGTGTTAAGCACTCAGTTAATAAACTTTCGGTAAGCTCACAGGGGATGGCGTTATCGATAACGGCCAACCCATGTTGTTCGATTTGATCCAGTAATGTATCAAGAGTGTGAGAGGGAAAATCAGGTGTGTACATAGTCAGGCTCATAATATTGATGCTGCGATTATAGCATTGACTCTTACATGATTTACATCTTGATAGTTAATAACCTTCAACTTGCTCTAAGCTTTCACCTGTTTGTAATTTTACTTCATCTGCAATATAGCTAAGAAGCTGAATTGCTTGATGTTGCAAAGAGAATTTATTAGCTGTAGTGACTGCTAATGCGAGTTGTTGTGACTCTTGAGAAGGTTTAATGATGACTAAATCAGCATTGTTTTCAATGGTTTTTGCGTGCTCAATACCTGCAATTGCAACGTGTTTAGCATCTTTAACTGTTTGAGTTATTTGATCAATGTTACCGACTTTGATCGTTGAAACTTTATGTAACGCTGTTGCTGCATCTTGTAGCATTTTTTGCACCGAAGTACTTGATGATAAACATGACAGCATAGGGAATGGCGCTAGCGCTTTACGATCGATCTCTTCAGTGGTGACAAGAGGATGTGTGTTGTGCACAAACAGCACTAGTTGATCAGGTAAGCGCACGAGTGCATTTTCTGGCACATTACTTTGGCTGTTGCCAATAGCGAGATCAATTTCATTGAGCTTTAGTTTCTCATCAAGTTGAGACTGAGAATATAAATGCATTTCAATAGATGTTTCAGGGTGGTGCTGCATAAACTTCCCGCATGCAAGAGGGACGATAGTCGTTGCATCCATAGTGTAACCAATAACTATCTTCTCATACTCACTCGACTTATGTTTAGTTAGCTTTGTTTTCAACTCACTTAGGTTAGTCAATGTTTCATGACAGTAAGTTAAAAAAATCTCACCGGCTTCAGTTAAATGCACTGAGCGAGTTGAGCGGGTGACTAATTCACAGTCGAGTTCTTGCTCTAACGTTTGAATGCTGCGAGTAAGGGCTGATGTGCTTAAGTTGCATTGTTCTGCGGCTTGACGAAAGTGGCGAAGTTTTCCTAACGCCAAAAATTGCTCGAATTGTTCCAATCTCACTTTATGATCCTTCTCTATCAAGTGAACTGAGCTAAAACTGACAGTTGTACCAAAATCATTTTGGTTTTGAGTAATTACTTTGTTTTTTCTACGCTTTTTGCTTAAAAAGTAACAACTGGGCAATAATATTAAAGAATAAGGTACAAAAGCAAGCTTTAATCCATATTTAGCCTAGTAAAATAGTATTATGCAATTTCTCAATAGATTAAATACTTCAATCTGGATAGGCATCTCGGATGCCTAAAAAGGCATCTAAATCATCAATGAAAAGCCTAACCAAATCAGGATCGAACTGCTTGCCACTTTGCTCTTTTAATAGCGTTAAAATATCATCAAGCGGCCAAGCTTTTTTGTAGCAGCGATCGCTGCCAAGTGCATCAAACACATCAGCAAGAGCGGTAATTCTGCCTGAAATATCAATTTGTTGGGCCTTTAAGCCTTGAGGGTAACCCGAACCATCCCACTTTTCGTGGTGCTGATGAGCAATAACCGCACCTTGCATTAATATCTCATTGGTCGAATTTTGAAGAATTTCATAGCCCATTTGCGCATGTGATTGCATTATTTCCCACTCTTGGGCTGTATGTTTACCGGGCTTATTAAGAATAAGGTCAGGAATGCCAATTTTTCCTATATCGTGAAGAGGAGATGCAAGCTTGATAATTTCAGCTTGGTAAGGGGTCAGTCCGTATTTTAACGCCAGCATATAACTGTAATTAGCGACGCGTTTAACATGGCTACCAGTCTCTTTACTGCGCTTTTCTACTGCTTCACCCAATATGTAAGATAATTCTTTTTGTGATTCGCGAACCACTTCTCGAAGCCGCAAGTTATCGTAAGCAAGTGCAATATTGTTAGAAAAAAACTCTAATAGTTGATGATCTGAAGGTTGTAATTTTGATGATTTGCTCACATAGAGCATTGTTTCTAAACCACCTTTTGTCGGGAAGTAACCAACAAATTGATTTTCATCTTTAAATGATTGCTTTTTATTATGAACATTAATAAATAAATCACTGATTTCATCAGGTAGTTGAGCATGCTCCGAATTTGTTTCCCCGACAGATGAAGCGAGTAGCATAAAGTCAGTACCGGGTTTTGCTTGGGAGTTTACCGCTGCTGCACAGTAAATTTCATTATCTTCCAGACCCATAACAGTAGAGACATGACCTAAAATAGTCGATGCAAATTGGTCAACCGTATCGCATTCTAAGAAATTGGCTGACGCATTAATGATATTTTCGAGTCCTAATTTATGCTTTTCAATAATTCGAATATCGCGGTAAGCACGAAGAGCTGAATATAAAAGTGTTTTAAGCTTGATGGCTGTTAACTCAGTTTTATTTTTATAATCATTAATATCAAAGTCACGTATGACTGATTCTTCAGGCGCTTCACCAGGTTGGCCTGTTCTTAAAATCAATCGTACATCGTGATTATGAGCATCTTCTCGAATATATTTAATTAAATCGAGCCCTGCATGATTTGTTTCCATCACAACATCAACTAAGCCTACTGCAATTTCGCTCATGTCTTTCATCATGTCTTTTGCTTGTTCAGCCGAATAGGCATGATGAAAGCGCAGTGGTTTACCTTCAAACTGGAAACCTGTTAATACCAACTTAGTGACTTGGTGAATATCTTCTTCATCATCAACGACCAGAATATCCCAGCCGCTATTGAAGTCTTCAGGTTGCTCATTAATTTGAGGGTTTTCGTCAGAGAATAAAAAATCAGACACAAATTACCACTTAACCAATATCAGATGAATTGAGTATAGAAGGTAAACGTAAAAAGTATAAAACTCCCTCAGCGATTATTGAGTGGCTTTTCTTCAATGTTTGTTAATTCGAGTTCGATCGCATCACAAGAAATGTAAATCTCAAAGAGTGAAAAAAGAAGTGATGCGAGTAGGCATAATAAACTGCAACCAAAAAAGATGGCACCGATTAAAGCTTGCTCCAAAAAGACCGCAAACATTGCCGCTGTACATAATAAAAATGAAATAACACCATAAAATTGCATGGTTCGAATCAGCTTTATACGTTTTCTTAAATTGCTAATCTGTGCTTTTACGACGGGGCGGATAGTATCGCCTTCTCGAGAATTTAATTGCCTAATTAATTGTGCAAGGACTAAAAAACGATTGGTGTAAGCGAGTAAGAGCAAAGAAATAGCAGGAAAAAGTAGTGCTGGAGTGGTGAGTGTCATGGCAGTGAAAACTTCTATATTTATTTTGATTGTTAATTATATGTTTTATTCTGTTTATATTCACGTATTAGCAGTGTTAAGATAGCAGGATTATAACAATAACTGTTTTTTAACCTGTTAATTTTAAAGATTTAGTTTTAAGTTATCTGGCAATAAATAAGTTCACCATAAAAATAGCAGAACTTGAACTAAAGTAGGTATAGCAGTGCGTCAGGGGATAAATTAGTATGGGCGAATTTCAAGGCACCCAGTTACATAAGCTTTTACAAAGCTTAGAATCTGTTTCTGCAAAAGATACTCTTCATAAAGTAGCGCAAGAACTTTCAATTGAGCCTGTAGTATTGCATGCCAATTTGACTGACACGATTTCTATTGGTCATCCTTATATTGATCAAGTGTCGCAGCAATTAATTGAGATAATGACACCTCAATTAAAAGGCTTGATGCTGGTTGCGTGCCAGCAAGCTTTAGAAAAAGGTCACCAAGCTGCAATCGTGCAGCACCAAGCAGATGAAGATGAAGCGATTAAAGCACTTGATGAGCAGATAAAGTCGCTGCAAAAAACCAACTCGGCCCTCGAAACGCAAGCTCGAACTGAGCAAGCAAACACTCAACAAGCCCTAGATGAACTAACCAGCTTAAAAGAGCAATTACTAGAACTTGAAGCGGTCAAAACACAGTTTGAAGCGTTGCAATCAGCTGCTCAAGAGCAGGTTAACGTTCAGCAAGAGTTACAGGCTCAATTATCAGAAAAAACAACTCAGCAGCAAAAGTTAGCAGAGCAACTACAGCAATCAGAGTCTGCTTTGGCCAAGCAAAAAGAGCTCAATGCATTACAGTCAAATAAAGTAAAACAGTTGATTGAAGAGCGCAGTCAAGAAAATGCTTCTTTAGATGACCGCTTAAAACAGCAAGAGCGTCATTATCAAAAAGAGCTCGCGGATGTTAAAACAGCATTAGTCGATGTAGAAGCAGAACTTGCACACAGCCAACAGGCCGTAGCTGAACAACAAAAAATATCAGCGAATCATGTTAAGAAAATCCAGGATTATCAAGAGCAGTTACAAGATAAAACTGAGTTGCTGTCTCACATTGAAAATTCAAGTGAAGCATCTCAACAGCAGTTGGATGCATTAGCAAAAGAAAAAGAATCTTTAGCTAAACAGCTTGAAAGTGAACAACAATGCTTGAGTTCGTTAAATACTCAATTTGAACAAGCCAATACTCGCTTTAAACAAATAGAAAATAATAATGAAACTTTGCAAGCCTCTCTTAGTACTAAAGAGCACGAATTAAGTACGCTTCAAAGTAGCGTCACAGCTCTTGAAGAAGCGCATTCTGCACTGACGCAAGAGTATGAAAACTTAGTGCAAATTAATAATGAGTTTAAAGAAAAAGCAGAAGAGCAAGCGAAGAAACATGACGGTCGATTTAACGATCTTAAAAAAGATTTGTTTGCAGAAAGCAAATTATTGAAAGCTGAGCTAGAACAAGCACTGACAAATATTGTTACTTTAGAGCAAGAGCGCGAGCAACTGAGTGAACAGCTAAGTGAGCTCAGAGTGAAAGAAAAAGGCTATCAGGATGCGATTTCTGAAAAAGAAAATCTGCTAGCTAATCAAGACTCGGCATTAAATATGGCGCAAGGCCGCAATTCAAGCTTAGTGTCTCGTTTAGAAGCTGAATCACAGCAAGCTCGCAGTGCTTATGAGAGTATTCGAACACAAAACAATGAATTAACAGAAAAAATTGAAGAGTTAGAAGGCAAGGTAACCGAATTTAGACTTAAATTTGAATATGCCCAACAACAACTGACTAGCTAAATGACAGACCTCTTCGATTGGATTAGTGTTTATAAAGCAGAAAATGCGATAGAGGCTAACCTGATCAAGGGGTTATTAGCCCTCAGCCGTATCGATGTTCGATTTCATGGTGAAGCGCTTGCGGGCGCTTTAGGTGATATACCCCACGAACAAACCTATGTTTCAATTCTTGTCATGCAGATTAAACAGCGCCAAGCCGAAAAAATATTGTTAGAATATCAATCTAAGCAATCAATTCACGACTGGTTTTGTAGCCATTGTGGTGAAAAAAATGGTGCAGGGTTTGAATTTTGCTGGTCCTGCCAAATGGATAAAGATGAAAAAGCCTAATAACTTCCAACGTATTCGAGAACTTAACTACCTGCAAAAAGCAGTATTAGCCGCAGCATTACTAGAGCGAATGCTGCCTAATTATACGCTTTTTTGCCAAGCAACAGAGTTTGGTGAATCAAGTGTGTTACGTAATGCGCTTAATTTAATTTGGGAAAAGCTCGTCCTACCAAAAAGCAAAATTAATTTAGAACTTTTGGTTGATAAAGTAGAACCAAATGTTCCTGAAGTTGCTGATTTTGATATGTTTGGAGTTTACCCTGCGATCGATACAGCAACAGCATTACTCGGAATGCTTAATGGGCTGCTAATGGAAGATGAATCTGAATTTGTTGATATTAGTAAAATATCACAAGCCACAGTTGCAAAACTAATTGAATATCAACTGACAAGTGAAGACATTGTCGCTGATAATCAAGCAATTAGAGAGCACCCATTGATGCAATATGAAATGGAAATGCTATCAGAGTTAATTGAACATGTTGAAAATATGGGGCGTATCACTTCTGAAAGTGTCAAAGCGCTTAAGAAAAAAGCGCTTGAAGATGGTCAAACCAACATAGGTATTGAGATTGAATAATTACAATACCTCATTATGTAAGTTTTGAAATAAACGGTAGGTCACTTGGCCTGCCGTTTTTTCTTTTAGTAATTGCCAATCATTAGGTGCTTGAAAATCATTGAGTTCAGATTCGACTTCGACATAAATTAGGCTTAATGGCTTGAGCGCATCAGATTGAATGAGTTGCTGACAGCATAATTGCGCAAGTCCCAACCGAAATGGAGGGTCGATGAAGACTAAGTCATACTGTTTACCCAGCCTTTCGATTGTGCCAAGAGCATCAGCATGAATAACCTTACCGTTGAGTTGCTTGAGTAATGCTAAGTTATCATTGAGTTGCTGTGCAGCCGCTTTATCTTTTTCTATAAAAGTCACTGAATTTGCATAGCGTGATAAGGCTTCAAACCCTAAGCCTCCAGAGCCTGCAAAACAGTCTAGTACATCAGCATCTCTAATATCATTCATAAGCCAGTTAAAAACAGTTTCTTTTACCCGATCAGCGGTCGGCCTTAAACCAATCACATCTTTTACTGGTAATTTTCGACCTTTAAATTGCCCGCTGATTATTCGGATGTGCCCATTGGCTGCTTTGGCCGTTTTTCCTGTGTTTTTTTTCATGAACGTCACTAAAAAATGGTGTCTGAATTCGCTCTCATATACTATTGAGCTTAATTCTTTGGTGGTGGTCACTTTTTCATTCTTTTAATGAAAGTGTTACCATAGTTTCACTTCACAGTTTATCAGATTTATATAAGTGGTTATTAGCTAGTATGGCAAAAAAAAACAGATTTTTATCTTGGTTAGGGTTAGGTAAAAAAGACACCGAACAAACACCAGAACAAAACACTCCTTCCAATGAAGATAACTCGATTGAACAAGCTCGCCTAGCTGAAGCCGCAGCGCAAGAAGCAAAAGCTGCAGAAGAGGCCCGTTTAGCTGAAGTAGCAGCGCAAGAAGCCAAAGCCGCTGAAGAAGCTCGCTTGGCTGAAATAGCTGCGCAGAAAGCTAAAGCTGCTGAAGAAGCTCGTTTAGCTGAGATGGCAGTTCAAGAAGCAAAAGCTGCAGAAGAGGCCCGTTTAGCTGAAGTAGCAGCTCAAGAAGCCAAAGCTGCTGAAGAAACTCGCTTAGCTGAAGTGGCCGCGCAAGAAGCAAAAGCTGCAGAAGAGGCCCGTTTAGCTGAAGTAGCAGCTCAAGAAGCCAAAGCTGCTGAAGAAACTCGCTTAGCTGAAGTGGCCGCGCAAGAAGCCAAAGCCGCTGAAGAAGCTCGTTTAGCTGAAGTAGCAGCGCAAGAAGCTAAAGCTGCAGAAGAGGCTCGCTTGGCTGAAATAGCTGCGCAGAAAGCTAAAGCTGCTGAAGAAGCTCGTTTAGCTGAGATGGCAGTTCAAGAAGCAAAAGCTGCAGAAGAGGCTCGTTTAGCTGAAGTGGCTGCGCAAGAAGCCAAAGCTGCAGAAGAGGCTCGCTTAGCTGAAATAGCTGCGCAGAAAGCTAAAGCTGCAGAAGAGACTCGTTTAGCTGAAGCCGCAGCACAAGAAGCTAAAGCTGCAGAAGAGGCTCGCTTGGCTGAAATAGCTGCGCAACAAGCCAAAGCTGCAGAAGAGGCTCGCTTAGCTGAAATAGCTGCGCAAGAAGCAAAAGCCGCTGAAGAAGCTCGCTTAGCTGAAGTAGCAGCGCAACAAGCCAAAGCTGCCGAAGAAGCTCGCTTAGCTGAGATGGCAGCTCAAGAAGTCAAATCTACAGAACAAACAACAGAACCAGCATCGCATGCACCAAAAAAAGAAGGTTTTTTTAGTCGCTTAAAGAAAAGCCTAATAAAAACTAAACAGAATATTGGCTCTGGGTTTATCAATATCTTCTCAGGAAAAAAGATAGATGACGAGTTATTTGAAGAGCTAGAAACTCAGTTGTTAACGGCTGATTTAGGTGTTGATACAACATTAAAGTTAATCGACCGCTTAACCGATGCCGCCGATCGCAAACAGTTAAAAGATGGTGAAGCGCTCTACGAGTTATTAAAGCAAGAAATGGCCGACATGCTTCATTCAGCTGAGCAAACCTTAGATGTTGAACAATCAGATGGTCCGTTTGTGATCTTGATGGTTGGAGTCAATGGCGTTGGTAAAACAACAACGATTGGTAAGTTAGCTAAGCAATTTCAATCACAAGGTAAATCTGTGATGTTAGCTGCTGGCGATACATTTAGAGCGGCTGCGGTGGAGCAGTTGCAAGTATGGGGTGAGCGCAACGATATTCCTGTGGTAGCTCAGCACACCGGAGCTGATAGTGCTTCGGTTATTTTTGATGCCTATCAAGCAGCTAAAGCTCGTAAGGTAGATATTTTAATAGCAGATACAGCAGGGCGTTTGCAAAATAAAGATAACTTAATGCAAGAGCTTGAAAAAATAGCCCGCGTTATGAAAAAGATTGATGAGAGCGCTCCGCATGAAGTGATGTTAACGATTGATGCGGGGACAGGTCAAAATGCGATTAGTCAGGTGGATTTATTTAACAAGGCAGTTGGCTTATCAGGTATTGCTTTGACCAAACTTGATGGAACAGCGAAAGGTGGCGTTATTTTTGCCGTAGCTGATAAATTTAATATACCAATTCGTTACATCGGGGTTGGTGAAGGGATTGATGATCTTCGCCCATTTAAGAGTGATGATTTCATCGATGCACTCTTTAGCCAGGACGAACAATCTTAGTGTTAAAATTGGGCGCTTAGGCGCCCCTTCGCTGTAAGATAAAATAATAATGATAAAATTTCAGCAAGTAAGTAAAACATACCCAGGTGGGCACCTCGCTCTTGAAAAAGTCAGCTTTCATTTAGAGCCTGGAGAATTAGCTTTTTTAACCGGGCATAGCGGTGCAGGAAAAAGTACACTCTTAAAACTGATCAGTTTAATGGAGCGTCCTTCCGCAGGTGAAGTCTTCATCAATGGAGTGAAACTTAACCAACTCTCAACAAAACAAGTACCTTTTGTACGCCGTGATATTGGAATGATTTTTCAAAATCATCGCTTACTGAACAGGTATAATATTTTCGATAATGTTGCTTTCCCATTAGTAATAGAAGGCATGCACCGCAAAGATATTGAAAAACGCGTTCATGCCGCACTCGACCGTGTTGGATTACTCAGTAAAGTCAAATGTTACCCAGATACCTTATCGGGTGGTGAGCAGCAGCGAGTGGGGATTGCTCGCGCGATTGTTAATTCCCCCCCAATTTTGTTAGCAGATGAACCGACCGGTAATTTAGACCCCGAGTTATCAGTTGAGATCCTGAATTTATTCAAAGATTTTAATCAACAAGGCACAACCGTTCTTATTGCAACTCATGATTTAGGTTTGATTGCTCGAATGAAGTATCGCAGCTTAACCCTGAAAAAAGGACGATTGATTGATGATTTATTGTCGCAGGAGGGCGTGTGAGTATTTTATTCAAAGGGCGCCATAGCCAAGCAGAAACATATCAAAAATCATGGTGGCTTAATCTTTATTTTATTGCCCAAAATACACTTCGCCAAGGAGTGCACAGTTTAGGTGAAATGTGGAGAACGCCTGCAGCATCATTAATGACAATCGCCGTTTTAGGGTTAAGTTTAACTCTTCCCGCAACTTTGTATTTAGTGGTGAAAAATGTTCAGCAAGTTAGCAGTGGATTTGAAAATGCTGCTGAAATATCTTTGTTTGTTAAAACAACTAGCTCAGAACAAGAAACAAACTCATTAGTTAATAAACTGCGTTTATACCCAGAAATAGATCAAGTAAGGTTTATTTCAAAGCAAGCTGCACTTGACGAATTTAAGCTTGCGTCAGGATTTGGTCAGGCGCTAAATTATTTAGATGAAAATCCATTACCGAGTGTTATTTTAGTGACACCAACTAAGCGTCATACCTCCGCCCAAGCTGCCAGAGCGCTCCTTAATAAATTAGAAAAAGAACGAAATATAGATTTCGGTAAGCTTGATATTGAATGGCTAGAGCGATTGAATGCTTTGTTAAGCTTATTAAGAGAAAGTGTTATTACCATTGCTTTTTTATTACTGACATCGGTTATTTTGATTATTGGTAATACGATAAGGTTATCCATTATGGATAAAAAAGAAGAGATTCAAGTGATGAAGCTAGTCGGTGCCACAAATAACTTTATACAAGCGCCATTTTTATGGACGGGTATTTGGTATGGCTTAATTGGTGGGTTATTCTCATTTATTTCAATAGTTATAATGACTTGGTGGCTAGAATCCGCTGTCAGCCATGTTGCTGGTGTTTATCAAACTGATTTTTTATTACAAGGGCTAACGTTTTCAGAGTTTATTGCTTTGTTATGCGTTGGAGTGACCCTTGGTCTTAGTGGGTCATTTTTATCTGTTAAACGATATATCGATGCGATAGAACCCGATAAAATCTAGGCAATGAAAGACTTAAGGAGTGCTGAACTATACAGATATCATTGTTCAGCGCTGTTTTGATTTATTCTTAATAATTATCGACGACAACAGTGAATCAATATTTAAGTGCTTAATTTTTATATTTCACTAACACCTTGAAAAGCGATGGGATGCGAAATATGTAAGATATATTTACATTCTTCCTCTTGCACTTAGGAGAGATTTTGCTAAGTTAAGCATCTAGCGCAGTCAAGAGTGCGCAAATATTGAATTTTAAATTAGACATTTTTACGTAACAAATCCAAGCTATCGTTCTTCTTTTCTTCTTATTTAAAGTAGTACTCGATATTTTGAACTTTTCAAAAATCATCGAGTCTTAAAAAACGATATGAAATTAGCACTCTATTTAAAAGAGTGCTAATATTGCGAAAAGCATGGATCCTAGAGGTGAAATATGAGCAAAGATTTACAAGCAATGATGTTAACTGTGCCACAGCAAAGTGGCAGTATGGAGGGGTATCTTCAGGCTGTTAGCAGTATCGCGATGTTAAGTGCTGAACAAGAACAAGCACTGGCAGTAAAACTCCAGCAAGACGGTGACCTTGATGCTGCAAGACAGCTCATTATGTCACACCTTCGTTTTGTGGCGCACATTGCCAAAGGGTATTCAGGATACGGATTACCGCAAGCGGATTTAATCCAAGAAGGTAATATTGGCTTGATGAAGGCCGTAAAACGTTTTGACCCATCAGTAGGGGTGCGTTTAGTTTCGTTTGCAGTTCATTGGATAAAAGCAGAAATCCATGAGTATGTATTAAAAAATTGGCGCATTGTTAAAGTGGCGACCACTAAAGCGCAACGCAAATTATTCTTTAATTTAAGAAAGAATAAAAAGCGCCTTGGTTGGTTTAACCAAGATGAAATTGCCACTGTAGCAAATGAACTAGGTGTGACAGAAAAAGATGTTCGCGAAATGGAATCGCGAATGAGTAGTCAAGATATGGGCTTTGATTTAGGTAATGATGAAGATGATTCATCAAGTTCAACTCAATACTCTCCAGCCCAGTATTTAACAGACAATAGCGTGGATCTTGCTGAAAGTATTGAGCAAGAGCAGTGGGAAAACGCCACTCATAATCGTTTATTCTCAGCACTTAAAACTCTTGATGAGCGTTCGCAAGATATTGTTAGCACTCGTTGGTTAAGTGATGATAAAGCAACTTTACAAGATTTAGCGACAAAATATGATGTATCCGCTGAGCGTGTTAGACAGCTTGAAAAATCAGCAATGAAAAAGCTACAAAATCTAATGACCGCCTAAAACGCCTTATAGATATAAAAAAAGCCTCAATTTGAGGCTTTTTTTATATCTATTGCTTCTGAAAGTTAACTAGGTCTGTTTAGAGAAGGTTATTCGCTTGATGTTGTTTGTTCAGACAATGCAGCTAAACGAATATATTTTTTGTTTACTAAGCGAGATAAAGGTACAAGCTCAATTCCCTGATCTTTTAACGTAGGAATATGCTTATCTAAAAACGCTAAAGTTTCAGGGTAGGGGTGGGCTATCGCTATTGCATAATCATTCTTTTTAGCCAGCCGTATCAATTGATTGAGGCGAAATGTCATTTGTTTTTCGCTAGGGATATTATCAAGAAATACGTGACGACTAATATTATTGACTCCAAATAAGTTTGCCATATTTTGCGCTTGGCTTTTTTGTGTCGTCTTGCTGTCTAAAAAATATAAATTCCGCTCTTTTAAAATCTCCATAGTCCATGACATAGGTTTGATTTTTTGTGTGAGGTAGGAGCCCATGTGGTTATTGATGCCTTTGACTTGTGGTAAATCATCTAGAGCCTTTTCTAAGGTGTATTGCAGCTCGGCTTTGTTCATGTCTTGTGTAATTGCGCCAGGGCCTAGCTCTTTACCACTAATTGCTTGCATAGGCACATGTAAAAGAAGCTCTTTATTGGCGAGTTCAGCCTGTGTGGCAAACCTTTTTGCAAACGGAGTGTGAGGTAAAATGGAATAGGAAACTTCGCCAGGTAAGGTTATGGCTTGTAGGTCGCGAGCATGGTATCCAATATCGTCAATGACGATGGCCACTTGGCCAGCATAACTACTTGTCGAACAAAGTAGCATGCAAAAACTAATCATCCTGAATTTTAAGCGCACAAATAGATTCTTATTATGGTTATTGTTGCGCCTTAAACAAACAATTGATGTTTAGGCGCAATTTGTTATTTATTATGGTGTTTATGCAACTAAAAATTTACATTTTTAGTCTTGTACCTAGTATTTTCTTAGTATTTTTTGAGCTTGTTCTAATTGTACATCGCGAAATGCGGTAAGCAAGGGTTGATTACTAATTCCTTCACTCATTTTCCTCAAAATTTGCTCGTCTTCAGTTGGAATTTTAGCTTGTTCTATCGCGATATCAGGCGCAATACCGATCCCATCAATAGATTTACCTGAAGGCGTATAGTACTTCGCAGTGGTTAGTTTTAACGCGGTTTGCCCATCGCCAAGAGGAATTAAAGATTGCACTGAACCTTTTCCATAAGAGCGAGTACCAACAACGGTTGCTCTATGATTATCTTTTAATGCACCAGCTAAAATTTCAGCTGCAGACGCCGAGCCTTTATTTATTAATACCACAATAGGTGCGCCATTTAGGACATCGCCTTGTTTTGCATAATAAGCGTGGTTAGCATCATAAAAGCGCCCTTTTGTTGTAACAATGGTGCCTTGTTGTAAAAATAAATCAGAAATAGCCACTGCGCTGCTCAATACACCACCTGGGTTATCCCGAAGATCAATCAGTAAACCAGATAAATCTTGGCCATTTTCGTTGATTAAGCGAGCAATTAATCGGGCGACATCATGTAGGGTGTGATTGTTAAAGTTGCTGATCCGAATGGTGGCATACCCGAGTTCGCTTAATGAACCGGTAACACTTTCGATTGAAATTTTGTCTCGTTGAACGTTAAAAGTGAGTGCTTCAGTATGACCATTTCGAGCAATTGCTAGCTTAATCGTTGGAGATTTAGCTTTACTAATGAGTGAAGCGACTTGTTTTATCGGTTTGTTAATGACCGTTTGTTCATTAATTTGCAGTAGAATATCGCCTTTTTTAATTCCGGCCTGTGAAGCGGGGGAATTAGGCAGTGCAGCAACAATCATAATATGATCATCACGTTGCTCTACTTCAATTCCAAGCCCAGTATATTGACCATTGGCAACATTAAATAAATCTTCTAGTGCCTCAGGATCTAGGTAGGCAGAATGTGGGTCTAGCTGCTTGATGATTGAGTCGATGGCTGTTTGATTGAGCTTGCGATCATCTATTTTATCAACATAAAATGCTTGGATATGCTCTAAAATAGCAGACAGATCTGCATTGGCTTCATCTGCGTGGAGTGTTGGTACACTTAAAAAGCAGAAAAAAAGCGACAAAATAATGCTGTTAAAACGATTAACTAATGGGGATAAATTATTCATTGGCTCACTCCTGGGTCGAGTGTAGCCAACTAGTTCATGTTAGTTATCTACACCATTTATTAGGGTTTACCGCGCTTCCCTTATGCCGTATTTCGAAGTATAGACCAGGATCGCTTTGTCCACCGCTTTGACCGACTAATGCGATGACTTCACCTTGTGTAACTTGATCGCCTACTTCTTTTAAAATGGCTTGGTTATGGCCATAAAGACTCATAAAACCTTCGCCATGATCTATCACAACGACCCAGCCAAAGCCTTTTAACCAATCAGAAAAAACGACTTGTCCATGATGGATCGTCGTGACTGGCGCGCCTTCATTAGCCTTGATCACGACCCCTTTCCAGCGGAAACTACCATGTTTACGTTGACCGAATTTATGGGTTAAACGCCCTCGACTTGGCCAGTTAAGTTTACCTTTATCTGCAAGTAAGCCATCGAATCGGATAACTTCTTGTACTTGTTGCTGTAATTCTTGCAAAGTGTCACGCAACATTTGTTCATTTTGTTTGAGGTAATCAATTGCTGATTGAGTCGACGAAAGCTGATTTTTAAGTTGCTGTAAGCTAGTTTTTCGCTCATTTTGGGCTAACACGAGTGCATTTTGTTTTTGTTTTTGCTCAGCTAAAAGTACAACTAGTTGTGATTGAGTGGCTGCTAACTTATCTTGATTGGCCGCCAGTTCAATTAAAGTGGTTTTGAGTGAGTCAATTTGTTTAATTCGTGCATTATTTAAGTAGCTGTAATAGCTTAAAGTGCGCTCAAAGCTAGTGACCTCTTGCTGATTCAGTAAAAGCTTACTGTAATCATGACTGCCGGACATATAAGCACTTCGTAGCTGGGCAGCGAGGGCGTTTTGTTGCATCAGCTTAATGGTATTGAGTTCTTTAATGTTTTCTTCAAGGGCGAGTTGTTCGTTACGATTTAGCTCTGTTGCAAAATTTAACTCTTTGAGTGATTTGGCATTATGAGCGATTTCGAGTTCTGCTTGCTTTAAGTTTTTCTCTTGGGAGGTTATCTCAGAGCGCTGCTTTTTGAGACGTTCAGCACTGCTTTTAAGTTCTTTTTGAATTTGGTTTAAGTCTTGTTTTGTGCGATCTTCGTTACCATTGGCATAAGCCAATGGTAACGATAAAGAAAGGCATAAAAGGGGTAGCGTTATTGTTTTTATTAGATGACCCACCTTGGTTAGTTCACTTGCATTATGGTACTGCCAGTCATTTCCTCTGGTTGTTCCATCCCTAATAAATGAAGCATGGTCGGGGCAACGTCACTCAGTTTTTTAGCGTCAAGTGCTTTGGCTTCTCGGCCAAAATAGATAAATGGCACCGGTTCGCTAGTATGAGCGGTATGTGCTTGGCCTGTTTGTAGATTTTCCATTTGCTCCGCATTACCATGATCGGCAGTAATTAGCGCTTCACCCCCAGTTTCTTTTAGAGCTTCAATCACACGACCAATGCAGTGATCAACTGCTTCACAGGCTTTCACTGCTGCGCTGAACACGCCTGAATGGCCAACCATATCACCATTGGGGTAGTTGCATATAATGACATCATGTGCGCCGTTATGTATTGCCTCGACTAGTTTATCTGTGAGCATTTCAGAGTTCATTTCGGGCTGTAAATCATAAGTGGCTACTTGAGGTGATGGGATGAGCACGCGATCTTCGCCTTCAAATAATTCTTCACGGCCACCACTAAAAAAGAAAGTTACGTGGGCATATTTTTCAGTTTCTGAAATGCGTAGTTGCGTTTTATTGTGTTTCGCTAACCACTCACCTAAGACATTGGTTAATGCAACTGACGGAAATGCCGAGGGGGCTGGAATATCTTTAGCGTATTCAGTCATAGTCACAAACGCAGCCAATTGCGGAGTTACTTGTTTAGTGAACCCCGAAAAATCTGATTCAACAAACACTCGACTCATTTGACGCGCGCGATCCGCTCTAAAGTTTAAGAACACGATACTGTCACCATCATTAATCGTCGCACTTTCTTGGTTGTTACCTAGAATTGACGTGGCGGCGACAAACTCATCATTTTCATCACGTTGATAGGCTGCGTTTAAAGCGTCGGTTGCATTGGCATAATTGAATTCAGCTTTTGCTTGAGTCATTAGGTTGTAAGCTTTTTCAACTCGATCCCAACGGTTATCACGATCCATCGCATAATAACGACCAATCAACGACGCAATTCTACCGCAGTTTAGTTCGTTAAACTTGGCATCAACCAAGTCAATTGAGGCTTGTGCACTGCGAGGCGGTGTATCTCGGCCATCTAAGAAGGCGTGTAAATATACTTCTTTTGCACCTCGTTGCGCGGCCAGTTCGATGCTGGCAATGATATGGTCAATATGGCTGTGTACACCACCTGGGCTTAACAATCCCATTAAATGAACCGCTTTGTTATTGGCAACAGCTTGATCAATGGCATTCACAATAGTGGCATTGTTAAAAAAGTCACCGTCTTCGATTGATTTAGTGATGCGAGTAAAATCTTGGTAAACAATCCGACCAGCGCCTAAGTTAACATGACCGACCTCTGAGTTGCCCATTTGACCATTGGGTAAGCCGACATCAAGACCTGAACCTGAAATAAGAGTGCTCGGGCACTGTTGCCATAATTGATCCATGACAGGTGTATTGGCAGCTAAAATAGCATTACTTTGCGGGTCTTCGCGGTAGCCCCAGCCATCAAGGATAATTAGTACCAGAGGTTTCTTTTTCAGTGTCATTTGAGCTCCTGAGATCGTGAAATATTGTTAAAAATACGCAGTAGCGCAAGCATACCGCTTTTTGTTTTTATTATCAGCAAAGAAACCAGCATATTAATATAATTCACCTTAAATTAACTTGGCTGTTGATAAATCGTGGGTTAGCGAGAGGTAAGATAAAAAGCTATCTAAAAATTAAGCGGGGCTTACAGGGTCAACACGCATTTTTACGTGCATGTTTGTGTTAAGTTAAGGCGGGCTGTGAATGAGATAATTAGCCTAGTATCTTACTTTTAAGCGTGTATACTTACGCCGTTTGTTTAATTAACTGTAAAAATTGGAATGTGAATGGAGCAATATATAGAGTTTATCGGAAATCATCCGATTTTAAGCTTAATTTGGCTTGGTTTAGTGATGGCGATTATTTTAGGCTGGTTTAAAGCTAAGTTTTCTGCGATTAAGCACATCAATCCGCAACAACTGACATTACTTGTGAATCGCGAAAATGGTGCTGTGGTAGATATCCGTGCTTTAAAAGAGTTCAATACTGGTCATATTGCAGGCTCAGTGCACTTATCAGCGGAAAAAGCAAAAGAAAAAGAGTTTTCTGCGGTTGAAAAGCTAAAAAGTGCGCCCATTATAGTTGTATGTAACACAGGTATGACCGCATCTAGTGTAGCCGATAACTTAAATAAAGCTGGCTATGAGCAAGTTTATATTTTATCTGGCGGTATTGGAGCATGGCAAAATGCTGGTTTACCAATGACATCGGGACGTTAGACTATGAGTAACAAAGTAGTTGTTTATACAAAAGATTATTGCCCTTATTGTGTTCGTGCAAAAGCATTGTTAACCAGTAAAGGCGTCGAATTCGTAGAGTATGATATTGGCAAGCAGCCTGAACTTCGCGATGAAATGATCGAAAAAGCGAACGGTAGTTATACTGTGCCGCAAATTTTTATCGGTGCTCAGCATATTGGCGGATGTGATGATATGATGGCACTCGAAGCGCAAGGTAAATTGGATACTTTGCTTCAATAATTAATAAATTCAATAGGAAGTAACATGGCAGAACATGATCAAAACGCAGCTCAAGAACAGGCTGGTCCTCAATTTGCAATTCAACGTATTTATACAAAAGATATTTCGTTTGAAACGCCTAATTCACCTGCGATTTTTCAAAAAGAATGGACGCCAGAAGTAAAATTAGACTTAGATACGCGTTCAGCTAAGTTAGATGAAGGTGTATTTGAAGTTGTACTAGCACTGACTGTGACTGCAACGATTGGTGAAGAAACGGCATTTTTATGTGAAGTACAGCAAGCAGGTATTTTCACAATTAGTGATGTAGAAGAAGGTCAATTGGCGCATATGCTTGGTGCATTCTGCCCAAATACGCTATTCCCATATGCACGTGAAACAGTTTCAAACTTAGTGAATCGTGGTACTTTCCCACAATTAAACTTAGCACCTGTAAACTTTGATGCTTTATTTGGCCAGTACGTTCAGCAACGTGCAGCTCAAGCAGAGCAGGCGCAAGCAGACGCATAAATATTATGACAACAGCTAATTTTGCTGTTTCAGTCTTAGGGGCGGGCTCATACGGGACCGCCCTTGCTATTTGTCTAGCACGAAATAGCCATAACATAGCGTTATGGGGACGAGACTCAGCTCACATCGAAACACTTGCAAAAGAACGTAGCAATGAGCGTTATTTACCAGGTGCTGCTTTTCCAGATACTTTACACTTAGAAGCCGATCTTGCCAAAGTCGTGTCGCACACACAAACTGTATTGGTGGTTGTGCCAAGCCATGCATTTGCGCAAACCTTAACGAATATTAAACCTTATCTACAACCCGGCGCGAAAGTCGCTTGGGCAACTAAGGGTCTTGAGCCGAATACGGGTCGCTTACTGCAAGATGTTGCTCGTGATATTTTGGGTGAGGATATTTCGTTAGCTGTGGTGTCAGGTCCTACGTTTGCTAAAGAAATGGCAATGGGTTTGCCGACAGCGATTTCAGTCTCATCTGCTGATGGGCAATTAGTGAAACAACTTTCTGATTACCTCCATTGTGGCCGCTCATTTAGAGTGTACAGCAATGATGATTTCATTGGTGTGCAATTAGGTGGCGCCGTGAAAAATGTGATTGCTATTGGTGCTGGTATTTCTGATGGTTTTGGATTTGGAGCAAATGCTCGAACGGCATTGATTACCCGAGGCTTGGCTGAAATGTGCCGACTTGGGTGCGCGATGGGCGCCAAACCCGATACATTTATGGGCATGGCCGGTTTGGGTGATTTGATTTTAACCTGCACTGATAATCAGTCTCGCAATCGTCGTTTTGGCTTAGCACTGGGCCAAGGATCTGATGTAGAGTCAGCTCAAACATCGATTGGTCAAGTTGTAGAAGGTTATCGTAATACCAAGGAAGTGTATTTGTTAGCAAAACGTGTTGGTGTTGAAATGCCCATCACAGAACAAATTTACCAAGTTTTGTATGAAGGTAAAAATGTTAAAGAAGCTGCGATGTCACTGCTAGGTAGAGAGAAAAAGGCTGAAAGTTAACCAGCCTTTTTTTTATTATTTTTTAATGGCTTGTCTATTTTTAAATCCGCTAAATTGGCAACCGAGACTGGTGGGCTGAAATAATAGCCTTGTACAACATTACACCCCATCACATGCAGTAAATAAGATTGATCATACGTTTCGACACCCTCTGCAACCACTTTAATATCGAGATACTTGGCTAATCGGATAATAGTTGCAGTGATGTTTCTATCTCGTTCATTTTCAACCATATCGACAATAAAGGAACGGTCAATCTTTAACGTATCAATTGGAAATTGCTTTAAGTAGCTCAACGAAGAATGGCCAGTCCCAAAATCATCAAGTGCGATAGAAAAACCAAGCGATTTAAGTTTTTCCATTTGTTTTATCGCAAAATCAGGATCTTGCATCATGGCGCTTTCGGTAATTTCAAGTTCCAAGTGTCGGCCACTGATGTTGTAAATCGTCAATAAGTGGGTTAAATCTTCGATTAAACTGGCTTGTTGGAAATGACCGGCTGAAATATTTACAGCGACCCTACCGACTAACTCTCCTTGTTCATACCATGTTTTAACTTGCATACACGCTTGTTTTAACAGGCTTTTGGTCAGCGCGATAATGGTGCCATTTTTTTCAGCGATCGGGATAAAGTCATTGGGTCCGACAACTGTTCCATCGGGCTGAGGCCAGCGAGCAAGGGCTTCAAAGCCAACAATTTTATTTTTGATGGTGTTAAATTTGGGTTGGTAATAAAAAATAAACTCTTCATTTTCGATAGCATGGAATAAAGCGCTTTCTTTGGAAAGGCTGTGTGGGCTCGAGCTTTGCAGTTTTTTATCGTAAAACTGGAAGTTATTTTTACCGTGGTGCTTAGCGTAATTTAATGCGCTGTCAGCGCTGCGCATTAAGCTTTCGCAATTGACGCCATTTTCTGGAAATAAGGCAATGCCAATACTTGCAGAGACAGTCACTTCGATTTCGTTTAAATTAAAATTGTTTATTTTACTAAGAATTTTTTGTGCTTGTCGCTTTAGGTAAAAAATACTCATGTTGTTATATAAATATGGGGGGATCAGAATAGCGAACTCATCACCACCAAGCCTTGATAAAATACAGCCTTTATCGAGTAACTTATTGATACGCTTACTGACTAAATTGAGCAGCACATCACCTTGGCTGTGCCCGAGAGATTCATTAATTTTGTGAAAATTATCGAGATCTAAAAATAATAAAGCAAAAGATGGAAACGCTTCGCGGCTATCAACAATAGCTTTGTTAAGGTGCTCTATAAATAATGTCCGATTAGCAAGTCCGGTTATGGGGTCGCGGGTAGCTAATAGCTGTAATTCTTTTTCATGGCGTTTACGTGTGGTGATATCGTTGAACATTCCGATATACAAGGTTTTGTTTTTCAGTTCAAAGATCGATTTTTGTTTAATCTCTGTAATGGTTAAGTCCAAATAATATTCTTCGGCATTTTTACGGGAACTCCAAATTTGCCCAGACCAAAAACTATTCTCTTTTAGTTCTTTATATATCAGTTGCTCAAGTTGTATATTGCGACCGTTACTGGTGTAGATTTTGGTTTTTTTACCTAGGATGTCATGCTTTTGATAACCAGTAGTTTGAGTAAATACTTTGTTGACTTCAATAATCTCGAAATCTTGATTTGCAATCCATACCGACTCTTTTGTTTGTCTTAATAAAGAAGCGGTCAAACTATTGCCATGAAGGCCAGAGCGTTTAGCCTTGAGGAAGACAAAAGTGAGTCCAATAACGGCAATAACAATAGCTAATAAATCAATTAAAGCGAATAAATTACTCCCGTGACTCACTAAGGTGAGTTGAGTTCTTTGTAATTTGGGCTCTCCGTTATTTTCTATTTCCAACACATGCGTCCCAGAAGGCAACGACATAATATTTAAACTCGCTTGGTTTGGGCTCATGGTCTGCCATTCTTGATTGGGAAGCATGCGATATTTAAATTGAAAGTAATCAAGTCCTGAAGGATTGAAGGAAGCTAAATTGAGTTGCACGTTGCTAACTGGGCTTGGAAGATGAATAGTGTCGCTAGGAAAAAGCAAAGATTGCTGAATTTTATGTGTAAACACCACTTCAGAAATACGAAGCTGACTCACATCTTGGTAGTGAGTGGTGGGTGTTAAGGTAATAAACTGGTTATTTTTTTGAGCCAACACGCCATTGCCTACTTTTAACAGATCCAGAGGTGAATCAGAAAGCACGGTGTTATTTACAAACTCTACTTCGTGAGTGCTTAAATTGTAAAATTTGGCTACATCATTGTGATGCAGCCAATAATGTGTGTCATTGAGTGTGGTTATTTTTCGCGTATCGCCAGCAAGCAGTAATTCGAATGTGAAGCGGTTGTTCAGTTCATGACTTACTTGCCAAAACCCTTCTTTCGAGGCGATGTAAATTTTGTTTTTGGTAGTATTGTAAGCGAGGTCATAAATCTCAGTTATTTGATTGGGCAATAAAGCGAGCAGCCGAGCTTGGTTATCATTGAGTGCATAGAGGTGTTTATTGGTGGTAAAAATAAACTGTTGATCGACATAATTTGACACTGCATTGATATGACTAAATTCAAGGTGTGTGCTTTTTTGTAATGTTTCCAGATCTAAAGAGTATATTGAGTGGTGGTTTGCCAAAATAAGCGACTCACCATTAACGGCCAGTTTATGGATGTCACGTGCGATAGAGAGTTTTGTTGGAGCTTCATGTGTCGTTTGGTATTTATATACGCCGTCTTTATT
Organism: Pseudoalteromonas ulvae UL12; assembly: GCF_014925405.1. Classification (NCBI taxonomy): domain Bacteria; kingdom Pseudomonadati; phylum Pseudomonadota; class Gammaproteobacteria; order Alteromonadales; family Pseudoalteromonadaceae; genus Pseudoalteromonas; species Pseudoalteromonas ulvae. Next base: position 79,148 of record NZ_AQHJ01000034.1, read on the forward strand.
ACTATAAATCCAGCTATTTTCTTGATATTGAATAATATCTTTTAATGCAAAACTCTCCCCGTTGAGAATATCTTTTTGCTGCAGTTGAGTCAGTGGGTATATCGGTGAGATCGTTGCCACTTCTTTATCGATAATCAGAGGTAAAAACTGTGTTTGCCAAACACCTGATGTATCTTGCAACCATAACTGTTTATTTGTATCTATGTAGCTATTGGTAATCGAGTTTATTTGGTCAAGGGGGATTGTTTTAGTCTGATCCGTGACGCTATCGTGTAAATACGCTTGATGCTTACCTACCGCATAGAAATAGCCATTATCTCGATGTTTGATACTGGTAAGCACCAATGATGATAAAGGCTGGTATTTTTCTAATTGAGTAGCTTGAAGCTGAAATAATGTGTGTGATGAGTCTATTACCCACACTCGGCCCTGTTTATCAGCGGATATTTCTTTAATACCGGGTAAGTGGGTGAGGATAGTGATGACTTTTTCTGAAGCAAGTCTGACTTTTATCAGTTGGTTATCTGTATTGTAAACCCAAAGATGGCCATTCGGTAATAGAGCAAATTGGCTAATAGCCCCTAAGTTTAAATTAGTAAGAGGAAAGTAAAGCTGCCCCTCATGATAGCGATGCAAACGACCTTGACTTAAAAACCAAATAGAATGAGGGTCTTGAACAAAAACATGGCTCACAGGGCCCAAAAAGAGTACTTGGCTAGTTTGGTTGTCAATATTGATTTGTTCTAACCCTTTATCACTGCTTAACCAAATATGCTTTTGAGTAGAGGATATTTCGCGAAAAGACTGGCCTATCAAGCCTGGCACTTCAAGCGAGGTAATAGGACGAGTATTGATACCATCAAACCGGAACAAGCCGCTATCAGTGGCTAACCAAAAATCACCTCTAGGGTCTTGATTGATCGCCAAAATATGACGTCCATGTATGGCTTGATTATCTATGGTGAGTACTTGCAAAGAAGCGAAAAGTTGAAAGCTGCAAATCAGTGCAGAGCAAAATATGGCAATAAAAAAAGTAATCCGTTTCATCGTCACTCGCCTAAAATCCATTTGTATTTTAGTTTAGTTGACTTTATGAGCAATGAACGAGAAAGAGCGAATATTTATGAAAGGTACAGAGCTGTAGAGCCAAGGCTCTACAGCGAGTGAGAGGAATTAAACCGAACCGGCAAAATCAAGCTGGCGCCAAGATTCATAAATAAAGACAGCTACGGCGTTTGATAAATTCATGCTGCGGCTATTTGGCTGCATCGGAATACGAAGGCGTTGCTCATTGGGGAGTGACTCAATAATGTCCATGGGAAGGCCGCGAGTTTCTGGGCCAAATAATAAACAATCACCTGCTTTAAATTGCGCTTTATGAAATGGCCCAGAGCCTTTAGTCGTACAAGCATAAACGGTGCTTGGCTGTTCGGTGGCGAGGTAGCTCTCTAAGTTTGGATGGCGTTTTACATGACTAAATTCATGGTAGTCAAGCCCTGCACGGCGCACCCGTTTGTCATCCCATTCAAACCCTAATGGTTCAATTAAATGCAGCGAATAACCAGTATTGGCACATAACCGAATGATATTGCCAGTATTCGGGGGAATTTCAGGTTGATAAAGTACGATATCGAGCATAAACACCTCTAGAAAAATTGCTGGCTTATACTAACAAAAAGTAGCCGGGACGCGTATTAAAAATGATAATATCTCAATGGTTAATCAAATAACTAGGCACAGTCGATGAAAGAAAGAGATTATGGTTTTTGGGTCAAGTTAGCCAGTTGGGTCACTATGGCGATGGTCAGCATGATGATCTTAACAAAAATGTGGGCATGGTTGACGACAGGCTCTGCAGCCATGCTTGGCTCATTAACTGATTCCTTGATGGATATTACCGCCACAATGATGAGCTTTTTTGTTTTGCGTTATGCGCTTAGGCCAGCAGATGACGACCATCGCTTTGGTCATGGTAAAGCTGAATCGTTAGCTGGGCTGGGGCAGGCGGCATTTATTGCTGGTTCTGGCTGTTTATTGGCATTTCATGGCATTGAACGTATTTATAACCCGACAACGGTTTCGCATACCAGTTTAGGGATAGGGGTGAGTATTTTTGCCATTATTTGCACATTGATTATTGTCTCAGTGCAACATCAGGTAATTAAGCGCACCGAATCAATCGCCATAAAAGCAGACTCAATCCATTACAAAGGGGATTTAATCCTCAATGCTAGTGTCATTCTAGCTATGGCTTTGTCTAGTTATGGCTGGGTGCAAGCTGATGGTGTTTTTGCGATTCTTGTTGCGGGCTATTTATTGTTTAATGCTTGGCAAGTGGCGTTAGAAAGTGCCGACCATTTAATGGATAAAGAGCTACCAGATGAGGAAAAAGAGCAAATCCTACATTGGGTGAATAGTCATGAATCAGTGCATGGCGCTCATGATATTCGTACTCGCCAAGCAGGGCAGACAAAATTTATCCAATTACATATAGAGTTAGATGATCACCTTACGCTGATGCGTGCTCATCAAGTTTCAGATGAAGTGGTCGCCATTATTAAAGACAACATGGATGGGCATGTTGATATTTTAATACATCAAGATCCACTGTCAGTGGTTCGAGCTGCTAAAAAGTCATAAATATGTGACATAACAGGGCGACGAACTTTATCTTGCTCACACAGCAGTTCATGCTTTGCGGCTTCAAAGCACACTAAAGTAGTGTGTGTTTGTCGAGCGACCCACAAATTTTGAGCTTGATTATCAACAATTTCATCATCAGCTGCTTGAAGAAGGAGTACCTGAAGATCTAGTGTCGTGTTGGCTATTTTTTGGGTGGCAACAAAGGCGGCCTTTAACCAAGCAATGGTGACACCACCGAGCTGTAATTCTGGTACGGTGTGATACAGGGCTCGAAAATGTTGGTAACGCACTTCACTGCCCGTCAGTTGGTTTTGATCAAACGGTTTAGGATTGTAATTACTTTGCCCTGGTAAATAGGCTGTTTTTAAGCCTAGCGCGAACAAGGCGTTTACTAATCCCTCAGCTAGCCATTGAGGGGGGGTACCTAAGTGAATACCGAACATCGGCGCGCAAAATACAGCTCTTTGGAATGCTTGCGCGTTCGTTTTTAAATAAAGGGCCGCAATCGCACAGCCCATTGAGTGGGCAAGCATTACTTTTGGGCCTGACCAATGAGGATTAACCACCTTCTCGATAAAGTACGCAAAGGCATCGACATACACTGCAAAGTCTTCAATAAACCCTTTGTGCGAGTTGTTTAACTGGCGACTTGATAAGCCTTGCCCTGGGTGATCAACAATAAAAACAGCGTAGTTATTATTGTATAACTCCCAAATTAACTCTTTATATTTAAGAAAACTCTCAATACGGCCGCTGGAAATAACCACGGCTTGTGTCGCATTAGGCGCAAGCACATAGGCATACGCAAGCTCTATCTCAGAAAATGAAAGGGAGTCTGCAGTGACCTTTTGTTGCCAAAAAGCCTCAATAATGGCTTGATTGTCACCTAATTGAGATTCGTCAGAGTAAAACATAGTCATTCTAATTGAGTGTAAGTGGTAAGGTCACTGTGACACATAATCCACCACCTTGTTGATTAAATAAAGATATTTGACCTTGATGCGCCTCAATCGCGTGTTTGCTAATCGCTAAACCTAGCCCTGTACCACCAGAGTTGCGATCTCTGGCTTGTGACACTCGAAAAAAAGGCTCAAAAATTTGGGTTAAATATTCTTCGGGCACACCGGGGCCATCATCACATACAGTGATCATTAGTTCTTGCTCACTGTGCTTGAGCTCAACCGAAACATGGTGCTGTGCATATTTGATGGCATTACGCAGGATATTTTCAAACGCACTGGCGAGGGCTTTGGCATCGAAACTAAATTGCGCATTTTGTTGGCCGTGAAGCGTGAGTGTTTTGTTATGTTGTTTTGCCTCAAATTGCGCATCAGAAACCACTTTGTCAATTACCTGATTAAAGCCTTGTGTTTCTTTTATAAGTACCTGACTTTGCGCCTCTAGGCGTGACACAGTTAACACATCAGCAATCATTTTATCGAGGTTTTCGGCTTCTTGTTCAATGCGCCTAATATAGGGGTTGTGCTGATTATCGTGCTGCATTTGGGCAAGCCCCGCCGCCATTTGCAAGCGTGTTAAAGGCGAGCGCAGCTCATGAGAAATGTCAGCGAGTAAGCGCTTTTGGCTAGTGACTAATAATTCAATTTTTTCTGCCATTTGATTGAATTCATTAGTCAGCTGGCCAAGTTCATCTCGTGAAGCTGTGCCATTATTGACACGTGTTTTGAGTTGCCCGTTAGCTAGTTCACTCGAGGCTTTTTTTAAGGCGTTAATAGGACTCATCAGCGCCTTACTAAAGAGTAAGCTCAAACTTAAACTAGCGCCTAATGCTATCAGCCATTTTAGCCAAGCGGGCATCAACTTTAATTTAAAAATGAGGTGAGGGTTAGTATCAGGCTGAATTTCATAGAGTAAATAGCTTTGCTGCTCAATGTTGATTTGAATAGGCCCAAATGCATGATAAGTTGGAGTAAAAATGATTTGTGGTGCTAAGTCTTTGGTGTAACTAATTAGGCTAATATCGATTTCGTTATCAAGCGCCTGATTAAAGTAACTCTCATTTTTTTGTTCATCGACAACATAAACTAAACGATGTTTAGTCATACGAGGATGGTTAACAATCTCTTTGACATCCCGTTGTGATTTCTTGCTCGCTCGTTCAATGCTTTTTCCTAGCATGGCGAGATTTTTTTCCATGGGGCCTTTTAGCGGTTCGTTGATTACATTGTCTGTGGTGACATTACTCAAAAAAATCGCGAGGCCGATCGTGGCTAATATAGTGAACCAAAACCAACTAAAAATTTTGAAGAATAAATAGCGACGCGGATCTAATTGCGCAAGGTTCATACTAAGCTCCCGATACCAAAATATAGCCAGAGCCTCGGATGGTTTTAATTCGCTCAGGCTCAATATGTTCAGCTATTTTTTTGCGAATATTACTGACATGCATATCAATTGAGCGATCAAAAGCCGCTAAACGTCGTCCAAGAACTTGCTCGCTTATTTGCTCTTTGCTGACAATATCGCCGGCATGTTTAAGTAGTAAATTTAAAATTTCATACTCAGTGCCAGTAAGCAATAAAGTGTGCCCAGCTGCGAGTACTTCACGGCTATGGGGTTTAACTTCGATATCGTGCCAATTGAGCGGCTGGCTTTTGTTGCTGGCTAGAATATGTTCGATACGACGCGTGATTGCTTTGACGCGAGCAAGAAGTTCACGATGGTTAAAAGGCTTAGCTAAGTAATCGTCTGCGCCAAGCTCTAAACCAAAGATGCGATCAAAGTCTTCACCGCGAGCCGTGAGCATAATCACAGGAGTGAGTTTGTGTTGACGTAAGGTTTTGAGTACTTCAAACCCCTCTATTTTTGGTAACATCACATCAAGAAGTATGAGTGGGTAGTCATGGGCGAGTGCTTCGTTAAGGCCTGCTTCACCATCATTTTTGATGACGAGTTCAAACCCTTGAGCGCCTAAATACTCATTAAGTAGTTCACATAAAGCGATATCATCGTCAATTAACAGCAGTTTCATAGCGCACTCATCTTAGCATTCGTAAATTCATTTTAACTATTTATCTATTGATTTGGCACTCTTTACATAACCTTTACGTTCCTTTGCGTTGCTTTTCATTGCAGTTGTTAAAGTTAACTCAACCAATAAAAGGAGAGTGTTAGTATGAAATTATCACAATTAGTGCTTATTGCAGGCTTAGGTACTGCAGCTTTGTTTTCTTCAGCTAGTTTTGCAAAACCAGATCATAACTTATATCGATTCTTACAATCTGAGCGAGCGGCGGCCAAGCTTGAATTGACCAGCAGCCAACAAGAGCAGATTGCTGCAATCCGTACACTGAGTAAAGCTGAGTTGGATCCACTTAAAGAGGCGATGAAAGGCAATCGAACTGCAATTAAGTCCATTGTTCAAGCCGAACAATTTGATGAAGGAGCATTTCGAAGCGCGATGCAAGGTAATCAGTCTGAAATGCTAGAGATTGCAGTGATTAAGGCGCGTTACAATAATCAGCTATGGAATGTGTTAACAACCGAGCAGCAAGAAAAGCTCAGTAAAATGGCCAAACGTAAACATAAAAAAATGAAAAAACAGCAAGATTAATTCCCGCTAATTAAAAAAGCACTGTTAGTTACCTAGCAGTGCTTTTTTTATATGTGTAGCTTGGGTGTGACAGTGTTTATTTAAAAAAATCTTGCTCAGCTTTGGCGAGCATTTCTTCAATGTCTTCAATCATATCAGGTGTGACTTTTTGATCGTTTCCACTTTGGCTACTAATTTTATGATTTTCCATTGACCATTCACCTAAGTCTATTAGTTGGCATTGCTTGCAGCAAAAAGGGCGATATGGGGATTGCTCACCCCAAACGACATCTTTATTGCAGTTAGGGCAGTTGACGATAGTGCTCATAATCGACTCTCGAAACAAAATAATGGCAAAGTCTACCCTTTGCTTGGTTTGATGCAAAGGTCTTTACGGTTTTTATCGAGTGCTGAGTTTAAAAGCTGGTCACACGATTGATCTCGGCAAGGCTTGTGACACCTTTTGCTGCTTTTCTTAACCCAGATAAACGTAAGTTGTTAAAGCCAAGCTCTTTTGATTTTTCAGCTATTTCGAGCGAGTTTCCACCGCGCATAATAATTTGTGCAATTTCGGGGGTAATTTGCATCACTTCATAAATACCTACACGCCCTTTGTAGCCTTCTGTACATAGCTCACAACCGACTGCTTTGAATAAGGTCAGTTCTTTACTTTGTTTTTCATCAAAACCTTGGCGGATGAGTTCTTCGTAAGGGAGTTCTTCAGGTTGTTTGCAGTTACTACATAAGCGTCGCGCAAGACGCTGGGCAATAATTAATGTCACTGAGCTGGCGACATTGTAAGCGGGAACGCCCATGTTGAGTAGACGAGTTAGTGTTTCTGGGGCTGAGTTGGTATGCAAAGTCGATAACACTAAGTGACCGGTTTGTGCCGCTTTTATGGAAATTTCGGCGGTTTCTAGGTCTCGTATTTCCCCAACCATCACCACATCGGGATCTTGGCGTAAAAATGCGCGCAGGGCATTGGCAAAAGTCATATCAGCACGAGCATTTATTTGTACTTGGTTAATGCCCGCTAAGTTGATTTCGACCGGATCTTCGGCGGTCGAAATATTGCGCTCGGGTTTATTAAGAATATTTAACCCCGTATACAGTGAGACAGTCTTACCTGAACCAGTTGGGCCGGTAACTAAAATCATGCCTTGTGGCTGTGCGAGTGCATTGAGGTAGAGCTCTTTTTGTTCTGCTTCGTAACCGAGTACATCAATCCCAAGCATGGCACTCGAGGAGTCTAAAATCCGCATTACGATTTTTTCGCCCCAAAGGGTAGGAAGGGTCGAGACCCGAAAATCGATGCTTTTTTTCTTGGTAATTTTCAGTTTGATCCGCCCATCTTGCGGTTTGCGTTTTTCGGCAATATCGAGGCGAGACATGACTTTCACACGGGCTGAAATTCGGTTGGCCAGCGCTTGAGGAGGAGTCGCGACTTCATGCAAAATTCCATCGATGCGAAAGCGTATTCGATAAGTAAACTCGTAAGGTTCAAAGTGTAAATCGGATGCGCCTTTACGTATCGCATCCATTAATATTTTATTGATATAGACGATAATTGGGGCATCTTCTTTATCGTCAATGTTGTCATCTTCTTTGTTTTCGCTGCTGGTATCAACTTCGAGATCGCTCAACTCTTTAAATTCATCGTCGCTTAAATCAAGCCCTGTGGAGGAGTCGAACAGTTGTTCGATTTTTTTTTCAAGTTCGGCAAAGTCGACCACTATCGCTTCGGTTTGTAGGCCGGTATTAAATTCAAAATTCTCAAAGGCATCAAAGTCAGTCGGATCAGAGGTGGCTAAATAAAGTGTGCGTTTTTTTTGACCCAGCGGAATAATATGGTGCTTTCGAATAAGCGACTCATTGATTAACTCACTTGGAATATTACTGACATCAAAGCAGGCTAAATCAAAAAAGGGCACGTTGAATAGCTCACTGCACTTGGCGGCAAAGGACTTGGATGTGAAATCAGTGCTGCTGGTAATAAGATCAATGACAGAGGTACTGCTTGCACCTCGGGCAGTGATATCCTCTGGGGTGAGGTAACCAAGGCTAATACATTTACGAATAAGCGGAGAGTTTACATTCATATCGCGGGACCCAAACTATTGATTAGTTAAGTGTTACCGAGAACGCCAAGAATGCAAGTGTAGTGAATTGTTTAAAAGTTAGGTGGAGGGGTTGGCTAAAGTTAGGGGCTTATATGGACTCCCCGTTAATGTCAAAAAGAAAAAGTTTAAAATAAGTTAGATGCTCGCTTATATACAGGCTCAAATTGAGGTGCTACCTCTGGCCTCTGATGTTTTCGCACCTTCATGACTTTTCTGTTGAGCAGTTTTATAAACTTCAGCCCCTAACAGTCTCTTGAAGGTCGGTCTTACCTATTTTAATACGCTCTTTTTGACAAATCTAAGCCACAAGTAATTGTGGCTGATACTCTGCATCATGCTTTAGCAACGCAAAAGCAGTTCTTACTGTTTTATTCGCCAACGCTATCGCGGCTATTTTTTTACCTCGACGAACGGTTAATTCTCTTAACCAGATATCTTTTTGGCTACGGCTTTCTCTTTTTTCTAGTTGGCAAACAACAGCTAATGCACCTTTATACAAAGCGCTGCGCAGCTTCTTGTTTCCTATCACTTTCGATATTGAGCCTATTTTCTCCTTACCACCACTACTATGTTGTACTGGCGTTAAGCCTAAACAGGCAGCAGCTTCCCGACCATTTTTGAAATGTGTGGTGTTACCTAAAGCTATTTTCATTAAAATAGCACAGACGGGACCCACACCTTCTAATGCTTGTAAACGAGTGCAGATTGGGTCTTGTTTAACGATTTCTCGTAACTTTTCTTCAATCAGTTTAACTTCTTCTATTGTTCCAATAAAACGCCTAAAAGTCAGTTGTATTGAAAAGCGAAAGCGATGTGTTAAATCATTTTCTGCATCTTCAAGTATCTCAGGAATGGCTTGTATTAACTGAGCATCACCTTGAGCAATAGCATGCCCCAATTCAAGTAATAAAGCGCGGAGCTGACTTTTTGCTTAACTAATAAATCCCGCATGCATTCTATTCCTTGTAGACACTGCTCTTGCACTGAAAGTAAACGACTTTCTTTTATATGAGACTGGCGAGCCGCAACACTTATTACGCTACTCCCGAGGGAGGTGGGAGTCCATACATCTGTTGATCTTTCTTGATGATTTTTGCAGCGAATTGTTGGGTATTTATACAAGGTAGTGCTTTTGTGGTGTAGCGAGCTACACGAAAAAGCGATAACGCAGTAGAAAGACCCAACAAACGCTGCCCGAAGGGTTCGGCTAAAAGCGTATTTCTCTTTGTTGAGCAGTATTTGCTTAGAATGACTAGGCTACACACTGCTCGCCGTGATAAAAACGCTTTTATATCGAACAAAATTTAACCACGAAAGAACAACAGCCCCTAGACTCGCAAAAATATTGAAATAACACGGTTAAATTTACATTAATTGAAAGCGAGTAACATTAACAGGCGAGCCCTGCACAAGCACGATTTTTGCTGGGCGTATTAAAGGTTAAAAATAACACTTGATGGCATTAGATCTGGCTGTTTCCATGGCCGGTTTTATGGCGGCACCTGTTATTCCTTGTTGAATAAACGTTTGCGCATTGACTGAACCTGCTGATTTTGCGGCTGCGTGCAATGGTTCGAGATGAGAACTGGTCGTCACTGTTTTTAGCTGAAAAACCGATGTTAACTGATCTAACCGTTCTGGTTTACGCCATAAATCAATCCCATTAAAAAATGACAGTACATGTTCTGGTTTTATCAACTGAGCTGTAAAAATTGACTGAAATTGATGAGCAAGTACTGTTAGTTCACTAAAGCAATTCGGAAGTTTAAGTGCTTGCTTTAAATGAGTGAATTCATCTGTACTCAGGGTACACGTAATCGCTGAAAATAATTGTTCAGGAGTGATAGCGTGTTGACTCGCCTGTATTTTTGCCATGAAGTATTGCTCTTCATCGGTATTCCAAAAACTGTCCAAAGCAGGGGAGATTGCAGCCAGTGCTCCTGTTTGTTTTAAAGCCGATAAAAAAATAGGAAAGGCACCTTCTTTGAGGGATTTTTCCCATTCAATCCATACTCGTTCAGGTGTCAGTGTGGCAATTTCGCCTAGGTTGACCATATTTTTCATTAAAGTGATGGTTTCAGGCGCGACGGTAAAACCTAAATAATGATAACGGGCGGCAAAGCGGGCAACTCGTAAGATACGCAGCGGATCTTCACTAAATGCGTCGCTAACATGACGTAAAATACGATTATTTAAATCTGCTTGGCCACCGTATGGATCAATCAGTTGGCCGTCAGGTGCTTGTGCGATAGCATTGACGGTTAAGTCGCGACGGATTAAATCTTCTTCTAGTGTGATATCCGCAGTAAAGTCACAAATAAACCCGGTATAGCCTTGGCCTTTTTTGCGTTCTGTCCGTGCTAGGGCATATTCTTCTTTGGTTTTGGGATGAAGGAATACCGGAAAGTCACGACCCACTTGGGTAAACCCTTTTTTAATCATCTCATCAGCTGTTGCACCAACGACGACATAATCTCGTTCTGTTACTCGGCGCTTTAGTAAGCTATCGCGGACAGCACCACCTACTAGGTAAATTTGCATAGTGTACTTATTACTTTCAATCATGACTGTATTTTAACATAGTGTTATTGGTTTTAACTTGGTGATTTTTTTGCCATCATAAGGGCGTTTTTATTTTAGGGGACAATAGAGGTGTATTTAAGCTATTTTGGGTTAACCGAAAAGCCATTTTCAATCGCGCCAAATCCAGACTATTTGTTTTTAAGCGATCGCCATAAAGAAGCGCTGGCCCATTTAACCTTTGGACTGGGAGACGCGGGGGGCTTTGTATTATTAACGGGCGAAGTTGGAACAGGTAAAACAACGGTGACTCGTTGCATGTTGTCTCAGTTGACCGATACCACCCAAGTGGCTTTTATCCTCAACCCGACATTAAATGAACTCGAGTTGCTTGCGAGTATTTGTGATGAGCTGAAAATTCGTTATAAAAAATCAGATACGAGTTTGAAAGATTTGACCGATAAAATTAAAAATAGACTGGTTAAAAATCATCAAGCAGGTCGTCATACCATGTTGATTATTGATGAAGCGCAACATCTATCTGCAGCTGTGTTAGAGCAATTGCGCTTGTTAACTAATCTTGAAACAAATACTAAAAAGCTGCTGCAAATCATTTTGGTCGGCCAACCTGAATTACAGCAACTCTTGAAACGAAACGATTTAAGGCAGTTGGCGCAGCGAATTACTGCGCGTTATCATTTGTTGCCGCTCAATGAAGCGCAAGTTTTTGCTTATATTCAACATCGTTTGCAAAAAGCAGGGTGCCAAGCGTCTTTATTTGAAATGAATTCGATTAAATTAATTCATCAGTTAACTGCTGGGATCCCGCGGCTGATTAATTTATTATGCGATCGTGCTCTGATGGGGGCATATTCTGCCCAGCTTCCGTGTGTCAGTAAAAAAATAGTGTTGCTATCAGCCAAAGAAGTCCTTCCGGAGCAACTTGAAGCACCTAAACAAGCAAGTAGCAAAACGTTAGTTTGGGCGCTGTGGTTTGGTGCTTTTGCTGCCAGTGGGTTTGCTTTGTCTTATGTTATTTAACGAAAGGTTTATATGTCTTATTTATTAGATGCGCTCAAACAGTCGAGCCAAGATCAGGGCGCCGCACAAGTGGGATTGGCTGCTCAGGCGCAATACTCTCAACAAAAAGATCTACAGTTTTACCGTCGTTTAGTTGTTACGTTAGGCTTAGTTCTAACCTTAATTGTGGGTTTTTTAGCTGGGAAATGGTACCAAGAATGGTCGATGAACAAGCAGTTAATGACGGCTAATACACTTGTGGTACCGGTACGAACCGAGATTGCACCTTCCGCGAATGAAAATATTAAAGTGCCAGCTGACGTTCCTCAAACATCTTCAAAATCGCTTGAACCTGTGACTCAGCCCGAAGTCGTGACGAAGCCAGTAAAAGAGCAATTAGTTGAAAATTACAGTCAATATAAAGTGGTCGGCAAACCACTTGAACAGCCATCAGCTGTGCCTGCAGCGGAATTAGCCGCGGTTCCTGATACGCTTAAAGCGGCTTTTGCTCAGGCTGTTGCACAAACTGAAAATCAGCAAGAATATGAAGTGACTCAAGGAAGCTCGACTTCATCAAGAGTACAGCCTCTAGAGCTGCTCCCTGATGTCATCCTTGCACGCGTACCATCGCTTCGTTATCAAGCTCATATTTATGCCACTCAGGCAGATAAACGTTGGATCCGCATAAATAATCGCGATCTTTATGAAGGCGATATGCTCGATAATTTAAAAATAATTGAAATAGCCCCAGAGCAAACTGTGATGAATATGGATGGTTATCAGTTCAGCTTGGCGGCTATGCAAGATTTTCGCTGATGGGCCAAAGAATACGCGAGTGAGTGTTATAAATGTTGTGTGAGATTGATATTAAAGTCATGAGCAAAAATATTGCTTTCGATTAAGTCATCACTGAACTCTTTGGCCACGATGATATCGTGTGTCTGGGTATAATGTTTACTTTTGCTGTTATAAAAACAATGCACAACGGGCAGCGAGAGATTGTTTTCTTTAAAGCATTTTACATAACCAACTTTGCCTGATTTTAATTGAACCAAAGAGCCAGGCGGGTAAACGCTAATACTGTGAATTATTTTTTTGATTAATACGTCTGAAAACAAACTTGGCGCATGTTTGAGTAAGTATTTAAACACGGCAGGGGAAGAAAAAGGCTTTTCTCCCTCAAAGCCAAAATGTAATGAGTCAAATGTATCGCAAATGGTCAGTATTTTTTGTGCTGCGCTAAGTTGAGCACTGTTAAGCTGCTCTGGATACCCTGAGCCATCTTCTCGTTCGAGTTGTTGCTGGCAAAGTGAAAGTGTCAGCTCACAGGCACCACCGCTCGAGTTGAGAATGTGCTGAGTATATTGGCAATATTTATGACGTTGTACTTTTAAATATGGGTTGAGCAAGTGATCTTGACGCTGTAATTGTTCAGCAAGTTTGTATTTTCCTAAGTCATGAAGCAGGCCAGTCATAAATAATGCTTGTACTTCGTCACTAGGGCGTTTTAACTGTTTCGCGCAAATCATCGCTAAAATAGCGACGCGGATGCTGTGCCCAATTATCGAATTAGGGACTGAACAGATGTTTGCGATGCACAGTAAAGTGCTAGGCTGGCGAGTGATGGATTCATTTACGTGTTCACCAAGCTGTGCTAATTGGCCAATATTAATGGGTTGAAAAGATAACACCCGCTCTTCAAGATTGAGCATCGCTTGCTCTAACTGTTCGTACAGAGCCTGTGCATGAGGGAATTCATCACTAAAGTGGTGATGTTTTGTTTTCGGTGTTTTTTCAATAATCGGTGCTTGTTTACTTTGTTGTTCTTTTAACGTGCGATATGGATCAACAAGTACTTCTATAACGCCTTTTTGCTGTAAATCTTTTATGGCTTTTTTATTTCGAACCCAACCTGTTTGTACCACTCTGACATCACCAAGTTGTTTGGTGACTTTTTCAACATAACTACCAACGGTTAATTTAGTGATGGATACGCGTTCAAATGAGTTCATGGGTTTACACTGTTAACTTAAGACGGAATTCCTAAAAAATCGCATTAAATCAATGGCGAAATCTTCAGGTTTGATGGCCGATTCTAACTCATCTTGGTTGTGTTTATCAGCTAAATTTATGTCTTTTACTTCAGTGTGGTGATGGTGTTTTGCGCTATAAAAAGTTTTCACCCATGGTTTAAGTGGATTGTCGAAGTTGCTTTGTGAAACAATACCAAGCTTTTGGCTTTTTAATTTGACTAAGGTGCCGACAGGGTGAATACCAATACATTTAATGAATTGATTAACGAGCTCTGTATCAAAACAGTTAGGGGTGTCATCTTTGATGATCTTAAATGCATTAATTGGGTTCATCCCATCTTTGTAAACGCGCTTTGCTGTGAGGGCATCGTATACGTCGACAATAGCAATCATACGGACATGCTGAGGAATATCATCACCTTTGAGTCCAAATGGGTAACCTCGCCCATCTAATCGCTCATGATGGTAGGCTGCAATGTCGACTGCAACCCCAGATAAGCCAGACTCTTCTAAGATCTCTTTGCTAAAACGCGCATGATCTTTCATTTGTATGAACTCATCATCAGTAAACTTGCCCGGTTTGTTGAGGATTTCGTCTTGGATTTTTATCTTGCCAATATCGTGCAGGAGTGCGCCAGTCGCCATTTGATGCATGATGTCACGCTCGATATGCAGGTGCTTGGCAAAAATAGTCATTAAAACAGAGACGTTAATAGAGTGCTCAAGCAGGTAGGCGTCTTTTTCTCTAATACGCGTCATGCAAGCCAATGCATCTTGATTTCTAAAAATTGAATCAATAAATCCATCTGCGACCTCTTCAAATGGACCAATAGCAATTTTTTTACCCGCACGGATAGATTCGATGGCTTTTTCTTGTAATGATTTCGCTTCGGTATAGAGCTTTTCAGCTTTACCTATTTCACTGGAGACACTGACACTATGTTGAGTAGGGTCATAGCGTTGCTTTTGGGCTTGAGAGTGTTCATTAGTTGTAGATGAGGTCGAATCTTGGTTGTCATCAGGTAATGTTTTGTCTGTGTCTATTTCAACTTCTAATATACCCGCGTTGATCAATTGAGAAATAGAGTCAGAGGTTCTTACCCAGCCTTGGTTTTTAATTTTGAATTGCCCACGCTGTTTGGTGACGCTGTGAACAAACATACCAGGTGCAAGATTTTTTATGGCAATTTTTTTTATCATCGCTACAAACTTAAAACAGATAGTCTTTTAAAATTAGCAACAAACCTCAGATAAACCTAGCGCAAGGCTAAATAAAAGTAGTTTAGTAACAATAAAAAAGGGTGCAAATGCACCCTTTTGTTTAATAACTCAATAAGTTAATTATTCATCATCATCCACAGCTAGCGTCATTAGCGAGGTATTCCCGCCTGAGGCTGTTGTATCAATGCTGATTGTCTTTTCGGTAATTAAACGAGAAATTAATGTGTCGTAATATTCACTACTGATCACCGGTAGAATAGCGCCTGTTCTAGCAGCTAATTGCTTACTAAAATAACCTAAACGCGATGAACGAGCGGCTACAACGGCTCCCGCTAAGTGAGTATGTGCCAAAATTGCTTGTAACTGATTTGGTTTAGCAACTTGGAATACACCTTCGGCAACGCCTGTAGAGATAAACTTATCTTTGAAGGCGGTTGCTTCATCATAGAACAGCTCAGATGCTACTGTGATAACGGTATTACCTGCAGCAAGTGCAGTGATGATTGATAGCACCCAGAAATTAAACGAGGTGCTCTTATCTGCGTAACACACCACACAACCACGAGGCTCTAAATACAGAATGTTTGATTCACCTGTTGGCCCAGGCAATATTTTTGCCTTTTTCATGCGCTTTTCAACACGATTTAATTGGCTACGTGCATCAGCTAAGGTTGCGGCTAAATCATCAGCCAGTTCATTAACGATATCAACCGTTGCGACTTTTGCCAGCAATTGACGGACAACAGAGATACGGTCATTTAATGGTGTTGCGCGCCAAATTTTCTCATCACGTAATGATTTTTGCATGATTTGATTAACTTGTTCAACAGCGCCAGGGAAGTGATGGGTTTCTAACTCATCGGCTGTTAAATCAGTCATTTGCACGTTTACTGGTGATGCTTTTTCTTTTACAAGACGAGTTAAATAGTTCGGGCCACCTGCTTTTGGACCTGTACCAGATAAACCACGTCCACCAAACGGCTGCACACCCACAACCGCACCAATCATATTACGGTTAACGTAGATATTACCGGCACGAGACATTTTGGCTAAATATTCAGCGCGGGCTTCGATACGCGTATGAATACCCATTGTTAAACCAAAACCTGTGGCGTTCACTTGATCGATAACGTTATCTAATTGTTCACCTTTAAAGCGAATCACATGAACACACGGACCAAACACTTCTTTTTTCAAAACGGATAAGTCGCTGATTTCATATAAACGTGGCGCGAAGAAGTAGTGGCCTGTTTCGCCCATATTCGGTAATTCACATTGATAATGAAGTGTCGCACGGCCTTTTAGGTACTCAACATGTTCATTTAAGGCATTAAGTGCCTTTTGGTCGATCACTGGGCCAACATCGGTCGATAGCATGGCAGGATCACCGACGTGTAGCTCACTCATTGCACCTTTGATCATACGAATAACGTTATCAGCGATTTCTTCTTGAATGAATAAAACGCGCAGTGCTGAGCAGCGCTGACCAGCACTTTGGAAACCAGAAGCAATCACATCATCAACGACTTGCTCAGGTAAAGCTGTTGAGTCAACGATCATACAGTTTTGACCACCGGTTTCGGCGATAAGTGGTACTTGAATGTCGTCACGCTCAGCAAGCGTTTGTGAAATGCGCGTGCCTGTTTCGGTTGAACCCGTAAACATTACAGCTTGAATACGTGGATCAGGAACAATCACTTTGCCTACTTCAGAACCACGTGCAATAACGGCTTGGACAACATCTTTAGGTAGTCCGACCGTTTGCATTAATTCAATGGCACGTAATGCAATTAAACTTGTTTGTTCAGCTGGTTTGGCAATAACCACATTACCCGTCACAATTGCTGCGGCAACTTGGCCTAAGAATATAGCCAGAGGGAAATTCCATGGGCTGATACATAAAATGACACCGCGCGCTTCAAAACGCTCATCTTTTGCTAATTCTTCAGCGCGAGCTGCATAATAACGACAAAAATCGACTGCTTCACGAACTTCATCGACACCATCTTGAGGGATTTTACCCGCTTCTTTAATACAAATGGCGATTAATTCATCACGATGACGTTCAAGGATATCGGCTGTGCGACGTAAAATGTCTGCACGTTCTTGTACTGGCGTATTTGACCAATCGCTAAGCTGCGCTTCCGCTTTTTCGATGAGTTGGCGCATTTGCGCTTCATCTTGCAATTCAATATGGCCGATGATTTCGTTGTGGTTTGCCGGATTTTTAACTGGCTGGCTACCTGCAGGAATATTTTGTTCGCTGATCAGATTGTCGTTTAACCACTGTTCTAAATTCGCTTTAAATGGCGTGATGTGGTTGATATCTGTCAGGTCAATGCCTTTAGAGTTTGCTCTTTCTTCGCCAAAAATATTAATAGGTAAAGCGATTTGGTTGTTGTATTTATTACTTAAGCCTTGCAATGTTTCTACAGGATCAGGGAGTAAAGACTCAACAGGCTTGCTCTCATCAACGATGGCGTTTACAAACGATGAATTGGCGCCATTTTCAAGTAAGCGGCGTACTAAGTAAGCAAGTAAGTCTTCATGTTGACCAACAGGTGCATACACACGACATTGTACTTTATCTTGAGTCACGATTTGGTCGAATAACGACTCACCCATTCCGTGTAAACGTTGGAACTCAAATCCTTCACAATCGCCTTTTGCGACTTCTAAAATCGTTGCCGCAGTGTATGCATTGTGTGTCGCAAACTGTGGGAAAATAACATCGCGAGCAGCCATTAGTTTCATGGCACAGGCTTTGTAAGAAACGTCAGTAGTGGCTTTACGAGTAAACACTGGGAAATGATCGAGACCATCTTTTTGGCTATTTTTTATTTCGCTATCCCAGTATGCGCCTTTTACAAGACGAACCATCAGTTTTCGGCCAACACGTTGGGCTAAATCAACTAACCATTCAATCACAAACGTGGCACGCTTTTGATAAGCTTGAACAGCTAAACCAAAGCCATTCCAAGTGCCTAAATCAGGATCTGAGAAGACCGCTTCGATAATGTCTAATGAAATATCCAAGCGCTCAGCTTCTTCCGCATCGACGGTAAAACCGATGTCATAATCTTTAGCGATTAAGGCTAATGCTTTTAATTTTGGTACTAGCTCGGCCATTACACGTTTTTTATGAGTGAACTCGTAACGCGGGTGAATCGCAGATAATTTGACTGAAATACCCGGGCTTTTAATTGGGCCACGTTTATTTGCCGCTTTACCAATTGCATGAATCGCATTGACATAACTTTGATAATAACGGTCGGCATCCGCTTGGGTACGTGCCCCTTCGCCTAGCATGTCGTATGAATAGACATAGCCTTTTTGTTCTTTTTCAATTGCGCGTTCAATCGCTTCATCAATGGTGCGGCCCATCACGAACTGCTTACCCATGATTTTCATGGCGTATTGAACTGATTTACGAATAACCGGTTCGCCTAAACGGCCTAGTGTTTTTTTCAGGACACCGAATTGGTCATCTTTGCTTTTATCTGAGTAATTCACCATTTTACCAGTGAATAGCAATCCCCAGCTTGATGCATTTACAAATAATGATTCGCTATTCCCTAAGTGTGAACTCCAGTCGCCATTTGCTAACTTGTCACGGATCAGGCTTTCTTGGGTTTGTTTGTCTGGCACACGAAGTAAGGCTTCGGCTAAACACATCAAGACAACGCCTTCTTCTGAAGACAAAGAGAACTCATTTAGCAGTGCGTCAACACCCCCTTGGCCTTCTTGATCTTCACGAATATTGACAACAAGCTGTCGGGCACGCTCCCAAGCACGGCTTCGAGCCGTCACACCCACTTCTGCAAGTGGTAAAATATAATCAATTACTTCATTTTCATCGATGCGATAGAAGTCGCGGATCTTTTGTCTGATCGGACACTGTGTAGTTAAATCACCGTTATAAAGCATTGCAAACCCTCAAAAATCAAAAATGGAGCCAAACAAATTAAAGCCGCATTCTATATAATATACATCAGAACATGCTGGTTAATTTTGCCAAAATACCGTAAATTACAGCGCATATTTAGTTTTTCACAGCATAAAATACTGCCATGAGCCAACCTAAAGTCAGCCGCGCATTGGATCGCATCGACCTTGCCATTTTAGACGTGTTGCAAAAAAACGGAAAATTATCCAATGTGAACTTGGCAAAAGAAGTCAACCTGAGTCCGAGCCCATGTTTAGATAGAGTTAAACGCCTCGAAAAAGACGGATTTATAGAAAGCTATCGTGCGGTGCTAAATGCAGAAAAACTCAATCAAGGTTTGATGGCGCATGTGCAAATAACTTTGGCTAAATCGACCACAGATGTATTTAAAGACTTTAAAAAACATGTACTCGCGATCCCTGAGGTCGCTGAATGTGACATGGTCGCGGGTGGGTTTGATTACCTATTAAAAATACGTGTCGCAGATATGGCGCAATATCGAGAGGTGCTCGGTAAATTAGTCGATATTCCTGGAGTGGCGACAAACTATACCTACATGATTATTGAAAAAGTCAAAAAAGATGCCGGACTGCTGTTATAACACGATATAAAAAAAAGCACCTGAGGTGCTTTTTTATATCTTGAATGATTTTTTAGAAAGGTTGTTTATGCCCAGCCATCATGGCGTCTACGGCGAGATAAAATCAGAGTAATAATGATGCCAAACAACAGCCCTGTGAAGGCGATTGCAGCACCATACATTAATAGTTCACGTTTTTCTTTTTCGCTGTTTTGTCTTTGTTGCTGAGTATGCTGCTGATTGTTATTCAATGCATCAGCTAGCTTTTGTTTGAGTTGTGCGTTGAGTTGTTCAAGTTGTGAATTCGCATCTTGTAATTGTGGGACGATGTTAGCATTGCTAGCCAGTAATTGTTCATTGGCCATCAACTTGTCTTTTAACGTCACAATTTCAACACTCATACCGGGCTGTTTTGTGATAAAACGTTGGTCGACCCATCCTGTGCGTCCTTTGTCATCTTTAACTTGTGCGTAGCCTTCTTCAACGGCTAGCTGAATAAGCTGTGTACCAGCGGTGACAGACCCTAAAATTCGAAAGTTTTTTCCTGCACCTGCATGCATATATACATATAAATCATCAATGATATAAACGCTTTGATCTGAGGGGGTGTTTTCAGTGTCTGTTTCTGCTTGCGTGGCCCATGGTGCAATGGTTAATGCGGCAATAAATAATAAATGTTTAAACATCCCAAACCTTTGATAATTAATTATGATTGTTAGCAAACAAATAGTATGAATTTCCCACTGTAATAGCAAGTTATCGGAGAAATCAGTATCGTTTGAAGGTAATTTAAGTAAAAAATTTGCAATCTGTCAGCGGGATAGTTATTTTGGTGACTTCTATGAATTAATATAAAGCTATCTAACCTCTATGGATACAGAGATAGAACTGAAATTTCTCGTTTCAGAAAAAGTCATCACTCAATTACCCGCGTTAATTACTCAGTTTGCCAAAAAAGTAACGAATTATCCCGCACGTAACTTACTTAATGCCTATTTTGATACTCCAAGCAGAGAGCTTCGGGCATTGGATATTGGTTTGCGAACTCGATGTTGTGATAATGAATGCGAACAAACTATCAAATTAGCAGGGCAAGTCGTGGGTGGCTTGCATCAACGGCCAGAGTATAACTTACCACTAGAAAGTAAGCGTCCTGATTTACAGGCTTTTCCGGAAGGGATTTGGCCTCATGGCATGCAAGTTGCGGCGATTAATCATAGTTTGTATCCTATTTTTAGCACGAACTTTATTCGCCGTACTTGGTTGATTGAAACTGACAATGGTTCTGAAATCGAAGTCGTATTAGATAAAGGTGAGATAAACGCCAGCGGGCAAGTCGAGGTGATTTGCGAAGTTGAGATGGAATTGAAAAAAGGCCAACGTAGTGATGTATTTGCTTTAGCAAAGCAGCTGATTAATTGCCAAGAAGTGCGTTTAGGTTTGTATAGTAAAGCGGCTCGTGGTTATATGCTGGCAGATAAAAAGCCTCTTAAAGCCGATAAGTACATC
Source organism: Pseudoalteromonas ulvae UL12 (assembly GCF_014925405.1). Taxonomy (NCBI): domain Bacteria; kingdom Pseudomonadati; phylum Pseudomonadota; class Gammaproteobacteria; order Alteromonadales; family Pseudoalteromonadaceae; genus Pseudoalteromonas; species Pseudoalteromonas ulvae. Next base: position 100,293 of record NZ_AQHJ01000034.1, read on the forward strand.
AATTTTGTGCCGCTAAAATCTGATATGAATCAAGAGCAAGCATTTAGTGCTTGTTTGAATTATGCGATAGCCTTTGTACAAAAACATGAGCAGTGTTATTTCGAAGATGCCAAGTTTAAAACTTTAAAACGCATGATTGACGGAATTACATTAATTCGTCATGCATTGTGGTTATTCGAAGCTGTGGTCGATAAACAAAGCACTGAACATTTACGTCAAGAATTAAAGTGGGTGATGCAAAGTTTTGCTTGGGTTGAAACGGCGATTCAAATTAAGACATTTACCTCTAAAAAGCATGTGTTCTACAAGAAAATCAGTAAAGCGCCGACGCTTGACAGTATGATCACTGGCTTAAGACAGCGACGACCTCGAATAGCAGCCATCAAAGCTATTTTTCAATCACCACGTTATAACAACTTGGTTCTTGATTTGACTACTTTTTTAGTCGATAGAAAGTGGCGACAAACCTGGTCTGCAGAGCAAGAACAAGCAGCACAAGAAAAAGTTGTTGATATTGCCGCCAAGCTATTTGAAAAAGACTGGCAAGAAATAAATGCTATTTTCCCTGTTAAGCATGCATTTTCAACCCAAGATTACTTAGCGCAAAAGCAGCAGTTACAACGTAACCTGTTAAGTGGTGCATGTTTAGGTGCATTATTTTCGAAACAAAGTCGAGATGAATTTCGCAGCCCTTGGTTTGATATTATCGAAGGGATTGATGAGCTCAGTACTTTAGATTATTTACGTGAGCTGTGTGAGCAGCAAGAAAGTGACGACTTACTGCATATTCAAACGTGGCTCGGGCAAAAAACAGATAATCTACTTGCAGCAATGGAGCAAAGTCGGTTGGTGACACAAAAACAAGTCCCTTATTGGCGTTAGATAAAATGCCTCGTTATTTTGCTCTGCTCATACTGTTAGTTTGGAGTAATGTTTATGCAGAGCCGTTAGCGTGGCGGCCAGTGACTGTCAAAAATGGCATTGCTTTGTATCAGCAAGCAATGCCCTCAGGGCAGGTGCGGATCAAAGCTGAATTTGAAGCCACAGCCAGCGTTTCGAACTTTATGAAGGTGATGCAAGATACGACGCAGGCACCTAATTGGCTCGATAGAGCAAAAATAGTGACAGTGTTATCGCATCCTTCTGAGCTGGAATATATTGTATATACTGAATTTTTTGCGCCATGGCCGTTCAAAAACCGATATATGGTCACTTATTCGCGTTATCAATTTACTGCAAACGGGCGGCTAGATTTACAGATTACCGATCGTCATCCATCATTGGCTGAGTTTGAGCAATTAAATGATGTAGAGCATTTAGTTCGCTTAAAAGATATGGCAGCATCTTGGCTTGTGACGCCGCTAGATGGTGAAAAGGTTAATATCGAATATCAAGCGTCAGCGGATCCCAATGGTTTATTACCTGATTGGCTCACAAATAAATTAGTATTAAAGAGTGCCTTGACTACATTAAGTCAATTGAAAAAGACATTGGAAAACTCAAAGCAATAAAAAAGGCGCTCTAGGCGCCTTTTTTACATTTAACTAACCTAAGTTAGTTAATTACAGACCTGCAGCTGCGCGTAGTGCGTCCGCTTTGTCTGTTTTTTCCCATGGGAATTCTTCACGACCAAAGTGGCCGTATGCCGCAGTTGGTTGGTAAATTGGACGCTCAAGATCAAGCATCGTTAAAATACCGTATGGGCGTAAGTCGAAGTGCTCACGGATAATTTCGATTAAGCGTGCTTCATCTAATTTACCTGTGCCAAAAGTTTCAACACTGATTGAAGTAGGCTCAGCTACACCAATTGCGTAAGAAACTTGTAGTTCACATTTGTCAGCAAGACCAGCAGCGACAATGTTTTTAGCAACATAACGTGCTGCATACGCTGCTGAACGGTCAACTTTTGAAGGATCTTTACCAGAGAAAGCACCGCCACCGTGACGTGCCATACCACCGTATGTATCAACGATGATTTTACGACCTGTAAGACCACAGTCACCCATTGGGCCACCGATTACGAAACGACCTGTAGGGTTGATGAAAAACTTCGTCGCACTAGTAATTAGTTCAGCAGGAAGAACTGGCTTGATGATCGTTTCCATGACCGCTTCAACTAAGTCATTTTGTGCAATTGAATCACAGTGCTGAGTTGATAATACAACTGCATCGATGCCAACAGCAATGCCGTTTTCGTAAGCAAACGTTACTTGTGATTTTGCATCTGGGCGTAACCAGTTCAACTCACCGCTTTTTCTTACTTCAGCTTGGCGCTGAACTAAACGATGTGAGTAAGTAATTGGTGCTGGCATAAGTACATCAGTTTCGTTACATGCATAACCAAACATTAAACCTTGGTCACCTGCACCTTGCTCTTCTGGACGAGAGCGATCAACACCTTGATTGATGTCTGGTGATTGCTTACCAATGGTATTTAAAATTGCACATGAGTCAGCGTCAAAACCCATATCTGAGTGGGTGTAACCGATTTCGCGTACAGTTTTACGAGTTAATTCTTCGATATCTACCCATGCGCTTGTAGTGACTTCACCACCTACCATGACCATACCAGTTTTAACATATGTTTCGCAGGCTACGCGTGCTTTAGGGTCTTGCTCTAAAATTGCATCTAGAACCGCATCAGAAATCTGATCGGCAATTTTATCCGGATGACCTTCAGATACAGATTCAGAAGTAAATAAATGTCTTGCCATTTTATTTATACTCTCAAAAATCGCGCCCACGTAGGTGGATTTGCGCAGGAAAAAATTTAGGCGCGTATTTTATATGAAAGTGAGATTTTTTCATAGTGTTTTTACGCCTAGATGGCTAAATTAAATTTTTAATAACGCATTGTTATTAATAAGTAACAAACAAGCACTATTATTGCGGGTTTTTTCATTGCTCCGACTGGTTTAATAAGTAAGAATAGATGCATCCCCAAACTAATTGGGACTTACAACCAGCGCAAACACACTTAAAGGTAGGAGAATTCATGCCGTCTCGCAAAGAACTTGCTAATGCAATTCGTGTCTTATCAATGGACGCAGTACAAAAGGCCAATTCTGGTCACCCTGGAGCCCCGATGGGCATGGCAGATATCGCCGAAGTTTTATGGCGTGATTATTTAAATCACAACCCAACAAATCCAGAGTGGGCAGACCGAGATCGATTTATACTCTCAAATGGTCACGGTTCAATGCTAATTTATTCTCTTTTACATTTAAGTGGTTATGACCTTTCTATTGATGACTTGAAAAATTTCCGTCAAATGCATTCAAAAACACCAGGTCATCCAGAGTATGGATATGCACCGGGTATTGAGACCACTACGGGACCACTTGGCCAAGGGATCACCAATGCAGTGGGTATGGCGATTGCCGAAAAAGCGTTAGCAGCTCAGTTTAATCGCGACGGTCATGACATTGTCGACCATTTCACCTACGCCTTTTTGGGCGATGGTTGTTTAATGGAAGGTATTTCTCATGAAGCATGTTCACTTGCCGGTACGTTAGGGCTTGGCAAATTGGTTGCTTTTTGGGATGACAATGGCATTTCAATTGATGGTGAAGTCGAAGGTTGGTTTACCGATGATACCCCAGCGCGTTTCGAAGCCTATGGTTGGCACGTGGTACGTAATGTCGATGGTCACGATAGTGAAGCGGTACGTGCAGCAATAGATGAAGCACGTGCACAATCAGACAAGCCAACACTTATTTGTTGTAAAACCATTATCGGTTTTGGTTCACCAAACAAATCAGGCAGCCATGATTGCCATGGTGCACCGTTAGGTGATGCAGAAATTACTGCAGCTCGTGAATTTTTAGGGTGGGAGCATGGGGCATTTGATATTCCAGCTGATGTTTATGAAGCATGGGATAACAAAGCAAAAGGTTCTGATTTAGAAGCGAGCTGGAATACTAAATTTGCAGCGTATAAAGCAGCATACCCAGAGCTGGCAGCTGAATTTGTTCGTCGTAATAATAACGAACTTCCAGCTGAATGGGCTGAGAAATCACAAGCTTATATTGAACAATTACAAGCAACACCAGCCGATATCGCCTCTCGTAAAGCATCACAAAATGCACTAGAAGCATTTGGCCCACTACTTCCTGAGTTTATGGGCGGTTCAGCGGATTTAGCTGGTTCTAACTTAACACTTTGGTCTGGCTCTAAGAGCTTAACAGCGCAAGATGCATCTGGAAATTATGTGTTTTATGGTGTGCGTGAGTTTGGTATGTCAGCGATTATGAATGGTATTGCGCTGCACAAAGGCTTTGTACCTTACGGTGCGACTTTCCTCATGTTTATGGAATATGCTCGTAATGCAGTGCGCATGGCGGCATTAATGAAGCAACCTTCTATTTTTGTTTACACCCATGATTCAATCGGCTTAGGTGAAGATGGTCCAACCCATCAGCCAGTGGAACAAATTGCGAGTATGCGCTTAACACCTAACTTAGATAACTGGCGCCCATGTGATCAGGTTGAATCTGCAGTGGCGTGGAAAGCTGCCATTGAGCGTAAAGATGGTCCTACGTCGTTGATTTTCTCTCGTCAGAACTTAGCACAACAAACACGTTCGGCAGAGCAGTTAGCTAATGTCGCAAAAGGTGGTTATGTTTTATCGTGTGATGGCAATCCTGAGATTATTTTGATTGCAACGGGTTCTGAAGTGCAGTTAGCACAAGATTCTGCTGCAGAGCTGCGCGCACAAGGTAAACAAGTTCGCGTTGTTTCAATGCCTTCAACGGATGTTTTTGAAGCGCAAGATGCAGCATACAAAGAGTCGGTTTTACCTGCAGCGATTAGCCGCCGTGTTGCGATTGAAGCTGGTATTGCTGATTATTGGTATAAATATGTTGGTTTAAACGGTGCTGTCATTGGTATGACGACGTTTGGTGAATCAGCACCTGCTGGTGAGTTATTTAAGCACTTTGGTTTTACCGTTGACAATATTGTCGCCAAATCGCTTGAGCTGTTCTAAGTACTTTATTTATCAAGTTAAAAAAGCCAGTCATGGACATCCATGACTGGCTTTTTTATGTGTTGTAAAGAAAAAATAGGCGCTACAGTTTCGTTGATTTGCATTGCCCTAAATTTTCTAATCTTATTATTAGTTATTTTCGCTATGGAACTTGGTCAAGGTCGATTACAATAGCGCCATTCATTAAATGTAAATCTGACGTTGTTGTTCATACACTTTAAGATTCGTTTAAAGTTCTGATAATCCAGCTCAAGATAAGTAAAATCATTCGGAACCCTTATTTCGATGACAATTAGATTGGCAATAAATGGTTTTGGTCGTATTGGTCGTAATATCGTACGTGCGCTTTATGAGTCAAACCAACATGATCGCTTCAAAGTGGTAGCGATTAATGAACTCGCCGAGCCTGAAGGCATCGCTCATCTGCTAAAATACGACACTTCCCACGGTCGATTTAAATTTCCTGTTAATTTGGATGGTTCGACGTTGCGAGTGGCAAACGATGAAATTCAACTTTTTGCCGAAACATCTCCAGAAAAACTCCCTTGGCAATCGCTTGATGTCGATGTCGTCTTAGAGTGTACCGGTGTATTTCATTCGCGCGAGCATGCGCAAGTTCATTTAAATGCAGGTGCAAAGAAAGTGTTGTTTTCACAACCTGCCGATGCGGATATGGATGCTACGATTGTTTATGGTATTAACGATGATGAGCTGACTTCGTCACATTCAATCGTCTCTAATGGCTCGTGCACAACCAACTGTATTGTTCCGGTTATTAAAGTGATTGATGATGCCTTTGGGATAGAATCTGGTGCGATTACCACTATTCATGCGTCAATGCATGATCAGCAAGTGATAGATGCTTATCATCCTGATTTACGTCGTACCCGTGCGGCGAGTCAATCGATTATTCCTGTTGATACCAAATTAGCACGCGGTATCGAGCGTATTTTGCCTAAATTTCATGGCCGCTTTGAAGCGATAGCAGTGCGTGTGCCAACTATTAATGTTACAGCGATGGATTTGAGCGTCACGTTAAACAGCGATGTGTCGTTGGCAGATATCAATCGTGTGATTAAAGCCGCAGCAAGCGGGCGGTTAACCGGTATTTTAGATTATACCGAGGAGCCTTTGGTCTCAGTGGATTTCAATCATGACCCGCATTCTTGTATCATTGACGGAACACAGACACGTGTTAGTCATAAACGTTTAGTAAAATTATTAGTCTGGTGTGATAACGAGTGGGGCTTTGCCCACCGAATGCTCGATACCTCTTACGCCATGATGCAGGCTAAGTAGCCATAACAACTGTTTGATTTAGCTCGTTTATCGTTGATAAGCGAATTTTAGTTTAAAAAGGAGCACAAGATGTCAGTCATTAAAATGGCCGATTTAGATTTAGCAGGCAAACGCGTTCTGATCCGTGAAGATTTAAACGTACCCGTTAAAGATGGCAAAGTAACGTCAGATGCGCGTATCCGTGCCTCGTTACCCACGATTAAATTAGCGTTAGAAAAGGGCGCGAAAGTAATGGTGATGTCACATTTAGGTCGCCCTGTTGAAGGTGAATATGACGAAGAATTCTCGCTTGCTCCAGTTGTTAACTATTTAAATGACGTACTTGATTGCCCAGTACGTTTAGAAAAAGATTATTTAGACGGCGTCGCAGTTGAAACAAATGAAGTCGTGGTATTTGAAAATGTGCGTTTTAATATTGGCGAGAAAAAAGACGATGAAGTCTTAGCTAAACAATTAGCCGCATTATGTGATGTCTATGTGATGGATGCGTTTGGTACAGCGCACCGCGCACAAGCGTCAACTCATGGTGTCGGACTTTATGCGCCTATCGCATGTGCAGGTCCATTACTCGCAGCTGAACTAGAAGCACTTGGCAAAGCCCTTGATAACCCCGCTCGTCCACTTGTGGCGATTGTTGGTGGCTCAAAAGTGTCGACTAAATTAACGGTACTTGATTCACTTTCTAAAATTGTCGATCAATTAGTGACAGGTGGCGGTATTGCCAATACTTTTATCGCAGCTGCGGGTCACCCAGTTGGAAAGTCTTTATATGAGGCTGATTTAATTGATGAAGCCAATAAACTGACCGCTGATGCAAAAGCTAATAATGGCGATATTCCAGTGCCTACGGATGTCGTCGTCGGATCAGAGTTTTCTGAGTCTGCCGTGGCTACACTCAAAGATGTGAGCGAAGTCACAGCAGATGACATGATTTTTGACATCGGCCCAGACTCGGCAAAACAATTAGCGACCATTATTAAAAATGCGGGCACTGTTGTCTGGAATGGCCCTGTGGGTGTATTTGAATTCGATCAGTTTGGTAATGGCACGCAGGCGATTGCAAACGCGATTGCTGAATCAAACGCGTTTTCTATTGCGGGTGGTGGTGACACACTTGCTGCTATCGATAAATATGGTGTTGCTGATAAAATTTCTTATATTTCAACAGGTGGCGGTGCTTTCTTAGAGTTTTTAGAAGGGAAACAACTTCCGGCTGTTGCGATGTTAGAATCACGCGCAAAATAAGGACTCGTCCTATACTCATTGAACACTGCACTCTCTCTCACTTTCGTGCAGTGTTTAATTTAGGGTTTTAACTAGTGTAAAGCCCTTGATTCAGTTAAGGATCTGACTGTTTCAAAATAAATTAATCTAACCGTTCAAAACTAGATGGCAATTACATTGCTATCGCAATTGGAGAAAACCAATATGGCTTTAATCAGTATGCGTCAACTTTTAGATCACGCAGCAGAAAATGGTTACGGCGTTCCTGCCTTTAACGTCAATAACCAAGAGCAAATGCGCGCGATTATGGAAGCGGCTGACAGAACCAATAGCCCTGTAATTGTACAAGGTTCTGCTGGAGCCCGTGCTTATGCCGGTGCCCCATTCATTCGTCATATGATTTTAGCTGCAGTAGAAGAATGGCCACATATTCCGGTTGTGATGCATCAAGATCACGGAACTTCACCTGACGTGTGCCAGCGTTCAATTCAATTAGGCTTTTCATCAGTGATGATGGATGGTTCTTTAATGTCTGATGGTAAAACGCCTTCAACTTATGAATACAACGTTGATGTAACACGCCGTACTGTTGAACTTGCACATGCATGTGGTGTGTCAGTTGAGGGTGAGTTAGGGGTACTTGGCTCATTAGAAACCGGTGAAGCAGGCGAAGAAGATGGTATTGGAGCTGTGGGCAAGTTAGATTTGGAACAACTTCTTACTGACCCAGAAGAGGCCGCTGATTTTGTTAAGAAAACGGGTGTTGATGCTTTAGCAATTGCCTGTGGTACATCACATGGCGCATATAAGTTTACTCGTCCACCAACAGATGACATCTTAGCAATCGACCGTATCAAAGAAATTCATGCACGTATTCCAAATACACACTTAGTCATGCACGGTTCGTCTTCAGTGCCGCAAGAGTGGTTAGCAGTGATTAATGAATACGGTGGAGAGATCCCAGAAACTTACGGTGTACCAGTTGAACAAATCGTCGAAGGGATCAAGCACGGTGTGCGTAAAGTCAATATTGATACCGATTTACGTTTAGCATCAACAGGAGCGATTCGTCGTCATTTAGCGCTTAATCCATCTAATTTTGATCCTCGTAAGTTTTTAGCTGAAGCGACCAAAGCGATGACTGAAATTTGTATTGCTCGTTATGAATCGTTTGGTACCGCGGGTCAAGCTGGTAAGATCAAACCAATTTCTCTTGATGAAATGCATTTAAAATACCTGTCAGGTGAACTGGCTGCGAAAATTAAATAACGGTTACGTTTGATAAAAAAAGCCCGCAACGCGGGTTTTTTTATGCAAAAAATTTGTCATATCACTGGCATGAAAGTGTCATTGAATCGTGGTCTGCTAGTGGCTTTTAAAATTTCACTATCAGGATGTTAAAGATGTATAAAAAATCGGTTATTGCACTGGGGTTAGTCGTTGCTTTAAGTGGGTGTTCGCTCGATGGCGAAGATGGCAAAGCAGGTCCAGCAGGCGCAGTCGGTGAAACTGGGCAAGCTGGAGCTAATGGCCAAAATGGTCAGAATACTTCAGGTTTATTTGACATCCAGTTAATTGGCCGAGCGGTTTTAAACACTGAGTCTCCTGAAGGGGCTGCTGAAGTTGTGGCGTATCAAGCATCTAAGCAGTGGATTTATGCCATTAATAGCTCGGGTGATAAACCAAGTGTTGAAATAATTCCTGCTACGTCGTTTGATACTGCTGCCTTAGTCAAAAATAATGAAGGAGTGGTGACGGATACGAATTTATTGCCCGCAATCAGTATTGATTTAACTGCTCACACACCGGGTGATGCCAATAGTATTGCTATTTCAAATGATGACAAATGGCTTGCGGTCGCCATGGCCCGTGAAACAGGTGAAAAAGGCAGCATTGCTTTTTATGATATAAGTGGTGAGGCACCTGTGTTTGTTCAAAATGTTGTGGTTGGTTATTTACCAGACATGGTGACGTTTACACCAGATGGCAGTAAAGTCGTTGTTGCAAATGAAGGTGAACCTGCTGGTGATTATTCAGTGGATCCTGAAGGATCAGTATCCATTATTACGATGACAACAACGGGACCAGAGCAAATAGCCACAGATATTGGCTTAACGCAATTTAATACACAACAAGCGGCCTTAGAGCAACAAGGCGTCATGTTTGCAAATCCGACTGGTCGGACTATAAAAGGCCAATTGATTAATACGACAGTGGCGATGGATCTTGAGCCTGAGTACATCACGATCAGTTCTGATAGCAAGACTGCTTATGTCACAGTACAAGAAAATAACGCATTGCTCATTATTGATTTGCAAGATAACAGCGTTAAATTACAAGGATTAGGTTTTAAAGACTGGTCTAATTTAAGTTTTGATGCCTCCGATAAAGATGGTGGCGTGAATTTCAAGCAATATCCAGGTTTATTTGGCATGTATCAGCCCGATACGATTACTAATTTTACTTGGCAAGGTGCTGAGTTTTTGGTGACCGCCAATGAGGGGGACGGGCGAGAATACTTTTTTGATGCGGCAGATGAAGTAAGTTGTTTGGCCGCAGGTGGGCTAGATTTTGATTCGGATGATGGTTGTTTATCGTATGTTGATGAATCTCGTGTCAAAGATTTGAACCTAGCTGATAACTTTTCTTATCTAAATAATGATAATGACGATATTGGTCGCTTGAAAGTCACCACAGTAAAAGGTGATGCGGATCAAGATGGTCGCTACGAAGCACTTTATACCTATGGGGCGCGATCATTTACTATTTGGGATAGCAACGGTTTGGTCGTATTTGACTCGGGGGATCAAGTTGATCGGATTACCGCATCAATACATGGTGCGGCATTTAATAATGATGAAGATACCAATGAAGGTGATACCCGCTCAGATGCAAAAGGGGCGGAGCCTGAAGCATTGGCTGTGGGTAAAGTAGGCGAGCGGACGCTTGCATTTATTGGCCTTGAACGAATGGGTGGCGTGCTCGTTTACGATGTGACTAATCCATATAACACGCAGTTTGTTGATTATTTTATTAATCGAGGTTTAGTTGAAGGTGCTGATATTTCTGGAGATTTGGCGCCTGAAGGCATGAAGTTTATTCGTGCTGAGCACAGTGCTACAGGTGAGGCTTTATTGGTTATCGGTAACGAATTATCGGGTTCAGTGGCTGTTTGGCAAATAGCGCAAAAGTAACGATGCACGTGATTAAAAGCGAAAACTTAGTTTTCGCTTTTTTTTTGGATCATATTTTTATCAAGCGTTCAGATCGAGGATCAATATTTTATCAACCGGGATCAGATCTTAACTAACTAAGATCGGAATGTGGCCAGTAAAGATCGTATTTATACTAAGTGTGATCAGTAAAAAGGGTTGAAAAAAGCAGCGTAATGAGTTGCTTTTTTCTCTTTTTGAAAAATAGATGTATAAAAAATCATCATAAAGGAGAAAAAGGCGCTCTAATTAGTAAAATAGTGATCCCAGATATAGGCTGTTGATCGTTACTTGGTAAAAGAGTGATCTCATCGTATTGATCATGATGCTAGCTGTGCGAGACGTTGTTGCTGCGCTTGAGTCATCGTCAGTGATTTTGCATCAAGTAAAAGTTGCGACTGTTGATAGCGCCAGTATTTACTTAATTTCAAACTTTGCATGGTGTTTAGTAAGTTCAGTAAATAAACTGGATTCGAGGGCGCTAAAAAGTGAGCTTTGGCGAAAAACGCCAATGCTAGATAACGCTGTGATTTGTCTTGTCGCTCAATGGCCCAAGTATTGAAATAACTCGCTTTGTGGTTTTCATCGATGCAGGCGCTGTCAAACAGCTTTAGAATAAAATAATCAAACGCTAAACTTTGTGCACTGCTATCCATCATGCCATGTAACTGTATTTTATCTCTCACTAATTCAACGGCTATATCGGTTCGCTTTAACTCAACCGCACATGCTAAACATATCAGCTGTTCAGAAGCATGACTGATCCGTTTACACAGCGCTTTAAGCTGTAAAGCATGTTTTTCTGACAGATCAGTTGATTGACTTGGATCATTTTCGAGTATTTGCAAATACAACCGTAAAAAGGGCAGGCAACTTTGGTTTATTTCATTGTTATTTAAAGTAAAAAGATTCTTAATTAGTACTTTAATTTGATAAGCTGTTTTGTCTGTCTTGAGGCGAGATTGTTTGGTGAACAGGCATTGTTCGAGCATGATCAGTCGGATCATACTCATTAAGATAAGCCCTAGATAATGCTGATTTACTAGTGTTGTTTTTAGCTTTTTTTCTAAATATTCAAGGGCATTTTCAATCCCCTGTGTTTCATAAATACAGACTGCTTTAAGCTCTGCTTCATGGGCACTTAAACTAAATTCAGGCAATTGATTGAGCGTCACTAAGCTTTGATAAAACTCGTTATAGTGTAAAAAATGCTTCACAGAAAATAAGGTCTGTTTTTTGGTCAGCAGATTCAACGATTGCATTTTAAGTAATGTCAACTTCAGCTTTTTTTCATCGCCGATCAGGCTGTAAATCGCTAGTTGCGCGCTGGCTTGTTGGCTGGCTTGCGTGATTGATTTTACACAATCTAAGGCATCACTAACATGGTTGAGTTTAAGGAAGTAAGCCGCTTTTATTAATTGTAACTCGTTGTTTTGAGCTGAGCTTAATCCGATAAATGTCGCATGAGATAAAATCGCAAGTTGTTGATCAGGCGAGGCATGTCGCAGCTGAGTAAACATGATTTTGAGCCGCTGAGAAGACTCGTTGTATTGGGTTAATAACGCCTTTAATTTTGGTTGGCTAACTGGTTTTTCAAGTACGTCAGTGCAGGTATATCGAAAAGCGAGATCCGATAACGCTCGCTCAGGTTGATCAGATAAAAACAGCACTCTGCAATGATCTGGGATCCCTTTGAGTGTGATCAAATAACGAATAAAGTCATTACCATTACTGTAGTGGTCAGTATCAAAATCCATCAATAACAGGTCAACCGATCCTGTTTTCAATTGGCTGATGACTTCTTTGACCGTTTTTGCTGTTTTCACTTTGGTACAGCCGAGTTTTTTTAGGAGTGTGACTAAATGAGTGCGGACGTTTAACTGTGATTCAAACAACAATACGTTGAGTTTTAATGCCGAGTGCATGATTGGTTTTTATTTTTATTTTCTTTGAGTTTACCTATTTATTTTATCGGATGAAAGTAGTTGTCATCGCTCTATACGTGTGAAGTTGCTTAATTTATTACATGAAATTCTGCCTTTAGCTTGATCTTGTTTGTTTTATGGTCGATTTTTAAATAAGACAAAAACAAGACTTCCATATCTTGACCAGATGTTTTTGGAAGTTGCTAGCGATTGAAGGTCATACTATGAAAAAAATGGTAAAAAGTGCAGTGTTACTGGGCTCAGCATTTCTTAGTTTAGCGACTGCTGCGCAAGATCTTAAAGTGTACGGTCGGGCTCATCTTGGCATTCAAAGTTCTGATTATGGTGATGGTCGTAAAACGGATATTGAATCTTATGCCTCACGATTTGGTGTGTTGGCTAATCATGAAATTAGCGATGAGCTTGAGGCTGTTTTTCGATTTGAATGGGATGTCAATGTTACAGAGCAAGACAATGATGGCTCTAACAAGGCCAACTTAACCTCTCGTGATCAATATATGGGGCTAAGAGGCAGTTGGGGCGAAGTGATGATTGGCCGCATGGATACCACCATGAAAAAGTCTGAAAACAAAGTCGATGTAATGAATGACTTTTCATCAGACATTAAATACCTATTTAACGGTGAGAACCGCTTAGGGGATTCGCTGCGTTACGAATCGCCTTTAATGGGTGAATTTAAAGTGATGTTTACTTATATAGCTAAAGAAAACAGCAAGCAAGATGATGAGGATGGCTTATCTGCTGCAATTACCTATGGCGATATAAAGCTTAAACGAACCAATGTGTATTTAGCACTCGCTCGAGATGAAGAAGTCGCTGGGTTTAACATCACCCGAGTAACGGGGCAGTGGCAAATCGGTGATTTAATGCTTGGTGGCATGTATCAAGATAGTGAACGAGAGTCTGATGGTAAAGACGGTGATGGTTATTTAATCAGCGCTGCGTACAAAATTAGTGAATATAAATTGTTAGCGCAATTTCAATCCAGTGATATGGATTTTGGTAAACTCAAAGATACCGGTGATGCGATGTCGCTTGGTGTTGAAAGAAAACTAAGTAAACAAGCAAGAATGTACCTTTTGTACAGCATGTTTGACTTGGATAATACAGAAGATCAAGATCATTTAGCGATGACACTTCGTTACGATTTTTAGTGAAAAGTGGCCTCTTAAAAAAAACAGCAAGACAACTTGCTGTTTTTTTTGTCTCTAAATTTAAATATTTATGATGTTTTAAGTTATATTTAATTATTATTTAAAGTATTTAAATCATTAGGTTAAATTAAATGTGACCTATTTATTTAGATTGTGTTTCACATTTACCCCCAAAAGACGCGTTTTTTCATAAAACTGTCATAATTAGTCATAATAATACTTGCAGTTTAAAACACTGAAGAGAGTTAAAGGATGTCACGTAGAATACTTGTCGTTGATGACGAAGCACCAATCCGCGAAATGCTGGTGTTTGTTTTAGAGCAAAATGGATTTCAAGCTATCGAAGCTGAAGATTATGACTCAGCTATCGCATCATTGATGGAACCTTATCCAGACATGATTTTACTCGATTGGATGCTACCTGGTGGCAGCGGTGTGCAAATCGCTAAAAAAATTAAACAAAGCGAATATACCCGTCATATTCCAATCATAATGTTAACCGCTCGCGGTGAAGAAGAAGATAAAGTCAAAGGGTTAGAAGTGGGTGCTGATGATTATGTCACTAAGCCATTCTCACCAAAAGAGCTGATGGCTCGAATCAAGGCTGTAATTCGCCGAGTTTCTCCAACCTCACTAGAAGAAGCCATTGAAGTTCATGGTTTACGCCTAGACCCAATTTCTCATCGTGTTACATCTGCTGGCAGCGAACTTGATATGGGGCCAACAGAGTTTCGTTTGTTACATTTCTTCATGACACACCCAGAGCGAGTTTACAGCCGTGAGCAATTACTCGATCATGTTTGGGGCACTAATGTCTATGTTGAAGACCGGACAGTGGATGTGCATATCCGTCGTCTTCGTAAGGCAATAGCGCCAATGGGTCACGATAAATTAGTCCAAACTGTTCGTGGTTCAGGCTATCGATTCTCGAGTAAAGTGTAATAAAGCTGTAAAAAATCGTCACTTCAGGTGCAGAACTTAGATTAGATAGTGTATCTTTAAGGTCTTGACGATACAGCATAAAAAGAGCCGATTTATGTATCGAGTTATTAATAAGCGCACTTTAACAAAGCGTTTATTCGTTTATTTTTTACCTCTTCTATTAATAGGAGTCCTAATAGGGGCTCCTTTTTTGCTCTTATTTCTTGGCGCAAGCTCTTTGATGTTCTGGCATTATCGCCAGTTATATCGCTTGAGTGATTGGTTAATTAATCAGCGTAGCTTCAATCCGCCTGAAGGAGAGGGCACTTGGGAGCAAATTTTTGAAGGGATCTACCGTCTACAGCACCGTAACCGAAATAAACGCAACGAATTAGCAGAGCTTATTCGACGTTTTCGTGAAGGAGCTGAAGCGGTGCCAGACGCGGTCATTGTGTTACAACGTGATATGAGTATTGTCTGGTGTAACCAATTAGCGCTGCGTGTTTTAGGGTTAAAGTGGCCTGCAGATCATGGTCAACGTCTTGATAACTTAATTCGCCATCCACAATTTTCACAATATATGACAGCAAAAAGTTTTGCTGAGCCATTGGAGCTTCACTCACCAATGGGGATTGAGCAAATTTTAGAGTTTCGAGTCATGCCTTATGCGGATGCGCAGTTGATGATGGTTGTTCGAGACGTGACTCGTCTTAAGCAACTTGAGCAAATGCGAAAAGACTTTGTCGCGAATGTGTCCCATGAATTAAGAACGCCACTTACGGTTGTCGCAGGTTATCTGGAAATGATGGATTCTGATGATTTGCCGCCAGCGCGGGTGTGGGAAAAAGCACACGGTACTATGCTCGATCAATGTAAGCGCATGGATAGTTTAGTCAATCAGCTGTTAGCTTTATCACGTATTGAAGGTTTACGCCGACCAGAACAAGACAAACCTGTTGATATCGCTAAACTTCTGAAGTTAATTTTAACTGAAGCACAGGCACTTAATAGAGAAAAACAGCATGTCATCACTCTAAGTGCTGACGAAAACCTCCAAATCTTAGGTGGCGAAGATGAATTAAGAAGCGCATTTTCTAATCTAGTCTTCAATGCCGTTCATTACACACCTGACCAAGGTGAAATAAATATCTGCTGGCAATTACAGGGTGATAAAGCGCTATTTAGTGTCACAGACAATGGTGATGGGATTGCTCCTGAGCATCTGCATCGTTTAACTGAGCGTTTTTATCGCGTAGATAAAGCACGCTCACGAAAAACCGGAGGATCGGGATTAGGACTTGCTATTACCAAGCATGTTTTATCCCGTCATGAAAGTGAATTGATGATCCGCTCTACAGTTGGGGAAGGATCGTGTTTTTCATTTTCATTTAATGCCAATCGTATTAAACAACGCGAATCGGTCTCTTTATGACAAATAGATTAACGCAGTCATTAAACTGTCATATTTAGGTCATGTTATTGTCACGTAAAGATCTGAAAATGATCCTAATTAAAGAAGATACATTCACCCTGGAGTTATCCGAATGAAATTTAAAAACTTAGCCGTTGCAACTGGTTTTGCTGTAACAACTTTTATCTCAGGCCAAGCGGCTGCTGTAGAACAGGCGATGCCAGAATATCAAAAAATTAGTGGTATTTCAGGTAACTTCTCATCAGTAGGTTCTGATACGCTTGCAAATATGATGACCTTTTGGGCTGAGGAATATAAACGCCAATACCCAAATGTGAACATTCAAATTCAAGCAGCCGGTTCATCAACTGCGCCACCAGCATTGACTGAAGGTACGGCTAACTTTGGCCCTATGAGCCGAAAAATGAAATCAAAAGAAGTTGAAGCATTTGAAAAACGCTTTGGTTATAAACCAACAGAAGTGCGTGTTGCGATTGATGCGTTAGCAGTTTTTGTTCATAAAGATAACCCAATCGAAGGTTTACGTATCGACGAAGTAGATGCGATTTTCTCTTCAACACGTAAATGTGGTGCAGAAAAAGACGTTACTCGTTGGAGTGATATTGGATTAACAGGTGATTGGGGCTCTAAAGATATTCAGCTTTATGGTCGTAACTCTGTATCAGGTACTTATGGTTACTTTAAGAAAAAAGCATTGTGTAAAGGTGACTTCCGTAACAATGTAAATGAGCAACCAGGTTCTGCATCAGTGGTACAGTCTATTTCTGCGTCAGTAAATGCTATCGGTTACTCTGGTATTGGTTATAAAACTTCTGGTGTGCGCACTGTGCCTTTATCTAAGAAAGGAGACAACTTTGTCGATGCAACCTTAGATAATGTAGCAAGTGGCAAATACCCACTATCACGTTTCTTATACGTGTATGTAAATAAACACCCGAATAAAGATTTATCACCTATCGAAGCTGAATTTTTGAAAATGGTTTTATCAAAAATGGGCCAAGAAATTGTAGAGAAAGACGGTTATGTACCGTTATCTGCAAAAATGGTTGAAAAAGAATTGATGAAACTTGGCTTAAAATAAGTTCGCCATTTTTCATTAAAAAGCCAATCTGACGAGATTGGCTTTTTTGTGTCTATTTTTTGGCTTTGATATGACTTGGTTTTGAGACATAAAAAAGCCCGCTAAATAGCGAGCTGAGTTATTGGCTGCAAGAGACACGTTTTATTGTGCTTGCTCTGCTTGGATTAGTGTTTCAGCTTGTTTTTTACATTGATTGTGACGCTCAGTGCATTTTATTTCACATACTGATTGTACTAACCCTTCACCTGCGCTTTTCATGTCACAATTTTGCTGGCATTGAAAAAGTTCCTGACCACAACGATTCACTTCTTGGTTGCTGCTTTGACAGCCAGATAGTACCAACGAGCTTAACGCAACGATGAAGCCTAGAGTTATTTTTTTCATAGTGGTCCCTGTTGTTTAATCCAAATTAATTTGTAAGTTATCGATTAACCTGACTGTACCAAGAAACGCAGCAGCAAGGATAATTAATTGTTTGTCGGTATCAACCGCGGGCTTAAGAGTTTTTTGGGCAACAATATTATAGTAATCAGGAACTAATCCAGCTGCGGTTAATTGTGATTTAGCTGTATTCGTTAATGCTGCAATATCGGTATCGCCATTTATGAGCGATTGCGCCGTGTCATTTAACACTTGGAACAAGACTTTTGCTGTCTCTTTTTGCTCATCAGACAAGTAACCATTACGCGAACTCATCGCCAAACCTGAGGGCTCTCGTTTTGTTGGCACCGCAATGATTTCTATGGGCATAGACAAGTCTTCAACCATAGTGCGGATCACTTGCAGCTGCTGAAAGTCTTTTTCACCGAAGCAGGCATAATCCGGTTGCACCAAATTAAACAGTTTTGCGACGACGGTGGCGACTCCTCGAAAGTGGCCCGGACGACTGCCACCACAATGACCTTCAGAGACACCTAATACTTCAATATAGCTTTGTTCATCTAACCCTTTTGGGTAGATAATATCAGGAGTGGGTGTAAATAAAATATCAATATCAAGCGCTTCAAGGCCTTGTTGATCTTGCTCTAAAGTGCGCGGATACTTATCCAGATCTTCTTTTGGGCCAAATTGCATTGGATTAACAAAAATGCTCACAACCACTTTATCGGCTACGGTTTTGGCTTTTTCAACCAGACTAAAATGCCCCTGGTGCAGGTTGCCCATCGTAGGCACAAACGCGACACTTAAACCGGCTTGTTTCCAGGCTTTGACTCGACTACGTAATGATTGAATTTGTGAAACTGTTTGCATTAATTAAACTCGTGCTCTGTGCTTGGGAAATCTCCCGAAGCAACGTCATCTATGTATTTTTTCACTGCGCCAGGCATGTTGCCTGCTTCGAGTAAAAAATTCTTGGAAAATTTAGGGATATAACCTGCGGATATTCCGACTAAGTCATGCATGACTAAAATTTGGCCATCAGTGAGCTTTCCTGCGCCAATGCCAATTGTGGGAATCGACACACTCTGTGTGATGCGTGCTGCTAATGCAGAAGGAATGCATTCGAGAACCAGTAATTGTGCGCCAGCACGTTCTAAGGCTTGTGCATCTTTGATCATTTTTTCTGCTTGCTCGTTTTCACGGCCTTGGATTTTAAATCCTCCAAATACATGAACCGACTGCGGTGTTAAACCTAGATGCCCACAAACAGGGATCCCTTGTTGGGTCAAAGCATGAATGCTGTTATAGAGCCATTCACCGCCTTCTAGTTTGACCATATTGGCACCGGCTCGCATTAACTCTGCAGCATGTTTACAGGTATCAGCGACATTGGAATAGGTCATAAAGGGCATATCAGCAATAACAAACGTATCCGGCGCGCCAGCTCGAACACAACGAGTATGATACGCGATGTCTTGATTGGTGACGGCCAAAGTATCCGATCCACCTTGCAATACCATACCGAGTGAGTCGCCAACTAATAATACATGAACACCATTATCTTGAAATAACTGCGAAAAGCTGGCGTCATAGGCCGTAAGCGCGGCAATTTTTTGGCCTTCATCTTTCATTTTTTTTAAGGTAGAAACTGTAATCTTTGCCATAAGGTCCTCAGATGATGTGCTGGCACATCGGATTGTTTTATCGTTGGATTGCGGTTAAGCCATTGAGCGGCACGTTTGCGAGTAATGTATTGATTGATTGACCATTGGGTAATTGCAAATCTGGTGCGATCTCATACAAAGGGTAAAGCACAAATTCACGTAAGTGTAGGCCATAATGGGGAACTGTTAATCGTTCACTTTCAAGTTCAAGGGAATCATACAATAAAATATCAATATCTAATGTTCGCGGTCCCCAGCGCTCGTCTTTGCGTACTCTGCCACAGGCCAGTTCAATTGCTTGAGTTTTATCGAGCAAGGCTAAAGGGGATAAATCAGTGTTAATTTTTGCCACGGCATTCACATAATCAGGTTGATCTTGTGGGCCCATCGGTTTACTGCTGTAGAACGAAGACACGGCAATGTGTTCACTCGAGACTAATTGAGTCAGTGCAGCAACTGCATTATTGAGTTGCTGCACTGGTTGGTTCAAGTTCGCTCCTAAACCTAAATAAACAATCGCCATGGTTAGCTATCCGATGATTGTGATGGTTTTTTATTTGGATAACGACGGCGAGGCTTACGACGACGAGTTGCAGGCTTGTCGTTGGGGAGCTCTTTGACCATCTGTTTTTGCCCGACATTTTCTTTCTTTTGGTATTCTGTCCACCAAGTTGCTAATTCTTGTAATGGTTCAGGTGTCACTTGTGCACGCAGTAGCAAGAAATCATAGGCAGCTCTAAAACGAGGTTGCTGAGCAAGTCGATATGCACGCTGACCGCCTCGTTTTGGTAATCGTAACTGAATTTGCCAAATTTCACGGGCACCTAGCGTAAAGCGTTTAGGGACTGCGATTTGTTGTGAGTTGATGGCCACAACTTCATTGCCTGCTTGTGTATATGCTTCGTATTCATCTAAGCGGTTTTCTTGCATTAATTGCTCAGCTCGTTGTACCAGCGGGTACCAAAGCAACGCCGCAAATACAAATGCAGGAGTGACTTTTTTATCGGCATTAATACGTAAATCAGTGTTGATGAACATTTGTCTGATAAATTTGAGTTCTTCACCTGTGGTGGATTGCTCAAAAATTAAATCTAGCGCAGGGAAAAGCTCTTTAAACAAGCCATACTGTCGCAATGCCAAAAAGTTCGCTTCAGCTTTGCCATTTAAAAACAGTTTCAATACTTCTTCAAAGAGTCGAGCCGCAGGAATGTTCGCTAACAAATCCGCAAGTTCATAAATTGGAGCTTCTGTTTCTGGTGCAATTTGCATATCGAGCTTGGTCGCAAAACGAATCGCACGTAACATCCGAACCGGATCTTCTCGGTAACGGGTTTCTGGGTGACCAATTAACTCGATACGGCGGTTTTTGATTGCATCCATGCCATTGGCATAATCATGGATACTAAAATCATTGATTGAGTAATAAAGTGCGTTAATAGAAAAATCGCGACGTTCAGCATCTTCATCTATGGTGCCATATACGTTATCACGCAGTAATTGCCCTTCAGTGCTTGATTGGCTGATCGGGTTTTTACTTTCGTTTCCTTCATGATGACCACGCATCGTGGCCACTTCGATAATTTCTCGGCCAAAAACAATGTGTGCTAAACGAAAGCGGCGACCAATTAGGCGGCAATTTCTAAATAAGCGTTTTACTTGCTCAGGAGTGGCGTTGGTCACGACATCAAAGTCTTTGGGTTCAACTCCGAGCAATACATCGCGGATACACCCTCCGACCAAGTATGCGTCATAGCCACCATCTTTAAGGCGATACAGAACCTTAATCGCATTTGGGCTAAAGTTTTTACGTGATACGTTATGTTCAGAGCGACCAATAATGAGCGGTAAGCTGTTGTTGTTATTTTTTTTCACTGTGTTCACGCTTTTTTTACCGGTCATTTTTCGACAAAAGTTAATTAGTTTGGAAATAATAACGTGTCTCCTAAGCTGTATCTTGGTACGTATTCCAATTTAGGCGGCTATGATATACCAGCAGCGGCAAAAACTTAAGAGTTCTGCTTCGCTAACTGCACATTTTCAGTGGATATTCATAGTTAGTATCTGATTAAGGCTGTTTTAACAATTTATAGGGTTTTATTGGCAAGCCAAAAGAATTTCGGTTTGCTTGGGAATATCATCAATGTGCCAGTGTGCGATAGCCCATGAGAGGATGGTTTCAGGGGAGCTCGAATGCAGTTCCTTGGGTAGTTGTAAGCCTAAAAATGCTAAAGCAGCGACCAGAGCAGGGCTTGGATTTTGATTATCAACGGCAGGGGCATGGTTTTGTTTTGAAAGTTTAAATCCAGGCTCAGTAACAGCTAAAGGTAAGTGTGCAAACTGAGGAACGGGCTGATTTAACAATTGATACAGACTAATTTGCCTGACGGTCGGCTCGAGTAAATCCGCGCCCCGAACAATATCTGTGATGCCTTGGTCAATGTCGTCTAAGACCACGACGAGCTGATAGGCAAATAAGCCATCGCGACGTTTGACAATAAAGTCTTCGTTGGCAAAATCACTGCTGACATGAATCGGGCCTTGAATACGATCGATAAAGTCAGTGACTGGGTGCTGTTGTTTGAGTCTAAGTGCATTGGTTTTGAGATCTAAAGACAGGTCTCGGCACTGATTTGAATAAACCCCACCGGATGCTTTTATTTGTTTGCGCGTGCATTGGCAGGCATAAATGGCATGTTGTTGATGTAATTGTATGAGAGTGTGTTGGTAAAGCTCATGGCGCTGGCTTTGATATACGACAGTTTCATCCCAATGCAAAGCAAAGGCATCTAAAGTCCGTAATATAGAGTCAGAGGCGCCAGGGACAACGCGGGGTGAATCGATATCTTCGATTCGTAATAGCCATTTGCCTTGGTGGGCTTTGGCGTCTAGGTAGCTGCCAAGTGCAGCAATCAGCGAACCAAAATGGAGGGGACCTGAAGGTGAAGGGGCAAATCGTCCTCGATACACCCCCACTTCAGAATCAAAAGCTGGAACCATAATGCAGTGTATTAACCGCGGCCTGCTTGTTTTTCTTTGATTTCAGACAGCGTTTTACAATCGACACATTGATCGGCTGTTGGGCGCGCTTCTAAACGGCGAATGCCAATTTCAATGCCGCAAGACTCACAATAACCGAAATCATCATTCTTGATTAATTGTATGGTCTTTTCAATTTTCTTGATCAGCTTACGTTCACGATCACGTGTACGTAGTTCAAGTGAAAACTCTTCTTCCTGTGCAGCACGGTCGACTGGATCTGGGAAGTTAGCAGCTTCATCTTGCATATGTGTCTTCGTACGGTCAACTTCTTGACGTAACTGGTTGCGCCATGCTTCTAGGATTTTCTTAAAGTGAGCAAGTTGCGCTTCATTCATGTATTCTTCGTTTGGCTTTTCTTGGTACGGCTCAACACCCGCCTCTGCCAGTAACCCTAATCTTTTTTGCTCCGGCATAACTCTCTCCTAATCCTTACTTTCAATCCCGGTCAAAGTCGGCGGGTATAAATACCAGAATCTTATACCCTAGGCAAACAATTTATAATTTAATTCGTTTGTGTTGTTTGCTTACCCACTACTGTGGTTGTACTAAATGACATTAAATGGCAGCGCTTTATTTAGTATGATTGCATCACTGCTTAATTGAGTGTTGTAACACAAAACCTCGACCCCTGCAGCAAGGGCTTGCTTTATTCCTTCATTATATTTGTGATCTATATGTGCAGCTGGTGATAAATGGGTGATGCCTTGATGTTGTACTAAAAAGAATAACACTGCGCGATGCCCCTGTTTTTTCATTTCTATCAATTCGCGAATATGTTTAAGTCCGCGCGCTGAGATAGTGTCTGGGAAATACCCTTGGCCATTATCAGCTAATAACGTGACAGATTTAATTTCGACATAACATAAAGTGCCATCACTGTTACTGAGCAAGATATCAATGCGGCTATTCTCATGGCCGTATTTTACTTCAGCTTGAATGGTCTGGTAATTGTTCAGCTCTGAAACTCTGCGTTCATTAATTGCTTCGTAGACGATTTTGTTCGCAAGCGCCGTATTCACACAGATTAAGTGTCCGAGTGAATTTTGCGTGAGTTCTAAACTATGTGGGTATTTACGTTTAGGGTTATCGCTGGTGGAATAAAAGGCTGTAAACCCTTCATCGGCACAACCTGTCATGGCTCCTGTGTTGGCGCAATGAATCGTTGTCAGTTCGTGATTGGGTAACTCAATATCCACTAAGAAGCGTTTATAGCGTTTGATTAAGCGGGCTTGCTGCAACGGTGCACTAAATTTCATAGCTGGATTGGGCCTTTTTATCTCAATTAGTTGGGTCTATGACGGGGCTATAGTAGACTCAAGGCAACATAAAAACGCAAGAGAAAAGCACATGTCGAATCAATTTATCGTTCGTTTAAGTGAAGACGCAGCACAAAGCCATTGGGGTCAAGGTGCGCCACTTTCATTTGATCAACAAGGCGCAATTATTCATTTGAGCCAAGAAGAAACACTGAAAAATATCCAAAAAGCCGGCCGAGCTATTTCAGCTCAAGGGATTAAAGCGGTGCAATTAGCAGGTGACACTTGGTGCACTGAAAGCCAATGGGCTTTTTATCAAGGTTATGTGAACCCAAAACAGCTTGATGGCGTGACATTTGTTGAAAATGCGCAATCTGATTTATCTGAGCTTGCTCGTCTGCAACAAGCTGCGACCTGGGCGCGTTCAATGATTAACGGTACTGCGGATGATATTTACCCAGAATCGTTAGCAGAAAAAGCCGCTGAGTTTATTCAGTCACTTGCTCCTGAGCACGTGAGTTATCAAATTATTAAAGGTGATGCTTTATTAGAGCATCAATGGGTTGGGATCCATGCAGTAGGTCGTGGCAGCGATCGCAAGCCTGTTTTACTCGAGCTTGATTACAACCCAACAGGTGATGCGAATGCGCCTGTATCTGCAGCACTTGTCGGTAAAGGGATTACATTTGATTCAGGTGGTTACTCAATTAAACCATCTGAAGGCATGCTAGGTATGAAATGTGATATGGGTGGTGCAGCCACTGTCACTGCGGGTTTAGCGCTAGCTATTAGTCGTGGTATCGAAAAGCGCATCAAGCTGTTTTTATGTTGTGCTGAGAACTTGATTTCAGGTGGTGCTTACAAGTTGGGCGATATTTTAACGTATAAAAATGGCACGACCGTTGAAATCGTCAATACCGATGCAGAAGGACGTTTAGTATTAGCTGATGGTTTGATGGCTGCTGGCGAAACTGGCGCACCATTAATCATTGATGCTGCGACGCTAACCGGTGCGGCGTTAATGGCTGTTGGCACACAATACAATGCACTTTTTGCTTTAGATAAGGACTTATCTCAAGAAGTCGAAGGGTTTGCAGCCGATGAATTTGAAGCTGCGTGGCCTTTACCGCTTGAAAAGTGGCATCAACAACAGTGTCCGTCGCCTTATGCGGATACAGCCAATAGCCGAGCACAAAAAGGCGGTGGATTTGGTGGTGCATCAAATGCGGCTGGTTTCTTATCACGCTTTGTACCAAACGATGGGCAAGGTTGGGTACACATTGATTTAGCTGCATGTTTCCAAAACAACGCAGGGTCGCAATGGGCTGCAGGTGCCACGACTATGGGGATGCGTACCGTAGCCAGAACATTGCTTGAAAAAGCATAAGTTCGCGTTTAAGAAAAAAGCCCACTGATGTGTTCTGAAGTGACCCCTAATAGTTGGACAAACTATTAGGGGTCTTTTTATAACAAAACAGTCTGAAAAACATGATTGTTAGTATTTTTACACTAATTACTGCTTAACTTGCTAAATCGATGAGCAAAGTCCACGCTTTTACGTTAAGATCCGCGACCAATTTTTAAACCCGTATGATAATTGTTCTGAACAATGGGGAGTACACATGTCAGATAAACGTTATATCACCGCTCAGCAACTGCTTGAAGATTCGTTTCGCGTTGCAGCGCAAGTATATGAAGATGGATTTCGTCCAGATTTCATCATCGGAATTTGGCGTGGTGGTGCTCCAATCGGTATTGCCGTCCAAGAGTATTATGATTTTAAAGGGGTAGAAACCGATCATATTGCGGTGCGCACCTCTTCTTACTACGGTATTAACAAGCAATCGAAAGATATTAAAGTACATGGTTTGCATTACATTATTGAGAATGCCAATGCCAATAACTCATTATTAATCGTGGATGATGTCTTTGATTCAGGGCGCAGTATTTTTGCATTAAAAGAAAAACTTACCGAATTAATGCGTTTAAACATGCCAGCAGATGTGCGTGTTGCTTGTCCATACTACAAGCCTAAAAATAAAAAGGTCGACATGGTGCCAGATTATTTCATCCATGAATCGGATGAATGGTTAGTGTTTCCTCACGAATTATCGGGTTTAACACCTGATGAAATCATTGCAGGAAAAACAGACTTAGTGAACATTCAGGACTTACTGATCAAGTAACACCTGTTAGTAATCAATCCGTATAAAAAAGCCTCTCTAGAGGCTTTTTTATACGGATTGATTTTTCAATCGCAATATATCGTTAGCGTTGTAAAAAGTGCTCGATAAAATCTTCAAGCGCTTCTTCATTAACGGGTTTTAAGCCATCGTCTGTTCGAACGACCAACCCTTTTTCGACTAACTCACTGACTACGCGGCGATATGCACGTTCTGTTGTGGCAAAGCGCTCGGCTTCAGCATTGACGGTTTGATAAGGGCGCAGGGTGGTGGGGCCACTATGTTGCGCGCGAGTTAAGCAATCTTTAGCAATGTTATAACTTAAAGGTAACAGTAACTTATCTAAGTTGACCTGTTGGTTTTCGGCAAATTTTGCTGCAATGCTTTGTGCAGTGTAAAGGCTTAATTCTGGTTGGCTTAAAAGCAATTCACGCCAATGTTTGAGTTCAATTAAGTTGTAGCACACATCACTTTTTGAAGTCACTGTATAAATGCAGGGTTTATTATTCAGAGCCTCGATTTCACCAATCAAGGTGTTGTTACAATCTAATTGGCCAAGTAGCAGTCGTCGTCCATTGCCCACATCGTAGCTAAATGACACCGTTCCTGAGCGCACTAATAGCAATTTGGTAAAAGGCTGACCTTGATGTAATAAGGCTTTTTCTTTCTCTTGATTAAAGCTGTTACCAGCAAATGACAGTAGTTGCTCGACCAAATTCGAGGAAAAATGATATTGAAACATAGCGTCAGCAGCTCTCTTACTCAGGGTTAGGACAATTGTCCTTCAATTCAAAACCGACAAACCTTACCATCTTTGGCAATTTACACCAATCCACAATACAAAGAAAAAGCCTTTATTCTATATTTAAGACAACCAGAGGTTGTTTTAATGAAGAGTTATCCCGTGACTGGACTCCCCGCATACAAAGGCAAAGAATTCAGTGGGCTATTTAGTGGATTGGTCTTTTTATTCATGTTCAATCAGAACATTCATCAATAAGGGTACGAGAATGAGTTGGGAATATTTAGGTTACTTTGCTTCTGTATTACTTGTTGCTTCATTGATGATGAGCAATGTCACTAAGCTGCGCTGGTTAAACTTAGCTGGGTGCATTGCGTTTACTGTTTATGGTATCGCGATTACTGCGTGGCCTGTGGCCATTACTAACGGCCTATTATCGTTAGTCAATTTGTATCACTTATTTAAATTGCATCGCTACGAAAGTGAACAGCAAAGCTAAAAGACCCTTGTTTTTTGCGCCAACTTAGCCGTGATTGCCTTGCGAATGGGTGGACAATGCCTTGATACATTGAGCACCCAGTTTCTAATTAGCTTGGCGGGGGGCGAATCATTCGTAAATAAATGCACTAGGCCGTTGGTGCCATAGTACATTATTTTGACTTCTCGCTGGTGGTATCTTTCATACTCATTCAATACCGTTGTTGACCAATAGGGCTGGCCACTTTGCTCAGCCTTACACAAGCATTGTGCGAGTTTATGCGCGCCCTTCAATCCTAAATTAAACCCATGAGCTGTCACCGGATGCATCCCAACAGCAGCATCACCGATGAGTGCTACATGCTCTTTGCTAAATTGCTTTGCAAGGACGCCAACTAATGGGTAACTAAAACGCTGGGAACATAAAGCCATTTTCCCTAGTTGATGGCCAAATGCTGTCATCACAAATTGCGCATAGGCGTGTTCATCAAGCGCAATCAATTGTTGGGCTTGATCGCTATCAGCAGTAATGACCACAGAGCTTTCATGTTCAGATAAAGGCAACACCGCAAGGGTAAAGCCGTATAAAAAGCATTCGTAGGCTATTTTTTGATGGGTTAGATCATGGCTCATTCTGGCGACAATTGCTGTTCGTGCAAAATCTGTCACCTGACTTGCAATACCAAGTTGGCGCCGTGTGTTTGAAAACCGCGAATCAGCAGCAATCAATAATGGCGTAGTGAGAGAGTGACCATTCGCTAATAACACCCGATAACCAGTCGCTACTTTCTCAACTTGAGAAATGCGCGTTTGCCACATGAACTGCACATTATCTTGCATGCATACACTGTGATAGAGCGTGGCACGTAAATCATGATTTGAGACTAAATAACCTAAAGCACTACCTGAGTGTTGCCAAAAGTCCAAACTTTTAACGCTCTGACCATTGAATACTTTTGCTTGTTCGATCGGGTAAATATGTTCAAGCTCATGCCAGAGGTTAAATTGTTGTAGCAGTGCTTTTGAATGATGGGTCAGCGCGATATCACGGCCATCATAGTCAGGATTAGCGCAGTGATTTTCATCAGCTTGTTCGATAATGGTAATCTGAAAAGGACTATCAGCAAGTGATTTAGCCAGAGCTAGAGCGCATGGGCCTGCGCCAATTATAATGAGGTCGTGAGTCATGAACAGATCCTTATGCTGTTAGAACTAGCATAAAGATCTGTTCAGGTGAGGTGTTGATTTATATCAACATCACTTTGCTTTAGCGATTAATTGATACTAAATTTTTGCTCGCCTGCTATCCATGTTTCGAGCACGTTTGTTTGATAAATTTTCGCTGCATCCACAGTGAAAATATCTTGATCAATTAAAATAAAGTCGGCCCACTTTCCTTGCTCAAGAGAGCCTATTTTAAATTCTTGATGTGCAGCGTAGGCCGCATCTAAGCTAAATGCTTTCAATGCATCTTTACGACTCAGAGCTTCAGACGGTCGCCACCCTTTATCAGGTTGTTGTGTATGATCCATCCGTGTAATTGCGGCATATAAGCCATGAAAAATATTGGCGAGTTCAACTGGAAAATCAGACCCAGCAGCCACTTTTGAGCCTTGATTTAAAAAGCTTTGCCATGCATACGCACCTTGTAATTGCAGAGAGTTTAAACGTTGCTCAGCCATGTGCATATCGGATGTGGCGTGAACAGGTTGCATTGAGGGAATGATCGACAACTGTTTAAATCGAGGAATATCATTTGGTTGAACTATTTGTGCATGCTCGATGCGGTTACGCAGTAATTTTCCGCCATGTTGTTTAAAGGCATTTTCATAGGCATCTAATACCGTGCGATTAGCCATATCACCAATTGCATGTGTATTGGCGCTAAAACCATGTTTAAAGCTGAGTGCAAAAAGAGCTTCGAGCTTGGCTTGGCTTTCGAGCATGAGACCTTTGTGGCCTTTACGGTCGGCGTATTCATCGACTAAGGCTGCACCTCGACTGCCTAATGCACCATCGGCGTATATTTTAACGCTACGAATAGATAAATAATCGCGCTGATTTTTATACACACCCGCTGCTAACATTGTCTCTAGTTTTGCATCAGTGGCACTTAACATAGCAAAAATACGCAGGGGTAATTGATTGCTGCTATCTCGCTGTTTGTATAATTGCCAAGTCGCAAAATCAATACCAGCATCATGAGTAGAAGTAATTCCAAGGCTCAACAAGTGTTGGCCTGCAGCATCAAGTGCAAGACCTAACTCTTCAGAAGATGGTGTGGGCACATGCAGGCGAATTAAGTTTTCTGCTTTATCAATAAAAATGCCACTAGGTGATTGATTGCTTAAGCGAAGGATTTCACCACCATCAGGGGCGAGTGTTTTTTGAGTGATCCCTGCTAGTTCCATCGCTTTGCTATTGACCCAAATAGCGTGACCGTCAACGCGAGAAAGCATCACCGGCCGATCGTTCACATATTTATCGAGATCGCTAGCCGTTGGAAACTGCCCGTCAGGCCAGAGCTCTTGATTCCAGCCACGACCAATTATCCAGCCTTTTTTATTTTTAGCATAGGCCGCGAGTCGCTCACCAACTTGTTGTTTTGAAGTTGTACCGCGCACATCAAGTTGCACTAAATTTTGCCCAAGGCCAATAATATGACCATGAGCATCAATGAGTCCTGGAAGCAGTACTTTTTGCTCGCCGTTGGTTTTTTTTGCTTTACTGTAGGTTTTAAGTAAGCCTTCATCACCAGTACGTACTACTTTGCCATCTTTAAACACTAAGGTGGAAAAGGTCTTCAACTCGCCTTGACGAGTGAGGGTGTAGCCTTTGACATTATGGATGAGTTCAAACTCTGCCAAAGCAGAAAAGCTGCAGCTCAGAAGCAAGCCCAAAGCGAGGAGTCGTTGTGTTGTCATAGTGATTCCATTTGTTATTTAACCTTAACAGTAACAATTTTTTTTCATTTAGTAACTATTGATTAGGCGCTTTTTACTGCTACATTTTATTTATATAAATAGGAGTAAGTTTACTTGTCTATCATTAACTTATCGCTTTTCAATAGCCCGGTTAGCTTATTCAGTGCCTCAGGTTCTTGGCATTCAAATAATGATGCTTTCGCTGCAAAAAGTGAGCTCATTATGAGTCAAGAGCGGATTTCACAGCAGTTAACTCTCGCCTTATAAAAACGAGAAAAGGAGCCATTTACCCAGCAAATTCAGTGCGGTGAATTTACTGTGGTGATGAATATTATTCCTTTAATCAATGCAGACTTACTGGTTAGTTACTCAATATCCGCATCGGAAAAATGTATATCAGAACAGACATTGATTAGCGCGCACGATAGCTTTTTTGAAATTACCAATAGTTTTTCTGATGGGCTCATTTTATGTAAGAACAATCACGAGATTTATCATGCCAATAATCAAGTTGGTATTTTTTTCCCTGGGCACGATGGGATCAGAACATACCCGCAAAACCTTGAAGATTTCTTATCAAAAATTTTGCTAAACAATTGCACAAGTCATAATTATGAGTCTTTACTTGAAAAACTTAACTCAGGTGGCATCAATGAGTTGCCTGTGGAATTTTTGATAGTCACAGACTTAGGGTATCACTTAGCGTTTCGTCAGCGATTGACTCAAAATGGTGAAAGAGTGATCTTGATTATTGATGAAACCCGTGAACAATTATTAATTGAACAATTGGATGATGCCTTTCAGCAAGCGATGAAATTAAGTGAAGCAAAAACGCAATTTATGGCTGCGATGGGGCATGAAATTCGTACCCCACTGAATGCCATCATTGGTTTGCTTGACTTAATTGTCCAAGAAAAAGCATTTTGCCAAAATTTAAATATTAAAACAGTTCATCGCAGTGCACATCAGTTATTGATGTTACTCAATAACGTCTTAGATTTTACCAAATTTAATGCAGGAAAAGCGCAGCTTGAATTGGCACCAGCGAATTTAAGGGCTGTGTGTGAGAATATTATTGCGGGGCTGGCGATTAAAGCTCGTGAATCAGACATTCATTTAGTGTTATTAATAGATCCGCGTATTCCGAGCATTCTCATTTTTGACGAACTGCGTTTGAGTCAAGTGTTGAATAATTTATTAAATAATGCGTTGAAATTTAATACACGCAAACCTGGGCGGGTTCAGTTATCCATTACACTTAATGAGCCTGTGAGTGAGCAAGATGCATGTTTGCATGTTGAAGTGAGTGACAATGGCATTGGCATTTCACCGCAAGAGCAAGCCAAGATTTTTGAGCAATTCACTCAAGCCTCAAACCATACTCATCAGCAATTTGGTGGCACAGGCCTAGGTTTGAATATCAGTCAAAGCATTTGTCATTTAATGGGTAGTAAGCTCGAAGTGCGCAGTGAATTAGCTCAAGGTTCAGTCTTTTATTTTAACGCACGATTTGCCTTTACGGATGCACATACTGAGTCTTATCCGCAACTTGTGACGCATAAAAGACTAACACTTATATCTAATAATCAAGCATTTGTTGATGCGCTAAATGTGTATCAGCCTTATCTTAATTTTGATGTGTTATTTTTAAATCCCCCTTTTCCAGAAAGTGACCATCACGCAGATATGATATTTCTCGACCTTGATGCATTAACGACGCAAGCGAGACATCAATTTTTGCAAGATCATGAGCAGGAAAAAAATATTGTCTTACTTGATAATGGGTTAGCAGAACCCAGATTAAAGCAATATCTTACGTTTAGTTTCACACCGGTACGCTTAGCTACGTTAAATGAGATGTTGCTTCGTTACGATGATTTGATAATACAACACTCCAAGCAGGAAGAGATAAAGCATAAAGGCTTAGATTTAAGTAGCTTAGAAGTACTTATCGTTGAAGATAATCCTGATAATATTTTTGTTATGCGCCAGCAATTACAATCACTTAATGTTTATGCTACTTACTGCGAAGAGCCGAATCAAGCCATCAAATTGTTCAAAAATCAGTTTTTTGATGTCGTGATTACAGATTACCAAATGCCTAATTTAAACGGAGCTGAATTAACTGAGCAGCTACGAAAAATCGAACGCCAGCAATTACGCGAACCAGCCCCAATCGCACTTTTAACCGCGGATAAAACAGAATTGTCTCATAGTGCATGTGAACGCGCAGGAATCGACTATATTTTTATTAAGCCCTTTATGATGGAAGAGCTCAAAGGATTCCTCGAGGAGATACAAGCAAGCCTCGCGAATGCGTGTTTCATTTCAGATGAGGGGGAATCAGACGTTTTATTCTCAGAGTTAGTCCATGAAGAGTTGGGGCAAAATGCAGAACCTGAACCTTCCCATGCAGTATTCGAAAAAACGTCTAAAAACTTTGACTTGAATGCAATTTTTCAATTTGTCGGTGATGTTGAAACTACTGAGTTGCAAGTATTTATTCGCCAGTATGTTATTAACTTGGCTGAGCGGGGGACGCAGTTAGCACACAGTTTGCATAATCACAACTTTAAAGAGATCCACAAAATTGCTCATACCATTAAAAGCAGCGCGTTGTATATAGGCGCGACTCGGCTGAATTTAATGGCGCAAGAGTTAGAATGTTTAGCTGGCAAAATGGACTCAGGGAATATTTTAGAAGAAGACATCGATGATCTTTGCCAACAGATGATTGATGAAATTGATGATTTAGTCGGACATTTAAAGACTCAAGGTTATTAAAATGAAAGAAAAAGTTCCGTGTAATGTAGTCATTGTTACGAAAGAACCGGACGAAATAAAATTAATTATTGGTATTCTCAATAAAAGCTTTGAGCGTGTATTGGTGGTCTCTAGTGTGGCAGGTTTAACCGAGCAATTAAAAGAAGAAGCCGCCAAAGTATTTTTAATCTCGACAGAAATTTTCGCTGATACGCTTTCTATTTATTATCAGGCTTTAGAAAAAGCAGACAATAATTTCATGTGCGAGCATGCCGTTGTGGCGTTGATTGCACGTCAGCAAGAGCAAGACGCATTTGAAGCCTTTCAACGAGGTGTGATTGACGATTATTTAGTTGCTCGCCCGCTGTATGAGCTGCATCGGCCTGTCGTAATATGCCATCATCTTCTGCAAAAAATGGGACTGTCTCTAAAGTCGCTAGATTTTGAAGAATTCATAATTAAAAATGATTCATTTTCAGATGCAGCGAAAATGATCATAAGTTCCGGTCTAGAACGAAAAACTAAACTCAAAGATGCCTTCCATGACAGTTTATTAAAAATTGAACTTTCGTTAGATAATGCGGCTAAAAAAGTCGCAGAAAACAAAAAAGCACACCTGAATTTAGAGGAATTAGAACAAACCTTGTCTGCTATTCGCTCTGATTCAATTCGACCAGAATTATTAAGGTTACAATCTAAAGCATTACATTTACTGCAGCAAATTATCACAGAAGAAGCAGAAGAGCAGGCCGATGAAGAGCGAGAGGTGGCAGCAGCTTTAGAATCTGATGCAACCGCAACTAAATCAGGCAAAGTCGAGTCGTTTAATCGCTTGCATAATACGGGCGTGAAAAACGTCAATATTCCAGAGGCGGATACGAAAGTGTATCCCAAGCTTTTAATTGTGGAAGATGATGCAATTAGCTTAAATATTACCTTGATGATTTTTCAGCAATATAAATTAGAAGTCACCACAGCGACCTCAGGAAGAAGCGCATTAAATGAATTAATGAAGAAAAAGTTTGATTTGATTTTGATGGATATTTTCTTACCTGATACAAACGGGATCTATTTACTTAATCAGGTTTGTCATAATACAGGAGTGAACCAAACCACCCCGGTTATTATGCTCAGTGGTAATAAAAATAAAGCCACGGTACAAAAAGCCGTTTCTATGGGAGCAAAAGGCTACATAATTAAACCGCTGTGTAAAAATATTGCCATTAAACTATTTGAAAAATATCAGCTGCCACTTTATAGAAAAAAATAAACTCTTAGTGTTACAGCTGTTTATCCATGGATTCACTTTATATTTTGGGCAGTGTTAAACTCATTTCAACGCCATGTTCCGTGTTGCGAGCCATGATTTTACCGTGATGGAAATCACAAATTAGGCGAGCGATATACAAACCTAACCCTAAATGGGGTTGCTTTTGCATCGCCTGAGTTCGTACTGAAACCATAGAATCAAAAATATGCTCGCCAATTTTTTCTGGTAAAGCTGGTCCATAGTTTGAAATAACTAATAGCGCATGTTTGTCATTTTCAGAAAGGGACACTGCAATTGGGGTCTCAGGGGTCGCAAACTCTAATGCATTACTAATGATTTTATCGAGTAATTGCGCAATAAACTCAGGCACACCATCGAGTTCAATTGACTGCTTACATATATCAAGAGTGAAAGCTTGTTGTGGGTAAGTAAATTGATAACCTTGCATGCAACCACTCATAACATGTGTGAGGTCAAAGCGCTGGCGATCTGCATGCGCAATACTTTGTTCTAGTCGTGTGGCTTCACTCATGGTGGTGATAATTTTATTGAGTCGACTGACGCCTTCACTAGCCCGTTCTACATATTTCTTTTGCTCTGTATTTAGTTCATCAAGCTGTAGGCTTTCGAGGGATGAGCGAACAACGGCTACAGGAGTGCGCAGTTCATGCGAGAGCCGAGAAGACATATTTTCAAGGTAATGCGTGTAACCGCCTAATCGACCGACAATGTTGGCAAAACTTCTCGATAAATCGCCAATTTCATCCCCCGCTTGAGAGCTCTCAATATCACCTAATACTCTACCTTGTGGGTCGATGGCTTGCTCTGCTAAATCACGTAAACGTCGGATCCGTGATGAGATCCGGGTGGCAAAAAAGAACAAAGTTAATGTGCCAATCAGCATGACGGCTAAAATAACGGTGAACAGTTTCTCAAGTGCTTTGTTGCGAATCGATCGCACGCCATTGGTGGTTTCTTCAGCGATCACTGCGCCCATTACTTGGTCGTCAATCCAAATTGGGTAGGCCGCGGATAAAATCACGGCTTTTTTATCTGGCGTTAAGCGCCAATGAGAATGCGCTTGGCCACTTAAAGCGGCCCGGATATGAGGCCCTTCTAGCGCGGCGTTATCGTAAGTTTCATCAATAAATTCATCGGCAGGGCGGGTTAAAATTAAATAATACAAGGGATGCAAATACGTGTGCTCAATGCTTTCCCACCATGATTTTGATTGTTTAGCATCCTCTAAACTATTGGCCCACACTCCATCGGCATGTTTGATATCGCCAGATTGTGCCAGCACGCGGTGATGGTTATCAACCACCCAAATACGACTACCCGAATGGCCCATACCTTTCACGATTCGCTCAATTTCGGGAGAGGGGACCAGCACACTGCCAAGTTGATTTAAATCATTTAAGTTGGAGGTCGACATGGTTTTAACCGTTTGATCTTTGCCATCCCAATCGACAATCGCAAAGCCAAGCTTTTTCCCCAGCATGGTCAGGGGTAAGCGCAATTCAATATTGTAGCCTTGGGCTGTGTGTTGAAAATGCCCTTGGATCTGAGGTGTAGGGCGCAAATCCATTTCATCATAAGCGGTGATCCAGCCATCATTTTTTGGCGCAATGATATAGGTTTTAAGCTCGCCAACCTCACTTTGAAACGCAATCTTAAGATGATCATTGCGGGTGACACTTAAGCTATTAGCTGGGCGATAAAAAAGGTGATCGTCTTGTACTTCAAAAACGGCATATAAGTGACGTTCAAATTTGCCCACCATATGAGAAAAAGATAAATCATTCCCATGATGATCTAAGTTGGCAGGGTGTAAATAATGCTGATCATAAGACCAGAATAAAGGGCGGTATAATTGCCATTCGTTAAATTGACCATCGAGTTTGATTGGGCCATTAATGTTGTAAGCATACAAATCGCGCCCTTTGACGACTTGTTCTAAAAAACTTGCTTGGCTATCGAACAGTTTTGGCCGCTCATGGAGGGCGGTTGCCAAGGCTCGGGTGGTGCCTACTAAGGTTTTTTCTTGGCCCTTACGTAAATATTTTTCCATTTCCCAGACATATTCATAACCAAGCCAAGGCAGAAGTAATAAAAAACTCGATAGCACAATCACTTGGCTGCGTAGACCAAAACCAGCACGGCGCATTAGCTATGCTCCCAGCGATAGCCCATGCCATAAATGGTATCAATACAATTAAAGTCAGCATCGACCTTGATAAATTTTTTTCGGATCCGTTTCACATGAGAGGTGATAGTGGAGTCATCGACAAAAATCTTTGCATCACTCATTAAGTCATTGCGGCTTTTAACATGACCAGGTCGTTGGGCGAGGGCATGGACCATCCAAAATTCTGTAATGGTTAAATCAATCGTGTGATCATGCCAACTCACTTGCATGCGATTAGCATCAATTTTGAGTGGGCCGCGATTGATAATGTTTTCTGCGACCACAGGGACTTCCAATGCCGCCATGCGGCGAAATAACGCGGCAATTCGCGCGGCTAAATGTGGCAAGCTGATGTCTTTAGTGAGGTAGTCATCTGCACCCATGCGCAATCCACAAACCGTGTCTATCTCGCTATCTCTGGCGGTTAAAAAAATGATGGGCAAGGTTTTAGATAATCCTCGTAGTGTTTGGCATAAGGTAAAGCCACCATCAATTTCATCTCCAAGGCCAATATCAACGATTGCTAAATCGGGTAGTTTCTCTGTAAATGCTAGCTCTGCACTGATGCGATCACAATAGCCAGAGACCTGATAACCTTGTTTGCTGAGCATTTCGCTGTAATTTTCTCTGATGGCGGTTTCGTCTTCGACGATGGCAATGTGTTTTATCATAGCGCTGGGTATTTATGAGTGTTGATAAGCGAACTATACCTAAAAAAATCAACTTGTAAGTAGTAAAACAGCAATTGCCATTTTTTTGCCACAATTGATCGTCACTTTGCCTTTTTTACTCCCTTTTGTTGCCATTGGGCTGGTGTTTAATGAATTCCATCAAAACAAACAACCTCAACCAAGGTTTTACTTTTTAGGAATATCATTATGAAAAAATCAATCATCGCTTTCACTCTTATTACTTTGTTCAGTGCACCCGTTATGGTTAACGCGCAAACAGAGCAAGTCACCGCTAAAAAAACCATGAATACAGAGCAAGCAATCGGAATGGGATCTGGTGCTTTACTTGGCGCTGCGGTTGGGGGACCAATTGGTGCCTTTATTGGTGCATTAACGGGGGGTCTCATCGGGCAAAATGAATCAGATAAAAAAGTTATTCAAGCGCAAAATCAGTTAGTAGCGAAGCAGCAAGGTGAGTTAGTGGCGCTTGAGCATAAAGCGCACAATTATCAAAAGTTGGTGGCACAAAATGAGCAACTTGAAGATAGGCTCACTGATATAGAAGCAGAGAAAAGCCGACTGCAGCAACAGCAAATCGATAATCTAATGGCGATGACAGTGCAATTTCGTACCGGTTCAAGTTCTATCGAAGCACATTTTGCCAGCCAGCTTGATGCACTTGCTGAATTGTTGCAGCAAAGCCCTGAGATAGCGCTTGATTTACACGGCTTTGCTGACCAACGCGGTGATGAAGATGCAAATTTAAAACTCTCACAAGCACGAGTCACTAATGTTAAGGCGTATTTAATTAAACAAGGTGTGCCGTCATCGCGCTTAAACAGTGATGCGTTTGGTGAATTGCACGCCAATGCCTCAAAACATGATTTTGAGGGGGACTTTTTTGACCGAAAAGTCACGGTAAAAGCGCGTAAGCAACCTGATATTACAGCCACAGCTCAGCATCAGTCTTTTTAAGTCTCTTAACCGAGCGTCAGTTCATAACCAATAGACAGTAAAGTTGTGGACTGAATGCGACTCAGAGTTGAGGTTTAATTACTTTTTTCATTCTCCTTGCTTTGTTTCTGTGCGAACCCATTAAATGCCGTTATTCATTTAATGCAGAGACAAAGCCTTTTATTATCAAGGAACGAGCGATGTCTCGATTGTCTTTTATTAATCGCCATAGCATGCCTTTGCTTTGTACTGCTGCATTATTACTGGCCTTATTGCCCAAGCCCTTAGTTGCAAGTCCAAACGTTGGGAGTCCAAAACTAGTGTTAAGTGATCAGCGAGGAGTCGAGCAAGCGCAAGGGGTTTTTGTACAATCGCATACCACCATGTCGGTGACGGGGTTAATTAATAAAGTCACGGTTAAGCAAGCATTTAAAAATCAAACTGATCAAGTGCTCAATGGTCGTTATGTTTTTCCATTACCCGATGAAAGCGCGGTTTACCAGTTGAAAATGCGGGTTGGTGAGCGGGAGATTATCGGCAAAATTGAAGAAAAAAAACGTGCGCAAGCCGATTACGCACTCGCTCAGCGCCAAGGGAAAAAGGCCAGTT
Source organism: Pseudoalteromonas ulvae UL12 (assembly GCF_014925405.1). Classification (NCBI taxonomy): domain Bacteria; kingdom Pseudomonadati; phylum Pseudomonadota; class Gammaproteobacteria; order Alteromonadales; family Pseudoalteromonadaceae; genus Pseudoalteromonas; species Pseudoalteromonas ulvae. The sequence goes on from NZ_AQHJ01000034.1 coordinate 138,670, forward strand.
TAGTCACACAAAAACGAGCCAATGTATTTGTCAGTCAAATTGCCAATATTGAACCGGGGCAAACGGTGAGTATTGAGTTGGTATACCAGGAATTAGTGCGTTATCAGCAAGGCCAATTTAGTCTGCGCTTACCTATGGTGGTGGCTCCGCGCTACCAACCCAGTCACCTTGTTTATGATATGGACTTAACAGGGAATTGGCCGAAAGTGAAGCCGTCTGATCCACTAACCGAGCTTGAGATGCACCTAAAAGATGTAACGCAAGGCGTGGAGCCTATTCTCACTCAGCAGATCAACATTGATTTGAATTTAGGCTTTGCGCTTAACGATATTCATGCTCTTTTTCATGCAATTAACCAACAAAATCAGGGAAACCGCTATCAGGTTGCGCTTGCCGAAGGGACGACATTAGCAAACCGAGATTTTGTATTACGTTTTCGACCTGCAGAGCAAGAAGCTGTAACTGCTGCAGTCTTTAAAGAGCACTTAAATGGTGAAGATTATGCGCTTATTATGCTGATGCCGCCAAGTGCACAATATCAACAGCAGCAAAGATTGGCGCGTGAAGTGGTGTTTGTCATTGATACATCAGGATCTATGCATGGCAGCTCGCTAGAGCAAGCAAAAAGTGCTTTATTTTTTGCTTTAGCAAATTTAGATCCTCAAGATAGTTTTAATATTCTTGCCTTTAACTCTAACGTCAATGCATTTAGTCAGCATGCTTTACCTGCAAATGATTTTAACCTTAGGCGCGCACGCACTTTTATTTATGGCTTAGAAGCGCAAGGTGGAACTGAAATCGCATCGGCGCTGAATTCAGTCCTTGATGGTCAAACCCACCATGATTTTTTACGGCAAGTGATTTTTTTAACCGATGGCAGTGTTTCCAACGAAGCTGAGCTTTTTAGTCAAATCAAACAGCAGTTGGGAGATAGCCGATTGTTTACTATTGGTATTGGTTCGGCTCCAAACAGTTATTTTATGAGTCGTGCAGCTCAAGTCGGTCGAGGCACTTTTACCTATATTGGTGATGTAAGTGACGTGCAATGGCAAATGAAAAACTTGTTTAATCAACTCGCTAATGCCGCGCTCAAACAGCTTCACATTGAAGATGCTCAAGGTAATGCATTGGACTTTTGGCCTAAACCGATCCCTGACTTGTATTTTGACCAAGCTATGATGGTTGCGGTTAAATTACGACCAGATCAGCAAGAAATCCGCATTGCGGGATCACAAGCCAATGGCCCATTTAGTGCCTCGTTTAAGTTGGCTAATGCGACAGAAGGAGACAATATTGCCAGATTGTGGGCAAGGCAAAAAATCAAAGCACTCCAATTGGGAGCAGCCGCTCAGATAGAACACGAAGAACCGATCGCAGAACAAGTGTTATCGTTGGCTTTAAAATATCAACTTCTCAGTCCTTATACGGCGTTATTGGCTATAGAGCACTCTCCTTCGTTGGGCTCTGGTTCATCCGATGAAACTGTTATCACACCGATGGCTGTAAAAGGCTGGACTGCGCCGTTGCCTCAAACCGATGGACAGAGCATTTGGCAGCTTATAGCGGGTCTGTTTTGTGTGTTATTGGCAATCGCTGTGCATCGTTATGAGCGTAAACTGTGCTAGGGAAATACAGCAAAATGGGCATCATCACCTTAACTGTACTCGGGTTGGGTTTGATGAGTAAAGGCTTGTATTGGCAAGGAAAAGCCGTGCTTGCGCAATATTTAATTGCCAATGCATGGCAACAAAGCTTACAGACACAGCAAAATGTAAAGCCTTGGTTCTATGCCGACACCTATCCTGTTGCGCAGCTTGTTGTGCCAACCCATGCAAAGCAGCAATATGTGTTGGCCAACGCTGATTTAGCCAGTTTAGCGTTTGGCCCCGCTGTGTTCCAAGGCGGCGCCTCACTGGCTGAACAAGGTGCTAGCCTTATTGCGGCTCATAATGACAGTCACTTTTCTTTTTTAGCTGATTTATCACTTGGAACGGTTATTAAGTTGCAGCTTAGCGATGCGCAGTGGCGTGATTTTGTTGTCACTCAAGTACAAGTAATCGATCAATATGATACGTCCTTTTTGCTGCAAAAAACGGATAAAAAACGCCTTTATCTGGCAACTTGTTACCCATTTAATAGCGTGGTATCAGGTACCAAGCAGCGTTTTGTTGTGACTACTGAACAGATTTAAGCTTTGTGCTCACAAGTGCTTTGCTGTTCAAGCTGGCCAAGTGGGTCATCGTCGTCTTGCACCTGAGTGTTGTGGCGCTGACTGATTATGACCCCTAAAAACACCACAGCAATACTTAACCATTGGGTAACCGTGAGCACTTCATGCAAAATAATCGCTGAAAGTAATAACGAAAAAATAGGGATAAGATTTGAAAATGCAGCCGCTGTGAGCACGGATATCTTGCTGATTGCATAGTTATACATACCATATCCACCAAGGGTCACAAACGTGCCCAGATACAAAATGCTTAGCAACGCATTATTATTGAGCTGGGTGGGTATTTCAATGAATAGTAAAAAGGGCGCAAAAAAGAGGGTACCGCTTAGCCCTTGCAGTGCAATTAATGAAAGCGGAGAGTAGCGGGCGCAAAGATGTTTCACGCTGACGGTGTAATAAGCTGCGCAAATCATAGCGAGAAACTCTAAAAAGTTGCCCAGTAATGGATTTGGTGCTTGATCTGAATGTGGCGAGACTAAGGTTAATAAAATACTGCCGCCAATACACAAAGAAAAACCAACTAAGATTGCCTTACTTAGACGCTCTTTGAGCATATAAAAGGCTAAAAAGGCGACAATAATTGGCAAGCACGACACCAAGACACCTGCTTGTGAGGCCGAAGTATATTCCAGTGCATGCCCTTCAAATAAAAAATACAAGCAAGGCTCTGCCAATGACATACTGAGTAAATATTTCCAATCTCCAGCTTGGTATTCAAACTGTTTGACCCATCGCCACAAAAGGATACATACCGTTAAAGTGGTAAGCATGCGTAAAAAAATCACTAAGGCAGGATCATAAATGGCCACCGCATATTTTAAGGCAATAAAAGAGCTGCCCCAGAGAAAGGTGGCGATGATCAAACAAAGGGAAGCAGGCATATACACGAACTCAAAATTAACGGGCATAAATAGTAGCATTTGACGCTGTAAATAGCAGCGCTGAGATTTGCTTTTTACATTGATTAAAGCTTGTGCAAAGTCATTGTTTTGATATAACTATCTCTCACTGAGAATGAGGGAAATCAATGAATAACAGTAAAACCATAGTGGTAAAGCTGGGGACTAGTGTGCTCACAGGAGGGAGTTTTACTCTTGATAAAGCGCACATGGTCGAACTGGTTCGTCAATGCGCACAATTACGCCAACAAGGCCATAAAGTAATCTTAGTTTCTAGTGGTGCCGTAGCTGCAGGGAAAGAGCATTTACATATGAGCTGTGATCTAAATAATTTAGCGAATAAACAAATGCTTGCAGCTGTTGGGCAAAGTCAGTTAATTCTGACCTGGCAAACATTATTTAATATTTATGGGATCCATGTTGGGCAAATGCTGTTAACCCGAGCCGACTTAGATGACCGTGAGCGCTACTTAAATGCACGCGATACGCTTGGCGCTTTACTTAAACATAATATCGTTCCCATCATAAATGAGAACGATGCCGTTGCTACCGCAGAAATCAAAGTAGGTGATAACGATAACTTATCTGCGTTGACTGCGATTTTAGCGCAAGCCGATCATTTATTATTATTAACCGATCAGCCAGGATTGTTTACTGCCGATCCGCGTAGTAACCCTGAGGCTACATTAATAGAAGAAGTCGATAAAATTGATGATCGCATTCGTGCATTAGCGGGTGGCAGTGGCACAAACCTAGGCACAGGAGGCATGGCAACTAAATTACAAGCGGCTGATATTGCTCGTCGCGCCGGTGTCGAAACCATCATTGCCGCAGGGCATCGCCCAAATGTAATACTTGAAAGTGTTAATAAAACAGCGATTGGCACGCGGATTAAACCGCTAGGAAGTCCAATCGAAGGACGAAAACGCTGGTTGTTAGCTGGCCCCGTAAGCAGTGGCAAATTATGCTTAGATGCAGGTGCCACTGATGCGGTTGTGCTACAAGGTTCGAGCCTGTTAGCGAAAGGAATCAAACATGTCGAAGGTGTGTTTCAGCGTGGTGAGCTAGTTGAGCTGTGTAACGCGCAAGGTGAAATTATTGCCCGTGGTTTATGTCGCTACAGCAGCGCTGATTTATCGCAAATCAAAGGACTTCATTCAGAGCAATTTAAAGCACTGTTAGGGTTTGATTACGGAAAGGCCATCGTTCACCGAGATGATTTAGTACTACTCGATGATTAATTAAAAATAGGGTGAGGTATGTTAGAAGATTTAGCTAAACGAGCAAAAAACGCGAGCTACCAATTAAGTGTTGCAACAACAGCCGAAAAAAATAATGCACTCGAGGCAATTAGACGCCTACTTATCGAACAAGAGTCGGATATTTTAGCTACCAATCAGCGTGATATCACCGAAGGACGGCAGCAAGGGCTAAGTGATGCGCTAATCGATCGTTTATTATTAACTCCAGATAGGTTAGCGGGTATTTGCCAAGATATTGAGCGCTTGGTCGCAATGAGCGACCCGATCGGTGAAGAATATCAAGGTAGGCAGCTTGAAAACGGGTTGTTTTTGAAAAAAAGAACCGTTCCTTTGGGTGTGATTGGGGTGATATATGAAGCAAGACCCAATGTGACCATCGATATTGCTTGTTTAGCATTAAAAACAGGAAATGCAGCCATTTTGCGTGGTGGAAAAGAGACCATTCATTCAAATAAAAAGCTGGTGGCGATTATTGCTGAGGCTTTGCAAAGTGTCGGGATGAACCCAGAAGCTGTTCAGCTCATTGGTGATCCAGATCGTGCATATATTTATCAATTACTCAAACTCGACAAGTATGTCGATATGATTATTCCACGTGGTGGGCAAACGTTACAGCAAGTGTGTGTGGAAAATAGCACTATTCCTGTCATCACTGGAGGGATTGGTATTTGTCATTTATATGTTGATGAATCGGCCGATTTTGACAAAGCAATCGCGGTGATCAGCAATGCTAAAGTACAACGCCCCAGTGTCTGCAACGCCCTAGATACTGTGCTTATTCATCAATCTATCGCGGCAACGTTTTTACCGCGTTTAGCCTCAGAGCTTATCCAGCAAGGTGTCACTTTAAAAGGGTGCATGCAAAGCAGCGAAATAGCATCACAGATTAGTTTGGCGGGAGCGGATGACTTTGATACAGAGTGGTTAAGCTTAACGTTAGGCATTAAAATTGTGTCTGAGCTCCAAGATGCGGTTGAGCACATTCGACTCCACTCAACAGCTCACTCAGATGGAATTTTAACCCAATGCTTAAACGCAGCGGAGCAATTTGTCGCTCGAGTGAATTCCGCAGCTGTGTATGTCAATGCAAGTACACGTTTTACTGATGGTTCTCAATTTGGTTTAGGTGCAGAGGTCGCTGTTTCAACTCAAAAGCTGCATGCTCGAGGGCCGATGGGGCTTGAGGCTTTGACAACTTACAAATGGATTGGCCAAGGCGACGGTCTAATACGAAACTAGCGAGAATAGTAAAAGCGTATATGCTTAAGGCTATATGCTTTTTGACTAAAAAAGCCTCATAATTTCGCTTCATTGAAGAGAGTGCGTTGTGACATCAAACTCAGCTTACCCGTGTGCTCATGAGTGGATTATTTCTCTCACTCAACAAGAAGATGAAAAGCAACTCGACCTCATTTTAATTACTGCGTTACAAACCATTTTATTTGGTTGTCAGTTAGGCGTGTACATTAGTAAATTTATTAATGAAGGGCTTGCTCCTCAGCAGATATATTTCGGCCACGATGCTATTGTGCTCAATCAAGAGCAATCCCTTGAGTATTTAAATAAAGTTAAAAAAAGTAAACTTCATCTGCATGAAACCCCAGAAAATTCTAATGTGGCGATTCCAGTGTATCATTTTGGTAAAGTGATTGGCTTTGTCATTGCAAAAGGCGCTGTTGTTGGGGATTTAGCTAAAATCACAGTCGCTATTCATGTGTTAAATATTTATGCCAATCATTTATACCTACTTTACCGCAGTCAGCTTGACCCTCTGACTGAGTTATTAAATCGGCAAATTTTTGATTTAAAATTGCTCGAGATGATTACAGAGCAAGGATACAAAAAGCGCCGCGCAGATTATAAAGAACAGCGGATGTGGTTTTTTGCGATGCTTGATATTGATTTTTTTAAATCCGTGAATGATAACTTTGGGCATATGATTGGAGATGAGGTGTTGCTGCTGATTGCGCGTATTATCAAAAACCATTTTCGCAGTGAGGACTATATATTTCGTTATGGTGGAGAGGAATTTGCCATTCTATTTCAGTGCCAGCAAATTGCATTTGCGGCTGATATGTTGGAAAAGTTGCGTGAAAAAGTGGCTCAATTTAATTTTCCTCAAGTACAACATGTGACAGTAAGTATCGGCTTTACGCCGTTATTACAATTTGAAATGGTGCCTTCGTTGGTTCAAAAAGCAGATCAAGCGCTGTATTTTTCCAAAAGTAATGGTCGTGACCGAGTCTCTAATTTTACTGATATCGACCCTCATACACTGCTCAAACACCAATATGGTCATCAAGAACCTGAATTGTTTTAACGCTTAACAAGCTTGTGGTAAAGTGCGCGCAATAAATTGACTTGGAGCGCAAATATGAAGTTTGTTCGTTGGTTTTTAGGCCGCATTATTTTATTAATTGATTTTATTTTTAGTCCCAAACGGCAACAACGTGATGAGCAATCGCAAGCGATGGTTGATCAACAAGCTCAGGCATTGGCTTTGTATCAATTTAATGCCTGTCCATTTTGTGTGAAAGTACGTCGTGTATTAAAGCGTCAAAATGTACCTGTTGCGTTACGTGATGCGAAAGATGATCCCGTGTATCGCCAAGAATTAGCTGAACAGGGTGGAAAAGTTAAGGTGCCGTGTCTTCGTATTGAAGAAAACGATCAGGTGACTTGGTTGTATGAATCAAACGATATTATCCGCTATTTAGAAAAACGTTTTCCATGATTGAGTACTTATTTTAAGTGAGTGAATTGCAAAAAAGCCCTAATTTAAAAAATTAGGGCTTTTTTTATTGGCATATTGTTCTTATTGATTTAACTCAACTATATCTTAAAGGAGTCGATATAAAGTGCAGCGGCCTGATGTAGAAGCATTTTAGAAAAAGCATAAAAAGAGGAACGAAATTTGAAGTTATCAATTGGTAGAGTGCTGTATTTATCCTTTAGCACAGTATTAGTATTAATGTTTATTGCCAGCCTAGTGGTGTGGCAAAAACAAAATACCTCAGTCAACATTGCAACAGAAGTCGCTGAGGATGATGTTCCTGGTGTGTTGCTCTATTTGCAACTTCTAGATGAAATGGGGGATATGAGTGCAGAAGCCATGGCCTATACATTAGGTCGACCTAACTCAAAATCTAACTTCGAATCTAACTATCAAGAATTCAAAAAGTTTCATCAGCAATTGGTGCCTTTAGAGTCAAGCACACCAGAGCAACGGCAATTACTCGACAAAGCAATCAATAATATTAATAAATATAAACAAGAGATTGAGAAAAATGTCTTTGATGTGTATTCATACGAGCGTGAAGTAAATGCACTAGCGCTGTATAAAAAAACGCGATTTGAAGTTGGTGGGCAGCTCAAAGCTTTGCTTACCACACAAAAAAATGCCGCTCTGAATGCTGTTGATCAACAGTTCAATAAAGAGAATGTTGATTTACTGAGATATATTCTAGAAATTGAAGATGAAACAGATGACCTATTAACTTTCTTAGGTAAATATGTATCGGGTGATGATGAAGCAAAAAGAGACTTTGAAGAGGATGCCAAAGAGTACCAGCAATACCTCAATAAACTTCAAGGTCTAATTGCACCACAGGTTTTTCAGTCGATTGTGAGCTTAAAACAGACGATTGTTCAAAATGCAGAGGATATTTTTTCAACACTGGTTCCTTCGGCAAAAATCAACGCTCAACAAGCATTATTTAGAGCAGGGAAAATGTATTTATCCGATATTGAAGATGAATTAGAAGCGGCCTCTGATGATGAAATTAATGAAGCTACAACAGGTGTTGCAACCTTAAAAGAAGCCCTTAATACAGCAACAAATACATTGTTTATCACCACTTTTCTCGCGATATTAATCGGATGTTTAATAGCCTGGAAGTTGTCGACCAGTATTACATTTAGATTAAAACGGTTAACCAATCATGCCGGTGAGATCGCAAAAGGAAACTTGTTATTAAGCGCTATTGAAGTCACTCATGAAGATGAGCTGGGTGAGTTAGCAACGTCGATTAATGATATGCAAAGTGCATTACAACGTTTAATCAAAGAAATTGGTTTTGTAGCAAAAGGTGTCTCTGATGCCAGTCAATCACTTACTAATGCCAGTCAGCAAATTAATGCAGGTAGTCAAGAGCAAGCCTCTAAATCTCATCAAATTGCTGCGGCTTCGGAAGAAATGACCGCAACAGTAAATGATGTTGCAGCTCAAACACAAGAAGCTGCAGGTCAAGCAAGTGAAGCTGGGCGCGCCGCCTCCGAAGGTGGAGTGATTATGAGTAATGCCGTGCAAAGCTCACAACGAGTCGCTGATTTGATGGAAGAGATTGCAAATACGGTGAGTAGCTTAGGTGAGAGAAGTGTTGAAATCGGTCAGGTTATTAGTGTTATTACCTCTATTGCAGAGCAAACTAACTTATTGGCGTTAAATGCAGCCATTGAGGCGGCGCGTGCCGGTGAGGCGGGCCGAGGCTTTGCTGTGGTCGCCGATGAAGTTCGAGGTTTAGCTGAACGCACTGCCAAAGCGACCAAAGAAGTCTCAGATTCAATTACTGCGATTCAACAAGAAACCGAAACGGCCGTCTCGCGCATGCAGCGAGGTACTGAGGCGGTCTCTGAAGGCGTAGAACATAGCCGAGCAGCGGGTGATGCACTAGGGCGTATTGTTGAATTGGCTGCTGTGGTAAATGACATGATTCAATCGATAGCCAGTGCCGCAGAAGAGCAAACGGCGGTGACGAAGGAAATCACTCAGGATATTACCACCATTAGTGATATTGCCAATGATTCAGTGAATCAAACTGCAAGTGCAGAACAAACTGCCATCGCTTTAGGTGGCAAAGTGAAGCAGTTAGAAGAACTCATTGCTGAATTTAAAGTATAAATGAACGTGTTATTCAGTCAGCCGCAATGACTTCATTGCGGCTTTTTTATGTCATCAGAAATATATTACAGATTGTAATATCGCTACGATTTTACGGGACTTTATGCTAACCTTCGCGACCATTACAGACTTATTTTTTAGAGATTTTATTAATGACTATTCGTACTCGAGTTGCGCCCTCTCCAACCGGTGACCCGCACTTAGGCACCGCCTATATTGCACTTTTCAACTACTGCTTTGCTAAACAGCAAGGCGGCGAGTTTGTTTTGCGTATTGAAGATACTGATCAAGTTCGCAGCACTCGAGAATCAGAGCAAGCGATTATGGATAGTCTTAAATGGTTGGGTCTGAATTGGGATCATGGTCCTGATGTGGGCGGTGAGTTTGGTCCTTATCGCCAATCTGAGCGTAGTGATTTATATAAAAAGTATGCTCATCAATTAGTTGAAAATGGTAAAGCCTTTTATTGTTTTGCAACCAGTGAAGAGCTCGACGCAATGCGTGATGCACAAGTGGCTGAAGGTCTTCGCCCGCAATATGATGGTCGTGGTTTAAAACTCTCTGAAGATGAGATCGCAGCCAATTTAGCTGCAGGTAAACCATATGTCATTCGTATGAAAATCCCGACACAAGGTACGTTTGTTTTTGAAGATTATTTACGTGGTGACATTGAAATTCCTTGGGAAAATGTCGACATGCAAGTGCTACTGAAAGCAGATGGTTTCCCAACATACTTTTTAGCGAATGTGGTTGATGATCATCACATGCAAATTAGCCATATTTTCCGTGGTGAAGAATGGATAAATTCTGCGCCTAAATTATTAAAACTATATGATGACTTTGGTTGGACGCCTCCGACATTGGGTCATTTACCTTTATTGCGTAACCCAGATAAATCAAAGTTATCAAAGCGTAAAAATCCGACATCGATCAACTACTACAAAGAAATGGGCTTTTTACCTGAAGCCTTGCTCAATTACTTGGGTCGTATGGGTTGGTCTATGCCTGACGAGCGCGAAAAGTTCTCTTTAGCAGAAATGATTGAGCATTTTGATATGAAACGTGTGTCACTTGGTGGCCCAATTTTTGATATTGATAAACTCAATTGGTTGAATGGTTTGTGGATTCGTGAAAACTTAAGTGATGAGCAGTTAATGCAGCGCTTTTTTGAGTGGAAATACAATCCGCAATTGATGACTAAAGTCATCGCTCAGGCAAAAACGCGTATTAATACGCTATCGGATATGGTTGAGCTAGCCGGTCACTTCGTAGCGGGGATGCCAAGCTATGATCCGGCATTATTAACAGCGGGTAAGGCAGAGGAAGATGTCATTCGTGAAGCGCTTCAGTTGTTTATCTGGGAACTAGAAGCAGTAAGAGTGTGGGATAAAACAGAAATTTTCTCGATTGCCAAGCAAGTGGCTACTCACCATGAACTAAAAATCAAAGATTTCCTAGAGCCAATCTTCGTTGCTATCACAGGCAAAACATCGTCGACTTCAGTGGTCGATGCGATGGAGATTCTAGGTTCAGATATGTCACGAGCGCGTTTACGTGTCGCTTTAGCTCATATAGGGGTCTCTAAGAAACAAGCGAAAAAACTTGAAAAATCATATCAAGCTTATTTAGCAGCAAAATAATAACAGAAGAAAAAGCGATGGTTTCATCGCTTTTTTTGTGGGTAAACTTGGAGCTGTTGATCTTTTGTGGTTGAATTTCGTTCGATATGAAAGCGTTTTTATCGCCCAGAGCTGTGTAGCCTAGTCATTCTAAGCAAATACTGCTCAACAAAGATAAGTACGCTTTTAGCCGAACCCTTCGATGCAAAAATCATCACGAAAGATCTACAGCTCTAAGACTGAATCATTCAGGTTGTAATTAACAGATTCGACCTCTTTACAGTCTGATGACTGCTAGAATGCGTCGGTTATAATTTATAAAGTAGTAATGTATGTTAAGTAGTTATTATCAGCAGTCAGGCGATCGCATCACCATTAGTCGTGAGCAAGGCAGCAGCTTTGCAAAACGCGTTGCAGATGACTTTAATCCACTGCATGATGTTGATGCAAAAAAGTTTTGTGTTCCTGGCGATTTATTATTTTCATTGATCCTCAATAAGTTTGGTATTAGTGAAAAAATGCATTTCACTTTTTGTGGTATGGTCGATGAGACTGTTGAGTTGATTATGCCGCAAGGCGCTGATAAATTTGATTTAACAGACGGTGATAAAGTCTATTTATCAGTTGAGCGTTCAGGTGAAACATCAACTTGTAGCACACTCACCGATAGCCTAATAAAAAACTATGTTGAGTTTTCTGGTACGACTTTCCCACACGTTATAATTCCATTGATGGGCAAGCAGGATGTGATGATTAATCCATCGCGCCCTATGGTTATTTATGAATCAATGTCGATTGATTTACATCACTTGAATATTAAGGCTCCGACTTTAGAGTTTGCTGACCCTCAGTTTGAACTCAATGGTAAACGAGGAAAAATTTTGCTTCGTTTCAATTTGTTAGAAAATGGAGAATTGGTTGGCACAGGTGAGAAGCGCATGCTTGTCTCGGGAATTCGTGAGTATTGCCAAGAGACAGTGGATGATTTAATTGCTTTTTATAATCAACGAAAAGAAACACTTAAACCTTAATGTACATTTAAATACTCTTTAGGTTTAAAAAAGGCGCATAAAGCGCCTTTTTTTGTCGCTAATAACTCAGTTTTATCTGTTAAAATGGCACTCATTAGAATTTCAAGTAAGTCAGTTATGTCATTTGCAGCATTAGGATTAAATTCAGAGTTTTTAACCGCAATTACTCAATGTGGGTATCTAGAGCCGACTCCGGTACAAGCACAAGCTATCCCGAAAATTTTAGCTGGTAAAGATGTGATGGCTGGTGCTCAAACTGGCACAGGTAAAACTGCTGCATTTGCTTTACCTATTTTGCAAAAGTTGTCTGAGCAATCGTTGCCAAAGCCACAGTTGCGGGCATTGATTTTAACGCCGACACGAGAGCTTGCTCAGCAAGTGCAAGCAAGTTTTGACACATACAGTCAGCATAGCAATCTTAAATCAACACTGGCTTATGGTGGGGTCAGCATTGGTGAGCAGATTAAAGCGCTTAAATCCGGAGTGGATGTGCTTGTTGCGACTCCTGGGCGATTACTTGATCATTTAGTTAAAGGCACTGTTAATTTAAATCAAATTCAATATTTAGTTTTCGATGAAGCGGATCGAATGCTTGATATGGGCTTTATTGATGAAATTAATCGTATTTTGCGCCGTTTGCCTAAAAACCGACAAACACTTCTGTTTTCAGCGACATTTGATGATGCGATTTTCAAATTGAGTAAAACGCTTCTTAATGAGCCTGTTCTCATTGAAGTTGATCAGCGAAATACTGCCGCGGCAGATGTTGAACAAATCGTCTATGCCGTAGATGCGGATCGTAAGCGCGAGCTAATTTCTCATTTGATTGGTGCGAAAAATTGGCAACAAGTCTTAGTGTTTACCCGTACAAAGCAAACAGCCGACGAGCTTGCTAAAGAAATGTGCAAAGATGGTTTAAAAACTCTCGCGATCCACGGGGATAAATCTCAAGGCGCGCGCGATAAAGCACTGACTGAGTTTAAAGAAGGCAAAACTCGTGTGTTGGTGGCCACGGATGTTGCAGCTCGGGGGATTGATATTCAGCAGTTACAATATGTGATTAATTATGAGCTGCCATATATTGCGGAAGATTATATTCACCGAATTGGCCGAACAGGGCGTGCGGGTGAAAAGGGGACGGCAATTTCTTTATTGAGTGTTGATGAGAATTGGCTACTTGAGGAGATTGAATCTGTGCTTGATCAGCGTTTACCACAGCAGTGGTTGGCGGGTTATGAGCCTGATTTGACTAAAGAGCCTGTAGATAATCGAAAAAATAGTAAGTCAGCGCAAAAGCGTCGTGCCAAAAAACGCAGTTTCGGTCAAAAAACAGGAAACCGTGCTCGTCGCAATAAGCCATAAGACCATCATATGCTGCGGATACAGTTTCGTCCCGCAGCTTTTGCTTGATACATGGCTAAGTCAGCCTTGTGTATCAAGTCAGTGAAACTGTCTGTTTGTGAACTATGAGCTAGCCCAATGCTCGCTGATAGGGTGGTGCATGAATCTAGCCAAGTAAATGGGGTGTTTGCAAGAGTATGCAAGAGTGTTTCGGCTAAACTGTGGGCTTGCTCAGGGCTGGCATTATTGAGGTAAATTAGGAACTCTTCTCCACCATAACGGCATAATAAATCATTGCTGGTTAAGTTCTGTTCAAAAAGTCGAGAAGTCACGATCAGCGCCTTGTCTCCTGCATCATGGCCTAATGTATCGTTAACGTGTTTAAAGTGGTCTAAGTCAATTAATAACACTGCAAAAGGCTGGTGAGGTGTCGCCGCTTGTAATTGGGCTATTTCTCTAAATGCGGCCCGTCGGTTGAGAGTTTGGGTTAAGGGATCGTTATTTGCGTATTGGCGAACCTTCAAAATTAGTCGCATGATAGCTGCACCTATCATAGTGCAATTGATTAGCAGAGCGAGCAGCAAATAAAACCACAGCATAGGAATTGCTTCGTGTGTGTTTATGGCTGTGTAGGGTGATGCATTCTGACCAAAAATCAGTAAAAAACAGGCCCTAAAAGCAAAAATACCAGCGAGAAGAATAATCGGACTGGCCAAAAATACAGCGCTCTTACGTGAGGTCATTGATTGGGCATTTCGATATAAATCAAGCGACAACAAAAAAAATACTAGGGCTGAAAAAATAGAAAAAATTAGGCCTAAAGCATGGTCGGAGCTGGGTTCTGGAGAAAAAAGCAATGAAACACAACATGCTAGCAGCACAAATCCACCATCATATTTTGCCGTTGTGGGCTGTTTAAATAAGCGCTGAGTGGCATACCTAAGTAAATAAAATCCTGATAATGTAAAAAAATCAGCAATCTGCCAAGTTAAGTAGTTGTTATAATCGGCTCTTAAACTCGTGAGAAAAACCCCAATAAAGACATGTGCATTTGCTAAGGAGTAAATGCGACTAGCGTGAGGGGCGATAGCAAGTGGGTAAGCCATTACACCCCAAGCAAAGCAAGCAAAACCATTGATTAAACAGATAGCTTGGATAAGTATCAGCGCCTGATCGTCAATCATAGTTGCTGGCCTGCATTAGTGGATAAGGATTTATTGATTATAGATGCTCTCTGATATCTATTTTAGGTGGTTTTAGCATATCGCACTGATTCACTGTGTATTGTTCACTCGACGCACGAGGCCACCACTGTGACCATGGGTAATCGAGGTGGTCGTTATTAATTAACGCGTTTTCTTTTAAGGTCGGAACGAGCGCTCCGTATGAAAGGAGTAAGCCATTTTGAGTGCGTCTTTTGAGCATTTCAGGGGTGAGACTTTTGGGGTTATTAAGGCCCATACTTCCTATCAGTTCGAAAAAGTTATGAATCGTATTGCGTTGAAAATTAGCTACGCGTTGAGATTTGATTGGTACATCTATCGCTTTACCGCGGGCATCATCTTGCGTTGCAATGCCCGTTGGACACATATTGGTATTGCAACTTAAAGATTGAATACAGCCAAGAGCCATCATCATAGTCCGCGCGGCATTGACTACATCCGCTCCGACGGCGATTTTTGACACTAAATCAAAGCTTGATGCTGTTTTCCCTGCTCCGATCAACGTTATTTTATCGCGAATACCACAGCCAATCAGTGCGCTATTGACTAAATATAAACTCTCCAAGCATGTTAAACCGAGTCGGTTTGAAAACTCTACAGGGGCTGCACCTGTGCCACCTTCAGCGCCATCAATGGTGATAAAGTCAGGTAATATATTGGTTTCGAGCATCGCTTTACAAATCGCAAGGAACTCTGCGGGGTTGCCGATACATAACTTAAAGCCAACAGGCTTACCTTGACTGAGGTTTCGCAGTTTTTGTACAAATGCCAATAAATCTTTTGGGGTTTGGCACTCTGGGTTGACCGCAGGCGAAACACAATCTTGATGGGTATCAACCCCTCGTATTTGTGCAATTTCTTGCGTGATTTTAGCTTTAGGGAGCACGCCACCATGACCTGGTTTTGCCCCTTGGCTGAGTTTTATTTCAATCATTTTGACTTGTGACTTGAGTGCTATTTGGGTAAAACTTTCGCTATCAAATTGCCCTTGTGCATTGCGACAACCAAACAACCCTGAACCAATTTGCCAAACTAAATCCCCCCCATGCTTTAAGTGATAGGGGCTGACTCCGCCTTCGCCTGTATTGTGGTAAAAGCCGCCAATTTTAGCACCTAAATTAAGAGCTTCTATGGCGTTAGCGCTTAATGCGCCAAAGCTCATTGCAGATATGTTTAAATAATCTGCACTATAAGGTTGCAAGCAATCTCGACCTCCTATTAATACTCTACGGTGTGGTTCGGTTACTTGTGTGGGGCTCAGGGAGTGCCACAAGCTCAAGTAATTAGTGGCCATTAAGTCTCGTTGTGTGCCAAACGCGATGGTGTCTCTGACATTTTTTGAGCGTTGATAAACAAGTGAGCGTTGTTCACGATTAAAGGGCGTTTCCTCGGTATTATTAGCAATAAAATATTGTTGGATTTCGCCACGAAATGACTCAAGGAAGTAACGAATATATGCCACCACAGGGTAGAGGCGGTTTAAGCTATGTTTACTGAACTTCAGATCATAGAAGCCAACGAGTGAGTACGCGAGGGTGAAAAGCGATAGGATTGCGGTGGTTTTACTCGGCCAATACCAGAAGCAAGAAAGTGAAATTATGTTACCGAAACTGAGTATTACATAATAAACACGTTGCATTAATGTCATAAACTTAAACCTGAGTTATTTTTATCCAGTGTAGATTTATTTATAATTGAAAACAAAAGCTTATTTTATTTAAATTTGCCATTTTGTATCAAAATTAGCATTTTAAAGATTATAATCCTCCTCTTGTAATGATTGGGTATTCACTGGAATGTTTATAACACTTGTTGAACTTGTATTAGAGCAATATAAATTAATCGTGACTATGTTTGCTCTGTTACTTTTTCCTTTCTTGGTTAAGTTACAGAAAAAACTGTTAATTAACATGGTCAAGGGTCGGATCGATCCTCATCGCCAATATCGAGCTGAATTATTACTCACTATTATTTTAGCCATTGTTATGGTGTGTTTAGTGTTGGTCTTTTTGGGGATTGAGCTTCGAGGGTTATTAGTTTTAGGGTCGTCTTTATTTGCGATGTTAGGTGTTGCTCTCTTTGCCGCATGGTCACTTTTAAGTAATTTAACGTCTTTTTTATTAATGTTCATTCAGAATGATTGTCGAGTCGGTTATTGGGTCAGAGTGATCGACGGCGCTAATTTTGTTGAAGGTAAAGTGGTCGAAATGGGCTTGATGAATGTTATTTTGGAACATGCAGAAGGGCATCGTATTTTATATCCGAATAATTTGTTTGTGGTGAGACCCGTAATGATCCTTAACCGCACACCTAAAGTGGTAAAAAAGCCTTATCTGAATCAACTAATTGAAAAAAAAAGAATCAATAAGTTGAACAATTAAATTACTTGTCCATGATTAATCATCTCGTTTTATTTTTAATGTTTGATTATTGTTAAATTTTTGATACTTTTTATTAAGTGTCGTTTAAGAGGCTGCAGTTATTAAAGCACTTATTATTTTCCCTTTATTGTTTTCTGTTACGTGTCAGGCTTCATCTGGTACGGAGGATATTTTTGATCTGAGCTTTGAGCAATTACTGGACGTTAATATTGATTTGGCCAGTAAAACTAACGAAACACTGCAATCTGTACCTTCTTCTATCACCGTGTTCTCTAAACAACAAATTGAGAACTTAGCTGTTAATAATGCTTATGACTTAATTAACTTTATTCCCGGTTTTCAATCTACTCGAGGGGATTGGGTCGGCGCAGTTCCCAAAGATCACGCTCGAGGCGTTTATTTAGATAACGGTTACATCTTAATGATGGTTAATGGAGAGCGCTTAAACGAAGTCTCATTTGGTAAGGCATCAGTCTATACCCCGTTTATACCGACAGCCATTATAGAAAAGGTTGAGTTCATTCGCGGGCCGGGTTCTGCGCTCTATGGAAGTAACGCTTTTTTGGGGGTGATGAATATTATTACTCAAAAACAAGCTAATCATGTCAACTTGGGTGTTGGGGAGCATGGTTTGTGGCAAATGTCAGCAAATTGGCATCAGCAATTAAGCCAAAGTGCCACGGCATTTGTTAATTTGGCGGTTGATCATCAAACAGGTGAGCATCATCAAGGGGTTCGTGATCCATTGGAGTCCGTGTATGCTGAGTTAGGAGTAACCGTAGGACAGTGGCATATAAATGGTCGGTTTAATCGGGCAAATTTAGATAAATTTATTAATCTCGGAGGTTACTCTGAAGAGAATAAACATAAAAGCGAAAATGCTTATTTGAGTGTCAATTATCAATGGTGGAAAAATGAAGGATCAAGCCTAACCTCTAAGTTGTTTTATGGTCTTCATGAAATCGCGAGTTTGGGAATGGTCTTACCGTCAGATGCTGGCGTCGTTGCGAATGATTTTTTAGTGGGCCCCTATTGGCGTACCCGAGAACTGACATTTAGCAGTGATTATACACATCGTTTAAGTGAAAATTTGGATTTAGCAGCAGGATTTGAGCTACGAAAAGCAGATCAGTTTCAAGCGGGTGTTTATAGCAACTATTTCGATTTAGAAAATGGCCAAATAGCTTTGTCTGATCAGTTTTACCTTCCTGGAGGGCAAAAGGTTCAAGAGTTCAGTGATTATGCATTGCTCAAACAAGCCATCGACCAAAATAGCCTCTATGGCCAAGTGAAGTGGCGTTACAATAGTGACTTAACAGTTTTTTTTGGTGCTAGATTTGATGATGTAATTGGTATTGAAAGTAAACTTTCGCCTCGTTTTGCATTTGTTTACAGTGGCTTGCAACAGCATCCCCTAAAGTTACAGTATGGCGAGTCATTTAGAACTCCGGTGACCAATGAGCTGTATTCCAATGATGATGTAACAACCGGTAATCCTAATTTAACCTCTGAGTTTGTTCAAACAACAGAATTGGTATGGCAATTTAACGATGCCTCTTTTAGCTCCGAAATCGTTATTTTCCAAAATAATCTTAATGACTTTATTAATAAAGTGCCTGCGCCAAATAGTGATGCGGAGTTTACTTTTGCCAATGCGATAGATAAAAAAATTCAAGGTATTGAAAGTACAGTTACTTGGCAATTTTCAAGTGGTTTAGAGTGGGGGATCAATGGTACACACCTTTTTGATGACCCAGAAAATGCGAGCTTTAAACGTTTCGCATCGAGCTTTGTTACCTATCGATTAGATAATATATTAATCAGTTTGAACGCTAATTGGCGTGATAGAGTTGACGTTGATCTTGAGCTTAGTGAGCGTTTTAGCCAGTCAAGTTATATGCTGTTTGGCGGGAGTATTCAGTGGCAGCTCACACCTGAGCATAAAGTCAGTGTCAAAGGGATGAATTTATTTGATAAAGAGTATGCCGTGTTTGATCCGCGAGTTGAAAATGGTGAAGTGCCAGGGCAAGGACGGCAGTTGCGTTTAACGTATCAGTATAAATTTTAGTAAATAAAAAAGGCCATCAGGCCTTTTTTATTCGGTGCTTTTTATTAGCCTTTACCGCGAGTTGCGGTCTTTTTTGATGACGCATTTTTAACGATAAAATCGATCACCATTCCGGCAATATCTTTACCAGTGGCTGTTTCGATACCTTCAAGGCCTGGTGATGAGTTTACTTCCATCACTAACGGTCCTCTGCTAGAGCGGAGTAAATCAACACCCGCAACATTCAGACCCATAGCCTTAGCAGCATCAACGGCTGTTTTACGCTCTTCAGGGGTGATTTTTACTAACGATGCGCTGCCGCCACGGTGAAGGTTTGAACGGAATTCTCCTTCTTGTGCTTGGCGTTTCATCGCGGCGATCACTTTATCACCGATTACAAAACAGCGAATGTCTGCACCACCGGCTTCTTTAATATATTCTTGCACCATGATGTTAGCTTTAAGACCCATAAAGGCTTCTAAGACACTTTCTGCAGCTTTTCGAGTATCAGCCAGTACCACGCCGATACCTTGAGTGCCTTCCAGTAATTTAATTACAACAGGTGCACCACCGACCATAGATAATAAATCTTTGATGTCATCGGCTTTGCTCGCAAAACCGGTCACAGGCATACCAATACCCTTACGAGAAAGTAGCTGCAAAGAACGTAATTTGTCACGAGAGCGAGAAATAGCTACTGACTCATTAACAGGGTAAACGCCCATCATTTCAAACTGGCGTAATACGGCGCAGCCATAAAACGTGATTGATGATCCAATACGCGGGATTATCGCGCCAAATTCAGTCAAGTTTTCACCTTTAAAGTGAATTTCAGGCTTGTCGGAGTTAATGTTCATATAACAACGAAGTGCATCAATCACTTTCACCTCGTGGCCTTTTTGCTCTGCTGCTTCGATTAAGCGGCGTGTTGAATAAAGATTTTTATTACGAGATAAAATACCTATTTTCATAGTGTTTGTTCCTTAAATTGAGTGAGATAGGAAGCCTGAGGATCAACGGTAATTTTACCATTCATCGCTGTGCGACCTAATAGCATCCTAAACATCATGTTTTCTCTATTGGTTAAAGTAACTTCAATAGGAAAAGATTGGCCGTTTATATGCAGATCAGTCGATATAACAAAGCGATTCTCAGTATGTCCACCGGAGTCTGTAACTTCACGAATATCGATGACTTTTGCTTCTGATACTATTTCAAAAGTCGTATCTTGTTGATTGGGATGTAACCAAAAGCGTACCCATTGCGCGCCATCCTTATCAAAAGGCTCAACTTTAAATGCATGTAAGCAAGAGGTACGGGCACCAGTATCAACTTTGGCTTTAATTTTTGTAATGCCTAAATCTGGTAATGCGACCCATTCACGCCAACCTACCATAAATTTATCATTCATGCTGAACCCTCTTAAAAGTATGAAATATAAAAATTATTTGAAAAAACTAGGCGTTTTGACTTATTAGAGTATAACTTAGTGACAATTGTTTATGTATTTAATTAATAGGAATAATAATGACATCGAGTTTAGTTCATGCGTTATTGTTAAATGGCGATGGTGGCGCTGTAGAGTTAACAGCGGAGCAAGTCGAGCGCTGGCAACCTTCAGATGGGAAGTTATGGCTGCATTTTGATTATGGACAACACGATAGCGTAAGCTGGATCCGAGATAAGTTACAGCTCCCCTCGTTGGCATGCGACTCTCTGCTTGCGGGTGAAACACGGCCACGCTCTGTTGCCATAGAGCAAGGGTGCCTTTTATTTTTACGAGGTGTGAATTTAAACCCAGAGCAAACCCCTGAAGATATGGTGTCTATCCGCATTTATGCAGACGAACATAGGCTAATCAGTACTCGAAAACGGCGCTTATTATCAGTTAACCATCTCAAAGAGACATTATTGGCGGGTAAAGGGCCGCTCTCTATCTCGCAAATAATTAGTCAGCTTTCGTTAGGGTTAATTAGTCGCATGGAGAATGTGATAGATAATCTCGATGAAAAGCTCGATAGCTTTGAGCAAGAGCTGGTGACAGGGCAAAGTAATCACTCCCATCAAGAGCTATCGCAAATTCGCAGGCAAACAATCACCTTAAAACGCTATATTAAACCGCAAAGGGATGCATTGAAGCAGTTTCTATCTGCCAAATACTCTTGGTTTGATGTAAATGAAGAACAGCAACTCACCGAAAGTATTAACCACTTAACGCGCTTTATTGAAGAGCTCGATATGGCAATCGAACGAGCACAAATTGTCTATGAAGAAATCGCAAATGTGATTTCTGAGCAAGTAAATAAGCGTATGTATATTATGTCAATTGTGGCGGCTATTTTTTTACCGTTGGGTTTTTTAACTGGGCTGTTAGGTATCAACATTGGTGGTGTACCGGGGGTTGATAACCCCTATGCGTTTACCATTTTTGTTTGTTTGCTGGTAATGCTCACTTTTGGTTTGGCTGGGTATTTTCGCTTTAAAAAGTGGATTTAGTTTGCTGGACTTAATTTGCTAGACATAAAAAACGCAAGCATGAGCTTGCGTTTTTTATGCTGTAAATCTGATTGTTTTTAGTTGCTTTTAAGCCATTTAACAAACAGTCGTGCTTCACTTGTAGAAGCAAATCGGGTGTTTTTTTGTCCCGATTTATCAGCAAAGATTACATTGCTTTTATTTACAGAAATTGATTGCACTGGATGTGCTATTTGGATCAACGATCCATTATATGTATATGACATAGAAAACTCACAATAAATATGATTTCAGCAATTTAGCTGAACAAAATTTTAAAATAAGCTTCAATACAGTTTTGACGATCTTTCCAAACACCTAAGTGTTCTCTAACATGGATTTAATTTAATAACGAGACATGCGTTATTATTTTTCGCCGTACAATAATTCAGCTTTCGATTTTTTTAATGCTGGCTTACTGGATCAGGGTAAGGAAGGGCATTACAACTAGATTTTAACACTGAGAGGTAGTAGTGATAAACCAAGGTGTGGACTTTACCTTCTGACCCTAAGTAATGCAAGCTTTTTATGAGTATTTAATTTTTTAAAATAACTCAGGTTGCTGGTGGGATAAATTCCCGGTTAAATTATTGACCATTTTTTGTAGGTCTGAGGTGGCGTTTTCGACGGCATTGCTCACAGTGTCGCTCTGGGCTATTGCGGTGTAGCTATCAGAGAGTTCTTTTAATAGCTTAAGGTTGTGGTTGAGTTGGTCACTTATGGCCATTTGTTGGCTGGCAAGGTGAGCCACCCCTTGATTATCTTGTGTCATCATAGTCATTTCATTAATGATATCGCCTAACGCTGTTTTTGCATGAGCGGTTTGCTCTGCATTTTTTTGGCTGATAATGACTTCTTGTTCCATTGCATTGACCGCTTTTTGTGAGCTTGACTGCAGGGATTGAATAATTGTGTTAATGCTGAGGGTTGATTCTTGTGTTTTTGTTGCAAGGCTACGAACTTCGTCAGCAACCACCGCAAACCCTCTTCCCGCTTCTCCGGCTCGAGCCGCTTCAATGGCAGCGTTAAGTGCAAGCAAGTTTGTTTGTTCTGCAATGGATGTAATGACCTCAAGAACACTGCTGATACCGATTGTTTGCGACTCTAATTCTTTAATTATTAGCGTGGTTTGCTCAATACCATGGACTAAATTGTCCATACCAGTGACAGTTTGATCAATTATTTGGTCACAGCTTTGCGACATAGACGTCACTTTTTGTGTTGAGGCCATCGAATTTTGGGTGCTTTTTTCTAGCTCATTAGCGATGCTCATGAGGCCTGTCATTGCTTGTTCCATATCTTGAGTGCACATCATTTGCGCCTCGGCACCGTCAGATATTTTCACACTCATTTTTGCTAGTTCCGCAAAGGCCTCTTCTACCTCTTGCTTTACGATAGAAATATTAGAAACAGATTCGCCAATATGATTTTTAATGTCATTACCAGCATTCTTAAGCTGGCCAAGTTCGTCATCCTTGTCGTAGCTAATCACGATATCGTATTGGCCATTTGCAATCTGGTTCATATTTTCAATTAACCGACTCAATGGAGTGATGATTGAGCGTCTCAAAATTATAATAATACAAACAATAAAAATGACCGATAATACGATGCTGATAGTGGGTAAAATGACCGAAATAAACGTTTGTTGAGCTTTGAGTTGGTTTTTTTCGGTGTTTACGTATTGATGAATCCGTTCATTTGTTTGAAATAACAGTTCGCTGGCTTTGCGATCTTTCCCTCTAACGAGGGCATCAGCTGTATAGGGATTCTTATGAGCCGAAAAACCTTTGTAAGCGTTTTGGTAAGCGCTGAATACAGTGTTATGTTCAGTTGAAAATGAGGCGAGCAAATTAGATATATCGTCTTGTGTACTCTGGTTGATTGCTTGCTGGAGGTTTTGGCGAATCACGGTGTTGAGTTGTTGGACTTCTAACCAGTATCGTTGTTCTTCTTTGGGGTTATTGCCCCTAATTAATAAGTTTTTCCAAGCTTGAACTTGATTTTTGAAAGTAAGATGTAAATTTGAAATAGCCTCGGCTTGAGACACTTGTTGGCTAATTAGATTACGGTATGCAAAGAGTTGATCTTCGAGTTTGAAAATACTGAAAAATGTAACAGCCAAAATAAAGCTGACACCAACAATGATAGGAACGGTGATTTTTTGGCGAAGATTAAACATGTAATGTCTCTCAACGTGGGAACTTTACTTAGTTTTGGTTACTGTGTGGTATTTGTCTAATTAAAGGTAAATTTTGAGGTAGAATACCTCATCTTTTTAAGTGTGAGAGTTACATGCAATTACAAGAAGTTGATAAGCCACGATATAGAAAACACCTTAATATTATTATTGTGGCGGCAATTATAGGGTTGTCAGTCTTGAGTTTATCTATATCGCAAACCTTGATAGCGCTGTTCCCTTCAGAGGATGGCACTCACTTCCATTGGAACTTATTCGGGGTTATATGCGGTTCGTTGTTGATCGGGGCGGGAATTGGTAAATACAAAGATCATTCGTTTATGATTGAGGTGGTGTATGTATGGCACTTGAAACAAGCTCTGAATCAAATAACTCGAAAGTTACAAAAAGTGAAAGATGCGGTTGCGCAGGGCGATGTTTCTGCAATGCATGCATTGCACTTTTACTATTCTGGAAACCGTCAGTTATGGCAGCTTGATGATAATATGATCACGATGGATGAACTTGCTATTTGGCAGGCTGAACTGGATGTTCAAGCCCAAAAATACAATGTTACTCTTGATTTAGCTCTGTATGATCCACTTATTTTGAAGTCTTTATAATTAAAATTGAAGGTAGACGTCACGTGTGGTGCTAGCTAAATTGGTCAAAGATCCGCTGACGTGATAATGACTGCCTAATGTAAGTGCTTTATATCGATAAAGCACTTGTCAGGATAAAAACTCATCATTTTGTCTGTATTGTTGATTTTTTGTATAAAAAATTATCACTTTTCACGCTGTTATGTTATCAATTTAGTTAGCTTATTTATTCATCTGGATTGAATTGATGTCTTGGCATCGTGACTATTTTCAATGTGTTTATTTGTGCCTTTTTCTATTTGCTTGCTCTGCTAATGGGCAAGAACGGATTATTTGGCAGTTAAATCATGCTCCGCCTTCGACTATTGTTCATGGTCAATATAAACAACAAGGGTTTATTGATCTTATTCTAGAGCAGATCATTCGCAAGATGCCTGAATATCAACACTCGATAGAAGTCAGTAGCCTTGCTGGTTCCACTTTCGAGATTCGTTCACAAAAAACAGTTTGCTTGCCAGCTTTATTTTCTTCACCAGAACGTGAAAAATTCATGCTGTTTTCACAAGCCAGTATTGTACACCCAAGTAATCGGCTCGTTTTTTTGAACAAAAATAGTAAAGGAATTGCAGGTCAACAGTTAGATTTAGCTCACTTGCTTGCTCGCAAGGATTTGTATTTAGGCTTAGATAAATCGCGCTCATATGGAGCTGTTGCAGATGCCGCCCTTGCAGATGTTGAGCCTATTAGTCATGTGTATCGCCGAGCTTCCGAATCACCTAATGGTTTAATAGAAATGGTTGCCTTGGGGCGTTTAGACTATACAATTGCTTATCCATTTCAGGTGCAATATTACTTACAAAGCAATCAGTTAGTTGGAAAGAGCCCACTGACAATGGCTCAGATTTATGGCCAAGCAGCTTATTCGATGGGGCAAGTTGCATGCCCGAAAAATGAATGGGGTAAGCAAGTGATTACCCGAGTCAATCAAGTATTAAATCAGTTAAAACCAACACAAGAATACAAAGCCGCCATGACCCGTTGGTGGAAAGAAAGTGCCCAAGACCCCAATTTTGTCACCTTTTATCAACAACAATTCTTAAATCATTAAGTGAATCACTTAAATGCATGCATCGCATATTGCAGGGTGAGTTTATCTGTATAATAGGCTTTATTAATACCTATAAAATAAAGGATAGGCTGTGCAGTTTGATAACAAAACCCTCGTTATTTTTGATTTGGATGGTACCTTACTTGACAGTGCTCCCGACTTGGCTTTAGCAATTAACTTGATGTTAACTGATTTGGGCTTCGAAGCTGCTCCAGAGCCTGTTATACGCAGTTGGGTTGGCAATGGTGCCCAGACCTTAGTTTCGCGAGCCTTGCAGTATTGTGGTTGTGACAGTTCACAAGATTCGAGTCATTTTAACGATGCTTTGGTTATTTTCTTGGCCCATTATCAAGCTCATCTTACTACGCACAGTGTTTTGTACAACGGGGTGTTTGATACTTTAATGCAGCTGAAACAAAGCGGATTGCAGTTAGCGTTAGTGACGAATAAACCGATGCGATTTATCGACCCTATTTTAAGCGATTTTAAGCTAAGAGATGTCTTTTCAATCACTCTTGGTGGAGACAGCTTAGCCGTCAAAAAGCCACATCCTGAGCCTCTTTTACATACGTGTGAGCAGTTAGGTACTTCTGTTGAACAAGCTGTGATGGTCGGTGATTCTAAAAATGATATCTTGGCTGCTAAAGCGGCGAATATGCAAAGTGTCGGTTTAACATACGGATATAATTACAATGAGGCGATCTCATTGCAAAGCCCTGATGTGGTATTAGATGAATTTAGCCACTTATTACAATGTTTTTAATAAGTGGCTGAACTGTGGAAACAGTCGTTAATTCGTTAAGGCAAGCTCAATCGGATAATTGCGTTCTTGTGCTAAACGTTGCGCAAGTTCGCAAACAGCTTGATTATTGACCGCTTTAGTGTGAGTAAATAGATGACCGAGTTGAAGAGCTTGTTTATCAACGAAGCCTTTTGCGACTAAATCTTTGACTATTTCGTCACTGGCACGTAATGCTGAAGACGCTTTTACGATTTCTGCGCGTACGTAATTATGCTTTTCAAACGAGACATTGGCGGCTCTAAGCGTGGGATCATCCCCAGGAATTTGTTGTGCCCCGTATAACGGTTTCCCTGCTGGTAAGGCACTGGCAAACTGAGGCAAAAATTGTGCGAGATGTGAAATCGATTTTTTACTTCGTTGCGTCACTTCAAAATCATGCCATTTATGACGCGCCTGATTTAATAGGTGCTCAGGCAATTTTGGTTGTGCACTGTGGCGGGTGTTTTTAACCAAGCCATGTTCAAATAATGTGATGTCCTTGGTCATACCATGAAGTTGAAAATACCCACCAGGATACGGGGTTAGTTGCGCCATGCCATTGGGGGTGCCGCGTTGCCCTAAAAAAATCACTTCAGGCCAATGGCCAACAGCTTCGGGCCAATGAGCGACATAAGCGGCTTTAAATTCGACCATACGCTCTCGAGTGAGTGCAGCCATATCGTCAATTTCACCAGTTTGGAAGCCAGCGGCATTGATTAGATAATCAAACTGGTGATGGCCTTGATTGGTTTTCACTTGCCATTGTTGATCCTGAAATTGAACGTGTTGCACTTGGCAATGAGTTTGGATGTTGCAATGGGGCATTTTCTCAAAAGATAAACTTGCAATTGCGGCGAGGCGAAACGCACTTAACCCGTATTCTTGTACTAAAATAATCGGCCATTTTAATTGTTCAAAATTAATGTGTTTAGCAACTGGGATCAGCCAATCATCCAATGAGTTAATTGAAATTGGAGTATGTTTTTTAGCCAACGTTTGCGCTTCTTCGCGTGTAAATAAACGATAATAATCGCTCGGTTTACCGAGCACTTGATTGCTAGGATCTTGCTTTACTAGTTGCTGATAAAATGCTTGTAGTTTGCTTAATCTTGGCAAGTAATCAAGGGGATCTCCTGAGTCATGTTTAGGCACTGCAATGACTGTTGGACGAATGTTAGCGCTGAGTGGGTAAACTTTTAGCGTATCGATGGATTGCTGAAGCAAGGTTAAGCATTGTTGTTCAGAAATTTCACGATATAAATTACCACCCGCATGCAAGTGACAAAATGGCGGGCCATTTACTAAACTGGGCCCTTGCTCTAACACAGTTACATCAACCCCAATTTCACCTAAACGCAAAGCGATGGTTGAACCTGCGACGCCACCACCAATTATTCCCACTTTTAAAGGCTGAAGATGAGTATTTTCGATGGCAGAAGATGTGTACATAATAATGTCTTATGGTCCAAAAAAGGGGAGGAAACCCGCGCATTCTAGTGCAAATTTCGGGTCATTTCATCCATAAAATCAGTGTGGGTATGCGAGCTTAAAGCGCTTTGATTGCTGCAGAGATGCCATCTAACGTAAGTGGGTACATTTTATGATTCATTAATTGTTGGATCATGCCTATGGAATGGTAATAAGGCCAATGTTCTTGCGGTTGTGGGTTAAGCCATACTACGTTGTCAAAATGATCTGTGATGCGTTTTAACCACACGCTTCCAGCTTCTTGGTTCCAATGTTCGACGCTTCCTCCGGGATAACTGATTTCATACGGTCCCATCGTCGCATCGCCAACAAAGATAACTTTGTAATCTTTACCAAAGCGATTGATTAAATCGATGGTATTCTGTGTTTCTTGACGGCGGCGAACATTATCTCGCCACACATTTTCATACAAACAGTTATGAAAATAATAAAACTCTAAATGTTTGAACTCTGTTTGAGCGGCACTGAATAACTCTTCGCAGGTATGAATATAATCATCCATTGAGCCACCAATGTCGAAAAACATCAGTACTTTAACTGCATTATGCCGTTCCGGTTGCATTTTCACATCCAGCACTCCGCCTTGTTTGGCTGTCGCACTGATGGTGTTATTTAAATCGAGCTGTTGTGATGCACCAGAGCGGGCGAATTTTCTCAACTTCTTTAGTGCTAATTTGATCGTGCGTGAGCTAATGACGGCTTGGCTGTCAAAGTTTTTAAATTCTCGTTTATCCCACACTTTGACAGCTTGTCGGTGCTGGTTGCCTGCTTGACCAATGCGGATCCCTTCAGGGTTATAACCATAAGCACCAAAAGGTGAGGTACCGCCGGTTCCAATCCACTTGTTCCCGCCAGCATGCCTTTTTTGTTGCTCTTTAAGGCGTTGCTTTAGTGTATCCATTAATTGTTCAAGGCCGCCAAGTGCTTTTATTTGCTCTTTTTGCTCTTGAGAGAGATGTTTTTCAAACTCTTTTTTTAGCCAGTCAGCTGGCAATGCGTGTTGTTGTTCGAGTAAGTCAATGACGTCAAGTTCAGTGACTCCTTCAAAGTAATCAGCAAATGCCTGGTCAAAACGATCAAATTGAGTTTCATCTTTAATCAAAATAGTGCGAGAGAGGTGATAAAAATCATCAATATTGGCAAATACAACGCCCTTTTCTAAAGCATGAATTAAATCGAGTAGTTCGCGCATGCTTACGGTGAGTTGATAATCTTTTAATTTGAGAAAAAATGAAATTAACATCAATGGCCTCAGCGATTCTTAGTCATAAAGGCTAACTTTTCGAGCAAGCTAATATCTTGTTCATTTTTGAGTAACGCACCGAACATGGGCATCAAACCGCCATGATGGTTTTTGTCTTGCAAAGTTTTGGCATCGATATCGTCTGCCATCAATAATTTAAGCCAATCGAGTAATTCACTGGTTGAAGGTTTTTTCTTAAGGCCGGGAACATCACGAAGATCAAAAAAGACTTCAAGGGCGCTTGTGACTAAGCTTTGTTTAATATCTGGGTGGTGCACATCGATGATTTGCTGCATTTGTTGTGCGTCTGGGAAGTTGATGTAATGAAAAAAGCAGCGTCTTAAAAAGGCATCAGGCAGTTCTTTTTCATTATTTGATGTGATAATCACTATAGGACGCTGAACTGCTTTTATTCGCTCACCGGTTTCATAGACATGAAACTCCATTTTATCGAGCTCTAGCAATAAGTCATTTGGGAATTCAATGTCAGCTTTATCGATTTCGTCAATCAACAATACAGGCCGTTTTTGTGCACTAAAGGCCTGCCACATTTTGCCTTTTATAATGTAGTTGCTAATGTCATGAACTTTAGCGTCGCCTAATTGGCTATCTCTGAGGCGAGAGACAGCATCGTATTCATATAAACCTTGCTGCGCTTTAGTTGTTGACTTGATGTGCCATTGGATAAGTTCTGTGTCGAGTGCTTTAGCTAGCTCTTCTGCAAGTAAGGTTTTGCCTGTACCGGGTTCACCTTTAATTAAAAGAGGTTTTTCTAGCATGATGGCGGCATTGACCGCTAACGTTAATGGCTCGCTTGCGATATAAGAATCAGTCCCTTTAAAAGACATATCGTTCAACTTATTTAATGGTCAGATGAGTCTATCTTCCCATAAGCGCAAGCAAATACCAATATTTGTCATCGTTAAATCGCATGTCCTATTGGCTGAGGTTTAAACTGACAGTGTTGATTATCAGCAGCGTTGATTGTCACTTTATATGCTTCACGGACAAGGACACATTGGCCGGGTTTGATGCTGTTGTTGTCACGTACAATCGAAAAACTGTGTTCATTTTCGGCAGTTAAATGGTATTGATAGGCCTGATCGCTGCCTTCAACAATCGACATCACAAGCCCTGAAAATAACGCTCCTACAAAAGCGCCCGCTATCATATCTTCATGGTTGCCGTCGAGATTTTCAATGACACCTGCTGCGCCACCGATAGCCATCGCTGATTGTGTTTGTGATGCTAAAGTGACATGCGCAATATTATCAACTTTGGCGTAGTACTGTTTAATGATGGTATCAGTATCGTTTCTGTCGATTCCTGATGAAGTGCAACCGGCAAATAATGTGATGGCAAGTAAGCTAATAATCGGTTTCATAATGGTTCTCCTGACGTTTTAGTCAGTATAGAACTCGCGATTGTAAGCTTCTTGCAGAACTATGTAGGAAATTGTCAAAAAATGTAGGTTATATCGCGGCTTCTAGCGGTTCAATAAGTGTGAAGCGTTGACGTTGCTGACCATCAAAGTCAACGGTTTCCATGAACATGTCGAGAGGCCGTGCCCAGATCCCAAAGTCACCATATAGCGCTTTGTAAATCACCAAAGCTTCTTGAGTTTCGCTATGCGTAGCAACCGACAATACTTGATATTTAGGGCCCTTATAATGCTGGTAAATTCCTTTGGTAATTGTCATTAAGTACTCCTTAGAAAAATTATGAGTTTGAAACAGGCATTTCTAGTCGTTTGTGGCTATAAAAGCAAGACCTTGCTAGGTTATACTGTGCTTAATTAGGCAAAAAAAGCCCGACATTGAGACAATATGAATTACATCCCTTTAGAGCAATACAAACAAGCCTGGGTATTTCGACATAAAGATTTACCGATTACGCCTGAAGATTTGGCATTGATCAAACCTATGACAGAAGCGCGTGCCGCAAATGTGTGGTGTACGTTTATCAGTAATGAGAACGACCATCCTGATTTTTTTACAGACAAAGACTGGCCTGGCCAAAAGGGGAGCTGGTCACAAAGTGTTGATTGGGAAAAAGCGTGGGAAAATGAAGAAATACATTTACCGGCTGAGCTGCTCGCACACTTAGATTGGGATAACAATACTGTTGTGTATTTTTGCCTATCACGAGGCAATGTGATTGAAACACGTTGGGATGTCTTTAAGCGTTGTTGGCAGAACTTCTTATTTATGAGTGATGGGGTGATTTTGCTTGGCAAAAAACGTCAGCAAGTTGCTCAATTTATGGCCACAGGACAAGTTAAGCTAGGTCAAAAGCCGCCACAGTAAGCAAGGTGATTTATTAGACAAAAGTTTTCCCTCTTAATTCTGCTATGGTATAAAAACACAGCGATGAAATTTAAGAGGAAATGCTTTGTTTAATCAGTCCAATCAGCAGCCTGACTTATGGCAAGATGCAGAAAAACATCGTTTGCATGCTGAATTGTGTAATGCGTTTTATGCGCGTGAGATTTTAAGATTAAGCAAAGAAGAAAATAATACTCGCTTATGTCGGATTCTGGCGAGTTTACCTTATTACATTGAGCGTGCTGCCGGGCATATTATTTCTGGTAACAACCCATTACAACTCGATAGTCAAAATGGGAGCTGGATTGCAAAACAAGCGGCCAAGATACCAAACGCTGATACTAAAACAGATATTTACTTCACTCAACATGCAAAGGTGGGTTTAATAGTGCCAATTAAATTGCATTTAGATGAACTGGAAATTATCAAACTTGACTGTATCGACGAGGTAAGTGGCAAGACAGTTCATTGTAATGAGCATGGCTGGTTTTTATTTTCAGGACCAAGCCTTGATTCGGCACAAAGAGCGCTTTGTAAACCGACGAAAGCGATGATGACTTCAGCATGCTGTGGCCATGGTTGGTTGCAAGGTAAACGTACCTCACCAAGGCGATTATCGTTACGAGAAATGTTATTGGCGGCCAATATAAACTGGCAAAACTTTGCCCAGCCTCTTATCACCAATAGACGATAAAATGGAGAGAGAATGCGTCTTTTTCAACTGGCTCTAATATGCCTATTGGTATTTATTCAATACAAGTTATGGTTTGGCCATAATGGTGTGAAAGACTATACCCGTTTGAAACTCGCAGTGAACGAGCATCAACAAGTAAATGAAGATTTATTGAAGCGTAATAAGTTATTAAAAGCCGATGTTGATGATTTAAAAATAGGTCTGGATGGCATTGAAGAGCGAGCACGTAATGAGCTTGGATTAATTAAACCAGGCGAAACTTTTTACCGTGTATTACCAGGTAAACGAAAACAATGAAACCAATAAAAATAGCCGCTATTGTGCCTGCGGCGGGAATTGGCAGTCGTATGCAATCGGCGATTCCAAAGCAGTATTTAACGATTAATCATAAAACTATTTTAGAACACACCTTAACACGCTTAGCGAGTGTAAAAGGGATTGACCATATCTGTGTCGCAATCAGTCCTGATGATATCTGGTTTAGTAATATTCAACTTGAACCGACACGGTTTTCTCAAGTGCTTGGCGGCAAAGAGCGCGCTGACTCAGTCTTTAATGCATTAACTTATCTCAAAGAGCAAGCGTTTGATTGGATCTTGGTTCATGATGCGGCTCGCCCATTGGTTCAAGTTGATGATATTGAGCATTTGATCACTCAATGTATCTCTCATAATCAGGGGGGTATATTGGCGAGCAAAGTAAAAGATACCATTAAGCGCGGTGGCACGAGCATTAAAGAAACGGTTCCCCGTGATGATTTATGGCAAGCATTAACTCCGCAAATGTTTAAACCTGATGAACTTTATCAAGCGCTTCTTTTGGGCGCAAAACAAGGCGCAGTGATTACTGATGAGGCTTCAGCTATGGAGTTCAGTGGTCATGCTGTCATGCTTGTTGCTGGTCGGTCAGATAATATAAAAATTACCACCCCTGAAGATTTAACGCTAGCCGAGTTTTATTTAACCAATTCAAAAGATTTGGAGAAAAAATGATCCGCATTGGTCATGGTTTTGATGTACATAAATTTGGTGGGCAGGGCCCACTGACGATAGGTGGCGTAAAGATAGAGTATCCACAAGGTTTTTTAGCCCATTCTGATGGGGATGTTGCGATCCACGCATTATGTGATGCCATTTTGGGATCGTTGGCTTTGGGTGATATTGGTAAGCATTTTCCTGATACAGCGGCAGAATTTGAAAATATCGACAGCCGAATTTTGTTACGCCATGTGGTGTCGTTAGCCTCAGAACGCGGTTATCAATTGGGCAATGCAGATATTACGATTGTTGCGCAAGCCCCCAAAATGTTACCTCATATCGAAAAAATGCGCGCCATTTTAGCGCAAGATCTTCAAGCTGATATCAGTCAAGTTAATGTAAAAGCAACGACAACAGAAAAGCTAGGCTTTGAAGGGCGAAAAGAAGGTATTTCGTCTCATGCTGTGGTCATAATGAGCAAACTTACATGAGTGAGTTGAATTACCTTTATGGCAAACCCTTATCAACCGCTGATTTTAAAGCGCAACCAGAAGATTTTATGGTTGATGAGGTGCTTGGTTTTGAGCTCTCAGGTGAAGGCGAGCATGTTTGCTTACAAGTTGTTAAAAAAGGCGAAAATACGCAATTTATCGCCAAACTTATCGCGAATCATGCAGGCGTTAACCCCCGAGATGTGAGTTATGCCGGTCTGAAAGATCGCCATGGTGTTTGCACGCAGTGGTTTAGTGTTCCGGTGCCGATAAAAAAACATATCGACTTTAGTGAACTTAATAGTGACACCATCTTTATCGTTCAACAGGTTCGTCATGGGCGAAAATTACGAACTGGCTGCCATAAAGCCAATAAGTTTACGATTAGACTGCGCAATGTAAGTCAGCCTTTAGATGTTTTTTGCCGTATCAATGCGCTTCGTAGTGGGGTGCCGAATTATTTTGGTGAGCAACGGTTTGGCCGAGATGGGCATAATCTAGAAATGGCGAAACGTATGTTCGCTGGTGAGCGTATCCGAGATAAAAAGTTACGTGGTTTAGTTATTTCAGCAGCGCGTTCGTATGTTTTTAATCAATTTGTCAGCTTAAGAGTAAAAGAGCACGGTTTAGCTAAAACCATGCATGAAGAAGTATTTTTACTCGATGGCAGTAATGCTTTTTTTAAAGAGCCTATCAATAGTGCGAACCTTGATCGTTTAGCGGCGGGAGATATTGCCCTATCAGCCCCTATGATTGGTAAAGGTGACGCTGCATTGACCACACAAGAGTTACTATGGCTTAGTGATTACCAAAGTTGGCGAGATGGGCTGGTAGCGCTTGGTTTAAAAACAGAACGTCGTTTAATTCGCTTAATTCCGCAAAATTTATCAATCAAAGAAGAAGATAAACAGACGTTAGTGATTGAATTTAGCTTAGCTAAAGGGTGTTTTGCCACCGCTTTATTGCGAGAACTGGTGTTATATCAAGATGTTTCACCCACGAATAAAGAACAAAAGGATCCGGCATGAAAATATTGTTAAGTAACGATGATGGTGTGACTGCCAAAGGGATTACTGTGTTGTATCAAGCGCTGAGTGAAATCGCATCGGTGACTTTAGTTGCCCCAGATCGCAATTGTAGTGGCGCCAGTAACTCATTAACACTTCTGAACCCTTTACGTGCGACTAAGCTAGAAAACGGCTTTATTTCAATCAATGGCACTCCGACAGATTGCGTTCAACTCGGATTAAATGAGTTAATGGATGAACTACCTGATCTTGTTGTAGCTGGGATCAACAATGGTGCTAATTTAGGTGATGATACCTTATATTCTGGCACTGTTGCGGCGGCCACCGAAGGGCGTCATATGGGACTACCTGCTGTTGCGGTATCTTTGTGCTCTAAAAACGAAAAACACTATGAAACAGCTGCAGCGGTCGCCGTTAATATTATCACTCAACTAAGCTCACACCCTTTACCACAAGATCAAATTATCAATATTAACGTACCTGACATTCCTTTAGATGAGCTAAAAGGGATTCAAGTCACACGGTTAGGTTCTCGTCATAAAGCAGAGACGATGACAAAACAACGTGATCCGTGGGGCAAAGATATATATTGGTATGGCACATTAGGTGCTGAAGCGGATGCCGGTCCTGGTACTGATTTTTATGCTGTTAATCAGGGTTATGCTTCGGTTACCCCCCTGACCGTTGACATGACAGCTAAAGAGAGCTTAGAAAAAATGCGTGATTGGGTGGCCAGTTTGGAGTTCAATCGTGCTCGCTAATTACAGTCGTAGTGCTCAGTTATTGGCTGATAAGCTCAAGCAAGAAGGAATTAGTCACTCAGGTGTGTTGGCAAGTATTGCGAATACACCACGACATTTATTCGTTGGCGATGTGTTGCAACACAAAGCGTACCAAAATACAGCATTACCAATTGGGCTTGGGCAAACAATTTCTCAGCCCTACATAGTGGCCAAAATGACTCAGTTATTACTTGAATTAGGAGTTACTGATAAGGTACTTGAGATAGGTACAGGCTCTGGTTATCAAAGTGCTATTTTAGCGCAGCTTTTTAACCAAGTGTATTCTGTTGAACGAATCAAATCATTGCAATGGCAAGCCAAGCGACGCTTGCAAAGTTTAGATCTTTACAACGTCTCCATGAAGCATGGTGATGGTTGGCAAGGTTGGCAGTCGAAAGCTCCGTTTGATGGCATCATTGTTACAGCTGCTGCAGTGACCGTCCCTGAAGCCTTGTTAGCCCAACTGGCTGATAATGGCGTTTTAATCGCTCCTATTGGTGTTGAAGATCAACAATTGATGATATTTCAGCGAAAAGGCGCGCATTTTACACAACAACGTATTGAAAATGTTCGATTTGTACCGTTAATTAATGGCGAAATTGAATAGGATACAATGCATTTAATAGTTTAATTATTATGGAGTTCTTTTGAAACTATTTACTAAGTTATATGACATGGCACTTAAGTGGGCGCGTCATCGTCATGCTGTACGTTATTTATCAGGGATGAGCTTTGCTGAATCTGTTTTTTTCCCCATCCCACCGGATGTGATGTTGGCACCTATGGCGCTAGCCAAACCTGAAAAGGCATGGGTTTATGCACTGTATACGACTTTAGCGTCAACACTTGGAGGTGTGATTGGGTATTTATTGGGTTACCTCTTGTTTGATTCATTTGTACAGCCCATCATTACTGATTTCGGTTATCAAGATAAGTTTGATCATGCGCTCACATGGTTTGAAAGTTATGGCGTATGGGTGGTCTTTTTAGCTGGCTTTTCGCCAATCCCCTATAAAGTTTTTACTTTGGGAGCGGGTGTGATGCAAATGGCATTTTTACCTTTTTTACTTGCATCCGTGATTGGTCGTGGTGCTCGATTTTTCTTAGTGGCGGCATTAATGAAGTGGGGTGGAGCTAAAATGGAAGCTAAGCTTCGCGATTATGTCGAGTGGATGGGTTGGGGGGTTGTTTTGCTTGCAGTTGCGGCCTACCTCATTTACCGCTAAAAACTGGAAGGTAATGTGAGCCATCGGTACTTAAAATTAAGCTTTATTCTTTTTTGCACTGTGTTGTGGGGATGTACTGCCCGCACAACACCGGCTCCTGTTACCAATCTATCTTCAGGTAAGACCTCTTCGCAACAAAAAATTCAACAACTAAGTTCTGGTTATAAAGTAAAGCGAGGCGAAACACTTTATTCAATTGCTTTTCGCGCAGATATGGATTTTAGGGAGTTAGCTCAAGTCAACAATATACAAGCCCCCTACACGATTTTCCCTGGGCAATTATTGCACTTTAGAGCAAACACGCAAAAAAAGAAAAAGGCGTCAAGTTACCCAAAACAAACTAATAAGCCTACAATTTCGCAACAAAAAAATTACAAAAAATCAAAAAAACAGCTTGATCAGCCAAAACAACGGGAGTATGGTCAAAAACACACCACTAAAAAGCAAGCTACAGATATTAAGCAAGCTGCCGATAAAATAGTGTGGCAGTGGCCAGTCAAAGGAACAGTATCACGTACTTTTTCTAATAAAGACAACGGCTACAAAGGAATATATATAATAAATAAAGCTAACACCGCAGTTACAGCTGCTGCCAATGGTACGGTTGTATATGCAGGAAACGCATTAAGAGGATATGGCAATTTAATCATAGTGAAACATAACGATGATTACCTTAGTGCCTATGCCCACAATGATAAATTGTTAGTTAAAGAAAAACAGGATGTAAAAGTAGGGCAAAAGATCGCAGAGATGGGTCGTACTGATGAAACATCGATAGGATTGAGGTTTGAAATCCGTTTTCGAGGAAAATCAGTTAATCCTGTGAAGTATTTGCCTAAGCATTAGGGGCGCAAATCGTGTTGGAACAGTAATGTTGTACGTTACTTAACTTAGCTCGGGAGAATGCTTATGGTTCGCACAGTAAAACATGAAACCGTTACGGAGAATGCTATGGAAAGCAAAGTGGCAAATGTGATGGATGATGATATTCAAGAAGAGATGCTCGATGAGGTTGAAGATGTCGAGGATGTTGATGAAGTTGAAGAAGAAATTATCGCCAAAGAGGCTGTTGCAAAGAATTTAGATGCGACACAGCTGTACCTTGGTGAGATTGGTTTTTCACCATTACTCAGTGCTGAAGAGGAAGTCTACTTTTCTCGCAAATCACTTAAAGGTTGTGAAGCCTCAAGAAAACGCATGATTGAAAGTAACTTAAGATTAGTGGTTAAAATTGCTCGTCGTTACAACAATCGTGGTTTGGCCTTACTCGATTTAATCGAAGAAGGGAACTTAGGTTTAATCCGAGCTGTTGAAAAGTTTGATCCAGAACGAGGTTTTCGTTTTTCAACATATGCTACTTGGTGGATCCGTCAAACGATTGAACGAGCCATCATGAATCAAACGCGCACCATTCGTTTACCTATCCATGTTGTAAAAGAACTAAATGTTTATTTACGTACAGCCCGTGAGTTAACACAAAAGTTAGATCATGAGCCTACAGCAGAAGAAATCGCAGAAAAGTTAGACCGTCCAGTTGAAGATGTCACCAAAATGCTTCGACTTAATGAAAAGATTACCTCAGTCGATACGCCAATAGGTGGGGACTCTGAAAAAGCATTACTGGATATCATTGCCGATGAAAAAGGTGGTGGCCCAGAAATGTGCATCCAAGATGATGATATTAAAGATAATATCGTTCATTGGTTAGAAGAGCTAAATGCTAAACAACGAGAAGTCCTAGCGCGTCGCTTTGGTTTACTCGGTTATGAACCATCAACCCTTGAAGATGTAGGTAAAGAAATAGGCCTAACTCGGGAGCGAGTCAGACAAATTCAAGTTGAAGCGCTTCGTCGCTTAAAAGAGATATTGATGCATCAGGGGTTAAATATTGAATCACTCTTCCAATAAACCTCAACAAAAAGGCCGCGATTAGCGGCTTTTTTCTTCCTTGCTCAAAAGTGCACAAAATCCTAACTCGTAGTTGGCGTTATTTTAAATGCACCTGTGCAGTTATTATGAGTTATTTTTAGCTATGCTTTTTAGTGCATAAATTAACTCTAATGCTTGTTTAGGGGTTAATTCATCTGGATTTATTTCATCAAGTTGCACTTCTAGTAAAGAGGGTTGTGGGAGAGGATTCACCGTTTCAAGTAACTCTAATTGCGAGGAGGAACTCAATGCTTGATGGTTTTCTAGCATTAACAACTTTCTTTTTGCTTGCATGATCACTGATTTAGGAACCCCAGCAAGCGCCGCAACTTGTAAGCCAAAGCTTTTACTGGCAGGACCATCTAAAACCGTATGTTTAAAGGCGATTGTATCGTTGTGCTCGATGGCATCTAAATGAACATTAACGAGACCTGAGACTTGATCGGCCAGCTCCGTCAATTCGAAATAATGCGTTGCAAAAAGAGTTTTAGCATTAATTTGATGAGCCAAATATTCTGCTGTAGCCCATGCGAGTGATAACCCATCATAAGTACTTGTTCCTCTGCCTATTTCGTCCATCAGCACTAAAGAATGTTCAGTGGCATTATTTAAAATATTTGCCGTTTCTGTCATCTCGACCATAAATGTTGAACGCCCAGATGCCAGATCATCACTAGCTCCAATTCGCGTAAAAATTCGGTCAACTAATCCAATTTCTGCGCAGGTGGCTGGAACAAAGCAGCCAACATGGGCCATGAGCACGATAAGTGCTGTTTGGCGCATATAAGTCGATTTACCCCCCATATTTGGCCCTGTAATAATGAGCATTTTACGCTCAGGAGATAAATTGATCGGATTGGCAATAAAA
This sequence comes from Pseudoalteromonas ulvae UL12, assembly GCF_014925405.1. Classification (NCBI taxonomy): domain Bacteria; kingdom Pseudomonadati; phylum Pseudomonadota; class Gammaproteobacteria; order Alteromonadales; family Pseudoalteromonadaceae; genus Pseudoalteromonas; species Pseudoalteromonas ulvae. The sequence continues at coordinate 177,837 of NZ_AQHJ01000034.1, forward strand.
GGTTCACTCATCACATGCTCAACAACAGGGTGGCGACCTTGTTTAATATCGATTATTTGATTGTTAGATAGTGTTGGGCGTGAATAATTAAGGGTTTCTGCACGCTCAGCAAAATTATTCAATACATCCAACTCACTCAGGCCTGCAGCCATATTTTGAAATTGCTTTAAATGCGGCAAGAGTTGATCAAAGAGTTGTTCATAGAGTTTCTTTTCAAGTGCCAGGGCTTTCGATTGGCTGCCAATTACTTTGTCCTCATGCTCTTTAAGCTCAGGAATAATGTAGCGCTCATTATTTTTGAGTGTTTGACGGCGCACGTATTCAGGAGGCACTTGGTCGGCATAAGCACGGCTGACTTCAATGTAATAACCATGAACACGGTTATAACCTATTTTTAACGTAGCAATTCCTGTACGTTCTCGCTCTTGTTGCTCAAGAGCTTCTACAACATTCGTAGCACCTTGGCTCAAAGCTCGCCATTGATCTAATTCTTCATTATAACCAGGTGCAATGACGCCACCATCTCTGATTAAGACAGGGGGATTATCGATAACAGCATGTTCCAACAACTGTTGTATTTCGGGCATTACGGCAGATTGTTGTTGAATTTGCTTCAGGCGGGCAGCTGACGTATCGGCTAATAATGTCTGTAGCGGGTGTAAATGTTGAAGTGCATTTCGTAAACGAGATAAATCACGCGGACGTGCGCTACGAAGTGCTAAGCGAGCCACAATACGTTCAATATCGCCAATTTGTTTTAGTACGTCATAAAAATCGTGGAATAAACCAGTATCGATAATGTCAGAAATAGCATTGAGCCTGAAGTTCAGCTCATCATGACAACGCGTAGGAGTATGGAGTCTGCGCTTTAATAATCGAGAGCCCATTGGGGTGGCTGTTTTATCGAGAACTTGCGCAAGCGTGTTATCAATGTCACCTGATAAGTTAATTGTTAATTCGAGGTTTTTTCGTGTGGCAGCGTCCAAAATTACGTTTAGTTCGTTTTGCTCTAACGTGAGGGCATTGATATGCGGCAGTGCGGTGCGCTGTGTATCTTTTACATACTGAATTAAACAGCCTGCTGCAATTAAACCAGCTTGCGCTTGTTGTACGCCAAAACCGACTAGATCTTTGGTCTCAAATTGTTGGCATAATAAGTGAGTAGCTGTATTTAGATCAAATTCCCACTCAGGACGACGTCGTGCGCCCTTAAAACCTTCAATAAGATGTAGAGCATTAAAGTTTTCAGGATAGAGCAGTTCCGCTGGTTGGATCCGTTGTAAAATAGAATGACAGGCTTCTTCATCGGTAGCCTCGACTAAATTAAAACGGCCTGAGTTAATGTCTAAGTAAGCGACTCCAAAATGGCCATCTTTATGCTGGTAGATAGCAGACAAGAAATTATCTTGGCGTTCTTTGAGAAGTGCTTCATCAGAAATCGTACCTGGCGTTACAATCCTTAACACTTTTCTCTCAACGGGCCCTTTACTGGTTGCCGGATCGCCTACTTGCTCACAAATAGCGACAGACTCACCCATCTGCACTAAACGTGCTAAGTAATTTTCTACTGCATGATAAGGTACGCCAGCCATAGGGATTGGTTCACCCCCAGCACGACCACGATGTGTTTGAGAAATATCAAGAAGTTGAGCTGCCTTTTTAGCATCATCAAAAAATAATTCATAAAAATCACCCATCCGATAAAAGAGCAGGATGTCGCGATGTTCAGCTTTAATTCTTAGATATTGCTGCATCATCGGTGTTTGTTGGCTTATAGTATGCTCAGAAAACAGATCTAGTGACATAAAAACTTAACTACCCAAAGGCTTAATATGGAATTACAACAAGAGATATATCAACTTGCTGCAGAGTTGGGGGCTATTTTATCGGATAAAGAGATTTGGATCACTACTGCTGAATCATGTACTGGTGGTGGGATTAGTTATGCCTTAACAGATACCCCTGGCAGCTCACGTTATATTGACCGTTGTTTTGTTACTTATAGCAATCAAGCCAAGCAAGATTTACTTGCCGTCAGTACTGAAACGCTTAACCAATATGGTGCAGTAAGTGAACAAACCGTATTAGAAATGGCCGCTGGAGCAGTCAAGGCGGCAAAAGCTGATGTCGCTATTAGTGTTTCGGGTGTGGCAGGCCCAGGAGGAGGAAGCCCAGAAAAACCAGTTGGAACAGTTTGGTTTGCAATTCATTTTCAAGGACAAACACATTCATTTCATCGAGTGTTTAGAGGTGAAAGAGGTGAGGTTAGAGCTCAAGCTATTGTTTTTTCTTTAAAAAAAGCGGTGGAATTAATAAAGTAAAAATTTGCCTTGATACTGTTAATCTATACAGTATAATTAAGCGCATTAGACAGATTCGGAGAATCCCATGAACGAAAATAAACAAAAAGCACTGAGCGCTGCGTTATCTCAAATTGAACGTCAATTTGGTAAAGGCTCTATCATGAAATTGGGCGACAGCCAGGCCTTAGACATTGAGTCTATTTCGACAGGGTCTCTTGGAATCGATATTGCGTTAGGTATAGGCGGATTACCAGCCGGTCGTATAGTCGAGATTTATGGGCCAGAATCTTCGGGTAAAACAACTCTTACACTTCAAGTAATTGCAGAAGCTCAGAAAAAAGGCAAAACATGTGCCTTCGTTGATGCCGAGCATGCTTTAGATCCTCTTTATGCTGAAAAGCTCGGTGTAAATGTTAATGATCTTTTAGTGTCACAGCCAGATACCGGCGAACAAGCCTTAGAGATTTGTGACATGTTAGTGCGCTCAGGTGCTGTTGATGTCGTTATTATTGACTCGGTTGCTGCATTAACACCAAAAGCCGAAATCGAAGGTGACATGGGTGATCACCATGTTGGCTTGCAAGCACGTTTAATGTCTCAAGCATTACGTAAGCTAACAGCGAATATTAAACGCTCAAACACACTGGTTATCTTCATTAACCAAATCCGTATGAAGATTGGTGTTATGTTTGGTAATCCAGAAACAACTACAGGTGGTAATGCACTGAAGTTTTACTCATCAGTTCGTATTGATATTCGCCGTACTGGTTCAGTTAAAGATGGTGATGAAGTTGTTGGTAACGAAACCCGTGTGAAAATTGTCAAAAATAAAGTAGCACCACCATTTAAGCAAGCCGAATTCATTATCATGTATGGCGAAGGGATTTCTAAACATGGTGAGCTACTTGACTTAGGTGTTCAACATAAATTAGTTGAAAAAGCAGGCGCTTGGTATAGCTACCAAGGGAATAAAGTAGGGCAAGGTAAATCAAACTCTATTAAGTTCTTAAAAGAAAACCCAGCAATCGCTGATGAAATAGAATTGAAATTAAGAGATATGCTACTACTTAAAGCTACGATTAAGCCTGAGGAAGGTGAAGCAGAGGGATTAGCTTCTGATGCAGATATAGAGCTCTAGAGATTAGAGTTTTCAATAAAAAACGCAGCTTAGGCTGCGTTTTTTATTGCTTATAGTTTTGTTAATAAATGAAAAGCATAAAAGATGCTGCTCTAATGCAATATAAATTGGTAATGATCTCTATTGGCTAAAGAGCATTAATTCAAGTGATAGTGGCCGTTGAACGTTTGTGATTGCTGTTGTAACTAATGGGTGGGAGTGGTACAGATAGCGCTGTGGTGATGTATCCTTGTCTGGCTACACAAGAAATCGATAACGCAGAAAAATATCCAAAAAACGCAGAGCTAAGGGCTCGCATAAAGCATTTTCTCATTGCTGGGTGCTATTGTTTAGAATGACTAAACTACAAAATATTCACCATTCACCATTCACCATTCACCATTCACCACAAACATGCTTGTATTGTAAGTAATGCAAGAGAGACCGTTTAGGGCAATTAAAAAAGCCAGCAATAAATGCTGGCTTTGATATTTTCGAAGGAGTGTTGTTTAAACCTTGAATTCGTCCACTGAGCGGCGTAATTCTTCGGCTAAACTCGCAACCTCTTGACTTGAACTTGATGTCTGGTTTGCGCCTTCGGCTGTTTGTTCGGCAATAGCAACAATTGACTCTAAGCGTTCACTGATTTCTTGTGAGACATGATGTTGTTCTTGCGCAGCTGTTGAGATCTGCTCACTGACATTGTGCGCTTGAGAGACGGAATTGGTGATAAGCTGCAATGCTTGGCTTGCTTGTTCTGACTGTTCAACACAAAATTCAGCTTGCTCTTTACCTTTAGCCATTACAGAAACAGCTTCGTGAGCGCCTGATTGTAATGACTCAATCATAGATTGAATTTCTTGGGTCGATTCTTGAGTTTTACTTGCAAGTGAGCGTACTTCATCAGCAACGACAGCAAAGCCGCGTCCTTGTTCGCCGGCACGGGCAGCCTCAATCGCGGCGTTCAGAGCTAATAGGTTAGTTTGCTCTGCAATGCCTCGAATTACATCAAGAATACCACCGATAGATGCGCTGTCTTTGTGCAGTTTATTGATAACAATAGACGCGCCTTCAACTTCCTGAGCAAGCTTTTCTATCGTGTCTTTATTCTTAGATGAAATTGATTTGACTCGTTCAGCTTCGCTGTCAGCATGTTTAATTTCATTAAGGGCTTCTTCAGCGCTGTGAGTGACGGCTTGAGATGTGCTACTCATTTCGGTTGTAGCTGTGGCAGCTTGTTCTACTTGAGCACGCTGATTTTCTATAGCCTGACTTGATTCACGAGTGATGGCAGATGTTTGCTCAGCAGCAGCAGCCAATTGGGTCGAACGAGATATAATTCCTTGAATTAATTGGCGCAGGTTATCAATTACACGATTACAGCTACGTGCTAATTCACCAAATTCATCCGTGCCAGTGTCATCTAATTTTTGCGTCATATCGCCTGATGCGACGACTTCTAAAATAGAATTAACTTCAGCCAAAGGACGTACGATTCGTTGCACAGTTAAATAAGCAACTATGACAGCAATTAAGGCACCGACAATCATGCCGACAAGAGTCCATAAATTAGCAGAATCAACATCTTTGTTCACATCACTTTGTAAGTCAAAAGCCACTTTACTGGCAACCGAAACAAGCTCATTAAGCTGTTTTAGAGCTGTTGTGGTATGTTGTTCTGATGCATTAAGTTCTGTTATGGCATTCGCTTGAGCCGTTAGGTGGCGTTGTTTATTTGCGGCAAGTGAATCTGAGCCGGTAATGATTTGTTTTGCATTATTAAAGTATTTATAGAGATCACTAATTAAGTCAGGTTCATCATTATTAACGGCGCTTTTAACGAGTTCGAAACCTTCTTCAAGTTTTTCAATACTAAATTTTTGCTCATTGTGAAGGGTATCGAGAATTTGTTCATTTTTGACGTTAATTAAATCAGTACTTGTACTAACCAAAGAAAGAAAACGAGTTTCCATACTACTTGCAGCCTCAAAAGCTGCCGGATTGGTTTCTTTTAAATTAACACTATCAAGGATATCTAAAACAGCTGTACTCGCATCTTCGGCTGAAGTTTCAAGCTCTGAAAGTTGATCTGTGAGTTTGGAACTTAGATTTAGGACAGCTAACTTTTCTTGCTGTAGATTGTTTACATTCTTTAAAAAAGATTGAAATGACGTTTTTATTTGGCTGCTTGCTTGGTTTAACTGGGCGTTATTGTCGACGACCTGACTCAGCTTGTTACTGGCAACTTCATAGGTTTTTTGTGCTTTTTGGAATGTAGCCTTGAATCCATTAAGCTCATTTTCACTTTCACTATAATATATCTGTAGAGCACGTTTACTCATTAATGTGAACTCTACTTGTAATGTAGAGCTTTCTTCAAGCGCAGGTAAAGATAATTGGTTTACTTGTTGTGCAGAAGCATTAATATTTGAAATCTTGCCTAAAGAATTGCCTCCTATTAAAAGGAGTAAAAAAGTAATTAAAACGAATCCGCCCCAGATTCGCTGACTGACTGTCAGGTTCATAAGTTTTCCTGTATTTACTACAATGGCTGAGAGGTTATTTAACTTATCGGCACCCAACAAGATAAGTTAAATCATTAGTTTCAATCTAACAGATAATTTAAAGATATGCAGTATTACAGTATAAATTTAAATAGCTGCGATCGATACTCGTTGCATGTCGTTTAGTTTCAATATTGTTAGCTTTCCACCCCAAACACACCCAGTATCAATGGCTTGAAATTGCTCACTTTGAGTTTTTCCATTTAATGATGCCCAATGACCAAAAACAATGGTTAATTTATTATTTAGCTGCTGATTGTTCACATTGAACCAAGGAGTTAATTTTGGTGTTTGTTGCGGGCTTCCTTTGCTTGCAAAATCAAAGTTGAGCTCCTGATCCAAGTAGCGCATGCGAGTAAAAGTATTAACTGTATATTTAAATTTATCCAGTTCGTTTAAGTTTTCATGCCAATGTATGCTTTGATTATCATACATTCTGCTTAAATAAAAAGCGGCATCTTCGCCTTGGTATTTGGCTTGTGCGTCATCATTGGCATCAAGAGCTTGTTGGAGAGACCATTCGGGTGATAGGCCAGCATGACAGATCAGGGTATGGTAACGCTCTAAATAGATTGCTAAAGGTTGGGATTGTAAAAAACGAATCAATTGAGCTAAATCAGGGGCTGAAAACAATTCTTCAAGGTGATCTTTTGGGTTAGGTTGTTTATTTAAAAGGTAGGTGGCAATTAGATGAAGGTCGTGATTACCTAGTACCGTATGCATGCAATCCTGATGGGCTTGAATGTAACGTAAACAAGCTAAGGAATCAGGTCCTCGAGCGACAATGTCACCAACTAGATAAAGCGTGTCTTGTTTATGGTTAAACTGAATTTTTGCCAAGGTTGCTTTAAACTCGTTAAAGCAACCTTGTAAATCGCCAATAATATAATCAGCCATTAGTGGACTAAGTTCGGAATACTTAATCTAAAAACTGAAATAGGTGCTTCAAATTCAGTTCCAAACTCATTTCTGAAGGTGTAATGGCCTTGCATCGTACCTAAAGGGGTGTCAAGCACTGAGCCGCTGGTGTAACTATAACTTTCGCCAGGTGCGATTGTTGGTTGCTCACCTACAACGCCTTCACCTTCAACTTCCGTTTCTTTGCCGTCAGCATCGGTTATTAACCAGTAACGATTAAGTAACTTAGCGCTACATAAGCTATGGTTTTTAATCGTGATAGTGTAAGCAAACACAAACTTACTTTTATCCGGCTCAGACTGTCCTTCAATAAAGAAGGTTTCAACACTCACTTTGATGGGTGAGCCTAAATTACTGCTTGTTGTCATATAACCAATTTGCGATATCTATATATTGTTCAAGAGAAAGGTTTTCAGCTCTAAGCTTAATGTCTAAGCCTATTGTGGCCATTTCATCAGCAGTTAATAAATTAGATAAACTATTTCTAATTGTTTTTCTGCGTTGATTAAAGGCTTCTAAACAGACTGTATTGAGTAATTTGGTGCTTTTGGCACGTAACTGCTCTGGCTTTTTAGGGATAAGGCGTATGACTGCTGAATCCACTTTTGGAGCCGGTTTAAAGCACTCAGGCGGGACTTCAATCACAGGGATTGCATGGCAATAATACTGTGTCATGACACTTAAGCGACCAAAAGCCTTACAGTTAGGGCTTGCGACCATGCGTTTAACCACTTCTTTTTGCAGCATAAAATGCATATGCTCGATGTGATTTGAAAACTCGAACAAATGAAAAAGCAGTGGTGTCGAAATATTGTAAGGCAAGTTACCAAAGACTTTGATTTTCTTATCTTCAGGAACCAAGCTTGCAAAATCAAATTTCATCGCATCGCCTTGGTAGACCGTTAATTTCGGACCCAAAAAAGGATGATGGATGAGTCGTTCTGCCAGATCTTTATCAAGTTCAACTACGGTTAAATGGCCAGATAAGTCAGTTACAGGCTCTGTAATTGCACCTAGTCCTGGACCGATTTCAACTAAGCAGTCTTCAGGCTTAGGGTCGATAGCCGTGACAATTTTATCGATTATCATGGCATCGTCTAAAAAGTTTTGGCCAAAACGTTTTCTGGCTCTGTGGCCTAAATGTACTTTATCTGTCATTAACTCTGCGCTTTTTTTGTCGCTAAATGGATTGCTTCTTTGAGAGCTAGCTCAAAGCTGCCTACTTCAGCGGTACCTGAGCCGGCTAAATCAAGCGCAGTTCCATGGTCAACTGAAGTTCGAATAAACGGTAAACCCAATGTGATATTCACTGAATTACCAAAACCTTTATATTTTAACACAGGTAAGCCTTGATCGTGATACATCGCAAGCACGGCATCGGCATTATTTAGGTATTTATCCTGAAAAAGCGTATCAGCGGGCAAAGGACCAATTAAATTCATGCCTTCGCTATTGAGCTGCTCCATGGTAGGGATAATGGTAGTGAGCTCTTCGGTGCCCAAATGACCGTTTTCTCCTGCGTGTGGGTTGAGGCCACATACCAAAATACGCGGATTGGCGATTGCAAATTTTTCACGAAGGTCGTTGTTCAGAATTTCAGTGACTTTGCGAAGTCTATCTGGAGTAATTGCTTTGGATACATAAGCCAGAGGAATATGCGTTGTCACTAAAGCGACGCGCAGCCCTTCAGTCGCCAGCATCATCACAACATCGGGTGTATTCGATTGTTGGGCGAAATATTCTGTGTGGCCGCTAAATGAAATACCGGCTTGATTGATGATCCCTTTATGCACGGGGCCTGTAACGATAGCATCAAAATTACCTGCGATATTGTTTTCACAGGCAACTCTCAGCGTCTCTAGAACATAAGCCCCATTTGCTTCATCAAGAACCCCTGGCGAAGCGGGGGCAGCCATATCCACTTGTTGGATAAATAGTTGGCCTGCCGCTTGGATTGTTGGGGGCTGGCTGGCATCAAATTCAATCAGTGTTAGCGGTAAGTTAAGTAACTTTGCACGTTCAGTGAGTAAATTAGCGTCGGCAATCGCGATTAACTGAGCATCCCATTGACGTTGTGCTAATTTAATCAGCAAATCCGGACCAATACCGGCAGGCTCACCTGGTGTAATTGCGATTCTAAGTGCCATAACTATTCGTCAGCCAATATTTCAATGTGAGCTTGCTCACGAATTTCTTGCTGCCAAGCAAAGCTTTCTTCTTTAAATTTTCGATTAAACAACATTTGTTGTGCGCGGTTACGCTTGGCTATTTCTGTTTTATCAGCAATGCGTTTGCCTAAAAGCTGCACTATGTGCCAACCATAGTTGGTACGAAATGGCTGACTAAGCTCATCTTTTTCAAGGCTCAGTAATGCATCTCTGAATGCTGGAACATAAGTTGTAGGGTCGGTCCAGTCATACTCGCCACCTTTAAGTGCTGAGCCCGGATCTTCAGAGTGCTCTTTTGCAAGTGCAGCAAAATCGGCTGTGCCTGCGTTTAAATCTTTGACAAAGCCTTCAAGCATGCTTTTGGCTTTTTCTTCACTGACAATAATTGACGGTTTGATTAAGATATGGCGCGAGCGAACTTCAACAGTTTCAACTACTTGGCGACCACGAATTTCTTGAATTTTGATAATGTGAAAACCAGCACCTGAGCGAAGTGGGCCAATGATCTCACCAGCTTTTTTCCCTTTGACCGCTTCAGCAAATAATGTTGGCATTTCATTAATGCCCATCCAACCTAGCTGACCGCCTTCAAGTGCTTTTTGGCCACCTGAAGAAGCAATAGCGATGCGTTTGAATTCACTGCCTTCGTTGAGAAGTTTAATTACTTTTTCTGCTCGAATTTTTGCATCTTCGATATCTTGAGTTGAACCTTCCACCGGTAAATCAATTAAAATGTGGCCGATATCATACTCTTCATTCGTTTGGCCTTGCTGATCTAAAATTGTGAGTAAGTTTTCGATTTCTTGGAGGCTGATATAAATTCGACGTTCAACATTTGACCTTAATACTTGTTGAGTGGTCATTTCTGTGCGCATCTCTTCGCGGTATGCTTGATAATTATCGCCAGATGATTCTATGGTCTTGCGTAAATCAGCCAAAGTGCCACCTTGCTCTTTTGCCATTTGCATCAGAGTTTGATCAAGTTGAGCATCGGAAATCTGTAACCCCATACGACCAGCCATTTGCATTAACAATTCTTGATTGATTAACCTTTCCATTGCTTGTAGTCGTAATGCGTCATCAGATGGGAGTGATTGCGAATCATCTTTGGCTCGGCTTTTTACACGATTAATGATGGTATCGATTTCACTTTGTAGTACCACGCCATCGTTGACGATTGCCGCGACTTTATCTATTTGCACTTCTTTTGCGACACTTAAATTGCTCATGCTCAGGCTAAACATGGCGGTTAGTAGTAATGTTTTTAACTTCATTGTTATTGTTTCTTGCGTTAGTTATTTAGGAAGTACGGGCGACGATAATTAAAAATACCTTGCTGCAATAGCTTGTTGGCATCATAACTATCTTTTCCACCGAGTCCTTTAAATACAAAATTAAACCGAATTCCTGAATCAAAAACGGCAGTTTGTTCGTTAAGTCCTGAAATAGACTGATTTAAGTCTGTTTCAATTTGTCTATGTCCGGTAATTTGAAATGCCCAACAACATGATTCATATTGCAGTCCGGTTAGCAATTCGACACTGCGATTTGTTTCTAAATCACGGTGGTAACTCGCAATAAAATGCCAGTTCTGATTAATTGGCACACTGGTAAACATACCCATTTGCTCAATCTTATTGCCAGATACATCATTTGCAAAGCGATGATTTACTTGTACCAGCTGCTGATCGTCACCTTTGTAGTCTAAAGTAACATGAGATTGGATGAATTGTTTACCTTCTGTGTCATATTGCACACCACTTGATAAATACCAACGGCGGTGCCAATGCAGCATTGCTTCACCTGCAAAAAGTGCATTATAAGAACCTTCTGAGGCAATTAAAGCCGCTGTTTGTTCTGACGGTTTCGCTTCGTTTGAAAGGTAAAATATCTGACCCACACTTAGGTTAAATAGTTCCTCATTTTTATTACTGAATATACGCGTTGTTGCGCCAAGGGTAAATTGATTCGCCCTAGCAATCCGGTCCACTCCCGAATAGCGTTTATCTCTAAACAAGCCAAAGAAATCATCTTGTAGGCGGGTGGTATCGTAAAAGCCGATGTTATCTTGATTTTTATCTGGCACATACAGATATTGAAGTTGAGGAGTCAAAGTCTGTAATCCATCTTCAACTAACCAATCTGTATCGCGTTCAAAGTTTATTTGGCCATAGAGGCGTAACTTAGGCAGTGTTCTGTTAACCGTTTCATCAAATTGGTAACCATTTTCGGTCAGATCACCTTTTTGCTGATAATTAGTTTGCATCAAACTTAATTCAGATAAAAAAGACCATGCATAGTCCTGATATAAATATTGCGCTTTAGGCTCTATGTGCAAACGGGTCGCTTCGTAAATTTTGGCGACGTTTTTGTCTGCGTTGTTGGCTTTTTTCAAGTCGTTATTTTTAAAATGACTGAGCTCACCATCGACAGTAAAGTTTATATTTTGCCATTGATATGCTTGTGTTTGATTAAAGCTAATCTGTGGGTAGGCAGAGTACGAACTTAAGTGATCACCGAGTACTTCAAAGTTCTGTACTTTGATATCGGTTTGCCAGCGCTCGCCTAGGTGGGTGAGCAATCCTGTACGATAAAGCTGTGTATCTGTTTTATTGGCGTAGTTAGAATTTAAATCAGTTAAATAGTTATCATCACTGATATTGGTCACATCTATCATGCCACGCCAGTTATCACTGAGCTTAGAACTTTGTTGCCAGTGAAATAAATAGCGATCATCTAACGTCGGTTCAGAGTCATCTTTTTTCAAATACTCAAGGGCAATTAAACCTTGATGTTGTTCAGTCAAATAGCGAAATTCAGTTTGTAATTGAAGGCCAATATTGGACATGTACCTAGGGGTAATTGTAGCGTCATAATTAGGCGCTATATTCCAATAGTAAGGTGTTTTTGTTTCTAAGCCATAGCGGTCGGAGCTGCCAATGTTAGGCGCTAAAAACCCTGATTTACGTTTATCATTAATTGGGTAGGTAAAATATGGGATATATAAAAGTGGTGTATCGTACACTTTTAATACCGCACCATACGTTTCTCCCCAACCTTCTTCTTGGGATAAGCGTATTTTCGATGCGTGAATCGACCAAGTTTCGCTATCTGCTGGGCAGGTCGTAAAACTACCATTAAATAAATTGAGCTCATTTTCATTAATGGCTAATTTTTCAGCGTAACCTCGGCCTTGTTGTTGAGTCAAACGATACTCAGCACCATGCAAATTGATACTGTTTTCGCCTAAGTTAGCATTTAAGCCTGAACTGGTAATGACAGATTGATTATCTTCAAATGTGATTGGGCCGCGGGCATCCAATAAACCTTGAATTTTATCAATTAAGGCAGATTGAGCTGTGAGAGTCATTAATGGTGAGTTTATCACCACATCACCACTAAATTGCGCACTTTGCGTGCCGATTACTTCTACATTATCAGCTTCGATGTCCATTGATTTCGCTGCAATTCCTGGAAGTGGCTGCCATGCTCTGGTTTGGGGGGAAGCATCACAGATCTGTGCTGTCGCTTCAGTGTTGGCATTTGTTGCTTGGCTAAAGCCAGAAAACAACAATAAGCCCCAGAGTTTGTTCATTTATTAACCTTAATGCTCAGGTGGTTAGCAGGAATGCCACATAATAAAACAATTTTAAATATTTCTCTAATGAATGAAATTGTTATGATAGTAAAAAAATGTAATTTAGTGATCTTATGAATCAACGCTTCGACGCCTTACAACAGTTTGTTCATGCCAATTGCATGGGGGCTCATTTTACACTAGAGCCTATTACCGGAGATGCCAGTTTTCGACGTTATTATCGTTTAATCAGTGCTGAGCAGTGCGGTATTGTGATGGACTCAGATCCGTCTCGTGTCAATAACCAACCATTTGTTGAATATAATCAAGTCTTTGCTGAGCAAGGTTTGCGTTTACCGCACATTTTATCTGCTGATGAAGCTCACGGATTTTTTTTGCTAGAAGATTTAGGTCAAACGCATTTAGCTGATTTGGTTAATGAGCCACAAATAATAAAATATTATCAACAGCTGATTGATTTAATTCCTTTAATCGCTAAGACCCCAGCAGTCAATTCGATGAAGCGTTACGACACAGATTTTGTCAATGTAGAATTGACTATCTTTCAAGAGTGGTTAGTAGAAACATTTCTCGAAATGGCCCTCTCACACAATGAGTATGAGATGTGGCAAGCGGTCACAAGCTTGTTAACTGATAATTTATTAAAACAGCCACAAGTAACAGTCCATCGTGACTATCACAGCCGTAATTTGATGTTTTGCCAGCAGCAGTGGGTCGTGATTGATTATCAAGATGCAGTCACAGGCCCTGTTACCTATGATTTAGTGTCCTTATTGCGTGATTGCTACCATCAACTACCTGCTGAGCAATTTGAAGTGTTGTTTGATTATGGCTATCAGGCATTAACATCAGTGGGCTTATTGGATGGTGCGTCTAAGGTTGAGTTTACCCGTTGGTTTGATTTAGTCGGGTTACAGAGGCACCTTAAAGCTGCTGGAATTTTTACACGCTTAGCGCAGCGAGACCAAAAGCCCGGTTATTTATCATCAATTTTACCGACCATGAGTTATATCACTGAAATTTCAGCTCGATATATTGAACTATCAGCGCTGCATCAATGGCTGGTTAAGCACATCATTCCAAAACTCCAAGAGCAATTATGAAAGCGATGATTTTAGCGGCAGGAAGAGGGAAGCGCATGATGCCGCTGACTGCTGAGCAACCTAAGCCGATGTTAAAAGTAAATGACCGCCCTTTACTTGATTATCATTTATCATGCTTAAAAGCTGCAGGTGTGACAGATGTTGTTATCAATTTGGCTTGGTGCGGTGACGTTATTCGTGCTTTTTGTCAACAAGGCCAAAAATGGGGGTTGGATATCCAATACTCCCCGGAGCCACCTGAAGGGCTTGAGACCGCAGGTGGGATTATTCAGGCGTTGCCGTTATTAGGAGAAGAGCCCTTTATTGTAATCAATGGGGATGTATTCACCGATTATGATGCCCATAGTTTGATTCAGCTGCAAATTGATCCCGGCCATGCCCATTTAGTCCTTATCGAAAACCCAGAACATAACCCCTCAGGTGATTTTTCTTTATCTCATGGCATGGTAAAAAGTGAGGGAGAGGTATGCCACACTTTTGCGGGGATCGCCGTTTATCATCCAACATTTTTTACTGGATTGAGTGCTGAGTTTCGCCCATTAGCCCCGTTGCTACGAGAAAAAATGGCGCATAATCAGGTCACTGGTGAACTTTATTTAGGACAGTGGGTCGATGTGGGAACGCCCGAGCGTTTAGCACAGTTAGATGCAAGTCAGCGCACCTTGCTTTAAAAACAATAACTATTTGATGTAATAACAGGATTGAGTATATGTGGGGAAAGGTTTTAGGCACTTTGTTTGGCTTTTTATTTGGTCGCTGGTTAGGTGCTATTTTAGGTTTTTATCTAGGTCATATGTTTGATCGTTCAATCAAGCAGAACTTTGATAAGGCGGGAGGATTTCAGTCCTTATTTAGTGGCGAAGAAGTCAGTGAACGCCAAGCGTTATTTTTTTATACCTGTTTTTCTGTGATGGGGCATATTGCCAAATCAAATGGTCGTGTCAGTGAAACGCATATCAAAGCGGCCGGATTGTTTATGGATGAAATGCAGCTATCAGGAGAGAGTCGGCAAGAGGCGCAAGATGCATTTCGTGCGGGAAAAGACAACGAGTTTACATTTAAAGAGACATTACAAGAATTTAAACGTCGCTTTTCGGGTCGTTATGATTTATTGCAGCTGTTTATTGAAATTCAAATTCAAATGGCATTTTGTGATGGTCACTTGTCTGAATCTGAGCGTGAGTTATTGCAACAAGCGGCCAAGCTATTAGGTTTTTCGCAAACACATTTCAATTTCATTCTAAAACGTTATCAAGCAGAGTTTAAATTTAGCCAGCAGCGTCAACAATCGGGCGATAAACAGCGTCAGTCGACGACCCAAACAAGCGTGATGGGGCGAAAACAGGCTTTAGATGTGTTGGGTGTTAGTGATTCAGCAAGTGCGGCAGAGATTAAAAAAGCGTATCGAAAATTAATGAGTCAGCATCACCCTGATAAACTTGTTTCACAAGGGTTACCAGAGCATTTGATGGAAGTGGCAAAACGAAAAAGCCAAGATATTCAAGCTGCATATGAATACCTTAAAAAGCATCCAGCGTAATAAAAATAGACCGGCTACAGATGACCTTAAATGCCAATTTTTGTTAAGAATCCATAAATTTCTTTTAGTAAGCGAGCTTGCTGCCTTGGATTTTGCTGACTACTAAAGAGCTCGCGTTGTCGGTAATTAATTTTATGTTCTTTGGTGGCCATTTTTTTTCGCTGCTGCAGAGTTGTTTTGACTAAATTGCTATCTTCACTGCTAAAAATATCTAAGACAGGCGAGCTGACTTTGGCAAAGCGTTGATTAAGCGTGTAGTTGAGTTCTGGATCTGGTAAGTAACTACTTAAAAACACAAAGGCATCCACTTCTTCTTCAGCTTGTTCTGAAAAGTACTCGACTAACAAACTACTTGAGGCTCCTTGAGCAATGACAATGATGAACCCTGGATGATTGAGAGCGGATTGATACAAAGCTTTAAATCGACTCAGCAGTTGGAGTTTATAAGCGGCTAAATCATCTTTGTTTAAGATAGCTAATGCTGGTGCGTGAAACATATTAGGATCGGCTTGGATATCCTGATTATAAAAGGCAATCGGATCTGGAATATTCATCGCGTAACTGACCCAGCCGTATTCATTTAATTCAGTACGTAAATAATCAAGCCCATAATGATTATTAGCCGGCATGTGCCAATCCGGTAATAAAATGACGACTCCTTTTGCCATCGCTGAAGTGCGGTCGCGAAACAGTACTGCAAATTCAGTTTCACCCGCCAAAATCATTTTAATTTCATCGCCACGGTAGTAATGAAACATATCTTGCTGATACACACTTTCAAGTGACTCTGGCGCAGAAATTTCAGTCGCACTGACTGTGAAACTAATTAAAAAGATGAGTAAGTATTTCAAATACACCTCAATTGAGAGCCTGATTAATCTTGTTAACGGCCTCAGGTCAAAAAAGTTAACGTCATCCGGTCAATAATTATAGAGGTTGAGCATCAAAACGGACAAGGAGCCGTAAATTCAAGCCAATTTTCTGTGATGGGGTGGCTCAGCGCTAAATATTCAGCATGGAGTTGAAGGCGAGGGGCCATTGCGAGTGCATCTGGATGAGCATATAGTCGGTCACCCAAAATGACGTGACCTTGTGAGAGCATGTGGACACGAAGTTGGTGAGAGCGACCTGTGATGGGGGTCAGAGCAACTCGAGTGACATTTTTTTCATAATTAAGCACTTGCCAATGGGTTAATGATGGCTTGCCATGGTCAAAATCAACCATTTGTTTTGGGCGATTTGGCCAATCACAAATAAGGGGTAAATCAATACTACCAGTCTGCTCAGCGAGGTGTCCAAATACCCGTGCGATGTAGCGTTTTTTGGTTTTTCGGTCTTGAAATTGTCGGCTGATGTGACTGTGAGCGGCTTTATGAAGCGCCATGCAAATCAGTCCAGAAGTGGCCATATCGAGACGATGGACAATCTTGGCGGTTGGAAAAACTCGTTGTACGCGTTTTTCTAAGCTATCAGCATGAATAGGATCTTTACCTGGCACAGTCAGCAATTCGCTGGGTTTGTTTAAAATGAGTAAGTCATCATCTTGATAAATAATTTCAAGATAGGGGGTCATCGGGGGAGAGTAATTAAGTAACACGGCCAGCCTCATTATTTGAAGCTGGCCATTTTAGTCAAATGCTTAGTGAGAGACAACAATTAAACGGATGGCATCTAATTTAAGCTGTGTCTTTTCGATGTGTTGATCTAGTTCAGCTTGTTGTTTTGCCAAAAATTGGATCTCTTCATCACGAATGTTTGGGTTACACTTTTTCAGTGAAGTTAATCGTTCTACTTCGTCAGCCATAGCTGCAGACATAGATTGGTGCGCACCTGCTTTTATGGTGAGCATTTCTTGTTCCGCCATCGTCGCTGCAGTTTGAATTAAGCCATGAATCTGTGGTTGTAAAGCATTGGCTAATTTACTTGCAGTTTGACGGCCTACGGCTGAAAGTTGCTGATTAAAGCCATCAAATCCGACATTAGCAGCTAAATTATTACCGGCTTTGTCGAGTAATATACGAATTGGTGTTGGTGGTAAGAAACGGCCGATTTGTAATGATTTCGGCGCACTGGCTTCTGCAATATAAATCAGCTCAACAAAAAAGCTTCCTGCAGGTAACTTTTTATTTTTAAGTAACGCCACAGAGCTTGAACCAAAATTATCATCGGCGATGAGTTCCATTGCCCCTTGAACCATCGGGTGATCCCAAGAAATAAAGTGAATATCTTCTTGGGCCAATGCAGTATCACGATCAAAGGTAACGGTAATGCCTTCGTCTTTTAAACACGGAAATGAAGGCACCAACATGTGTTCAGTTGGTTTTAGAATGATGCTATTTTCACCTTTGTCATCTTGATTAACCCCAAAGACATCAAAGATTTTAATCATAAACATCGCCAATTGAGTTTCGTCATCTTTGGCAGCAATAGCTTCGACTAACTCTTCCGCTCGTCCTTGACCACTTGAGTGTAATTCGAGTAGACGATCTCGGCCCTGTTCCATTTTGTTTTTGAGAACTTGATTTTGTTTCGCTGCTTGTTCAAGTAAAGGGTCGAGTTCTTCTTCATCACAGTTGTGATTGCTAATTAACTCGAGTAAGTCTTCGCTAAATTCTTGATATAACAGTTGGCCTGTACTTGAGGTTTGTTCAAAGGCATCAATACCTTCGTGATACCAACGAAAGAGAACTTCTTGTGCGGTATTTTCGAAGTAAGGAACATGAATTTGAATGTCTTGCGTTTGGCCAATTCGATCTAAACGTCCGATGCGTTGCTCAAGTAAATCAGGGTTCAGTGGTAAATCAAACAACACTAAGGTGTGAGCAAACTGGAAATTACGACCTTCAGAGCCAATTTCTGAGCACAGTAACACTTGCGCTGCATTATCTTCATCAGCAAAAAAAGCCGCAGCGCGATCGCGCTCAATAATAGACATGCCTTCGTGAAACACCGCAGCCTTGATGGCTTCACGTTCGCGCAGTTCTTGCTCTAAACTTAAGGCTGTTTGCGCATGAGCACAAATGACTAAAACTTTTTCGCGTTTGAGCTCTAATAGTTTATCTACTAGCCAATCGACGCGCGGGTCAAATTTAGTCCAGCTAGCTGTGCTGCCTTCAAACTCTTGAAAAATTTGCTCAGGAAATAAAGCGCGAAGGGCTGCTTGTTCTTGGTTTTGACTGCCACTGATATTGCCCATTACAGACATCGCGGTGCTGTACTGTTTTGGCATAGCCACCGGATGTGCCTCGAGAATACGAGTTGGGAAACCAGAAATCGCACTGCGACTATTTCTAAATAAAATACGGCCTGTGCCATGGCGATCGAGTAATAACGATAAAATTTCGTTACGCGCTTCTTGTTGCCCTTTGGCGACATCGCTCAACAGTTGAGTGATATGGGTGTCACTTAATAATTGTGTGAGAGTTGTTTGCGCGCTCTGATTTAAATCATCGTTTGATAAGAGTTGGTTTGCTGCTTCAGCAACTTCTTGATAGTGACTTTCTTCTTCAACAAAGGCGTCATAATCATAAAAACGATCCGGATCAAGCAATTTCAAACGGGCAAAGTGGCTTTCATGGCCAAGTTGCTCAGGTGTTGCAGTCAGTAGGATGAGGCCTTTGATATCTTGGCTTAACTCTTCAATGCGGATGTATTCTGTGCTTGGTTTGCTTTTATCAAAGCGTAAGTGATGGGCTTCATCGACAACTAATAAATCCCAATCCGCTAATGTCGCTTTTTCGAACCAACGTTTTTTCTTGGTTAAAAACTCTAAGCTGACTAAAACGAGTTGTTCTGTTTCAAATGGGTTGTCGGAGTCCGCATATGCTTCGGTGCATCGTTCTTCATCAAAGATGGAAAACTTCAAATTAAAGCGACGCAGCATTTCGACTAACCACTGATGTTGTAAATTCTCAGGGACAACAATTAATATTCGGCTTGCACGACCAGCAATTAATTGCTGATGAATGATCATCCCTGCTTCAATGGTTTTACCTAAGCCAACTTCATCTGATAACAGCACTCGCGGAGCAAAGCGTTTACCGACTTCTTCAGCAATATATAATTGATGAGGAATTAAGCTGGCTCTGGGTCCAATTAATCCTCGAAGAGGTGATTGCTCACTTTGATACTGATGTTGCCACGTTTGATAGCGCAATGTGTAGCGGTCGAAGCGGTCAATTTGACCAGCAAATAATCGGTCTTGTGGGTGATTAAATTTAATAAAGTGATCTAAAAACGTCTCTTTTAATTGTGCTGGTTCATCGTCATCTGCACGACGACCGGTGTAACACAAAATACCATTTTGCTCACTGATACTTTCAACAATTAATTCCCACTCATCGATCGAGCGGATTTTATCCCCAGGATTAAAAACAACACGGGTAACAGGTGCTTCTAACATTGAATAAACGCGGTTATCACCGGTAGCTGGAAATAAAATAGTCACATGGCGGCCTTCAACCGACACAACTGTCCCCAGCCCTAAATCTGATTCTGTATCACTAATCCAACGTTGCCCTAAGGAAAAATTCATTGACTCACTCGACCCCTATGAAAAAAAGGCGGCTATGTTACCGCTTATAAGCAGGTGTTTCACCTGTTATTTTTTAAGCGCGAAAAGAACCTAGTTTTCGGGGCTTTATGTGCAGCGGCAATTGTTAACCTAAATTACTAAACTAAGATTTTTTATTACTATTTTGTAATAAAAACGCCTCTTTTTAGAAATAGACTAAACTTGAAGTAAAGCAGAAAAATCATAAAACAGAAGGAATGATTTATGGGAAAAATGCGCGCTGAAGAAAAAAAAATGTATGTTCTTGATACCAACGTATTACTGCACGAACCACTTGCTTTTCTGTCCTTTGAGGAGCATGACGTTATCATCCCTATGACAGTTCTAGAAGAACTTGACCATATCAAAGATCGAAAAAAAGATGTCAGTCGCGATGCCCGAGTGGCGATACGCTCATTAGAAGGAGTGTTGCATAACGCCACCCCTGAAGAAATGATCGAAGGCGTGGCATTGCCAAGTACAAAAGTTGATGAACGCACCGCTAATGGCAAGCTGTTGATTGTAAATGATCATTTATTTGCGGAACAAATCTCAGGATTACCCGGAAATGAAAACGATCATCGCATAATTAACAGTGCTGTCCATCTGCAAAACCAATACCCAGATATTAAAGTTGTCTTAGTGACAAAAGACATCAATATGCGCCTTAAAGCCAAAGGAGCGGGGCTTAAGTTTGTAGAGGACTACCGTACCGATCAACTGATTGACGATATTAGCTTACTCAGTTCTGGGCATAAAAAATTATCGGGTGATTTTTGGCAGACAGTTGGTCAATGTAAAAGCGATCAAGAAGGGCGAGAATTACACCACACTGTGCCCAAAGACTTGCTTGGAGATGTATTCATTAATGAATATTTGTTAGATGATGGCGGGCATTTTGCGGCTCGGGTTGAAAGCTTTACTGACGATGAAGTAACGATTCTAGATTTAGGTTATGAGCGATTGATGTCCAGAATGGCTTGGGGAGTGCGACCTAAAAATATTTATCAAGCAATGGCAATGAATGCATTGCTCGATACACATATGGATTTAGTGATTCTGACAGGGCCTGCAGGCTGTGGTAAAACAGGTATTACTGCAAGCTTTTTTCCAATATTTGTGCAGACCTATCTACAGACCTTATTCTTACTGAAGAAATTGAGTATTTATAACAAGCTCAGATCTAATCTCTCTAACATGTCATTAAGTGTGACTTAAAGAACAGAACCATTAATCAATAAATATAAATAACGGATTTAACCTGCAAGAAGGCACAAACAAAAATAATAAACCTAAGGTAAATCTAAAATGCTAATTAATGAAAATCGTTCTCAAAGGAGAACTAAAATGAATAATCTAAGTGAACACAGAAACCCAAGAGTATTAGATACATCGGCACTAGTTCATGATCCAAAGTCATTGCTCGCTTACAGTGAAGATGTATACATCTGTCTAACAGTTTTAGAAGAGTTAGATAATTTAAAAGAAAGAACCAATAAATCGGTAAGTGCTGATGCTCGTGTATGTATTCGTATGCTTGAAGACATAATTAATGGGCACAGTGCAGAAGAAATGGAAGCAGGTATTCCACTGCCTTCTACTGAAACAGCTAAAAGAGGCAAGTTGTTCATTGGTATTGATACTCAATTGGACATGGCAAAAGAATTAAAGCACACGATAGGTAGCGATGCTGACAATAGAATAATTAACTATGCACTCCATCTTCAGAAAGAGTTAGATAAAGACGTTACCATCGTTAGCCGCGACATCAATATGCGATTAAAAGCTCGAACTGTTGGTGTTATGGCTGAAGATGTATCCGTTGATAATCAAATCGCAGATATAGATTTGCTTTATACAGGCGTACAAGCCTTTGAAGGTGATCTTTTTGATCGAATTGAATCAGATAAAGATTTCAAAGTCTCAGGAGAGGTTTATACATTCCCAATCAGCTTGTTCAACGATGAAGTTCAGCCAAACATGTATTGGTACGATGAAGCCGGACACATTGGCCGGATTTCAGAAGTGACTGATACTGAGGTATACACAAAGTTATTGCCTCGTAAGCAAGAAAAGGTATGGGGCATATTGCCAAAAAATCAGCGTCAAGCGGTAGCTTTAAGCCAATTAACAGACCCTTACTATGACTTAAATATTATCCTTGGCCCTGCTGGCTCCGGAAAAACTTTTTTGGCAGTTGCTTCGGCGCTGCATCAAGTATTGGAGTTGAAAAAGTACAAAAAAATCGTTGTGGTACGCTCTAGAGACTTCATGGACGACGATCCCGGATTTCTTCCGGGGGATTTAACTGAAAAATCGATGCCTCTTCTGGCAGGCATTACCGATGCATTAATTTCAATGCATTCAGATGATAATCATGAAACAAATATTCATGCAACAGTTGAGCATGTGATCGAAAAAGCCAATATAGAATTTACTAGTATGGCTTACTTTCGAGGCCGTTCAATAGACGATGCTGTTTTAATCATTGATGAAGCTCAAAATATGACACGCGCTCAAATTAAAGGGATGCTTAGTAGGGGAGGTAAAAATTGTCGTACAATTGTACTTGGTAACCTTGCCCAGATTGATGATAAGTTTGTAACACCTGCTTCGTCTGGTGCAAGTGCGGCTGTTAATGTGTATAGAAACTATGAGAAAGGGTCTGTTCTAATTTTTGATGAAGTAGAGCGTAGTAGCTTAGCTGAGTTCACTGAAAAGAACATGTAGACATCAAACTACAATTCACATTTACTTATAATATTGCGACAATAGCCACTGCTTATTGTAGTGGCTTTTCAGAGAAGCCAGTTTCCACACTTGCGGACGAAATGGATTTACTCTGGGTTTAAAAGATTAATCATACATTGAAGATGTAATGACTTAGGTGCTGTGGACCTTAGTTGTTATGTTTTGGTGTGCGTATGTCTTTTGAATCAGAAGCGCTTATAAGTAATATAAAGCGTCAGGCAAAGAGGTTGTCAAAAAAGTTATCAATTCCCCTTGGACAAGCCCAAGAAGGGGTTGCTATTTGTCTGTATGGCTGTGACAGTTACAGCGATTTACTAGTAAAAATAAAAGCTGAATCCTTTGACAACTCATTGATAGCACTATCTGCTCTATCACCAAACTCGGAAATATTTTTAGTAAAAATATTGGCTAGCCACCTAGATAGCATCATCGGAAATTTTGAAAAAAAATTTCCCGGCTCCAATATAGATGAGGAAATGGTTATATCCCTATTTGGGCTTAGCTTTGAGCAGTTCAAACTCAAAATATCTACCTAAGATTGTACAAATACGTAAGTTGTCATTTTGTTTTTTGGCGATATTATATGATGAAGGCTGAACGGACAGCCTACGCCTACGCATGTTTTTCCACTTGAAAAACGTGAACAGTGAAGCGGAGCATCCGTAAAAATTAGTGATTCAAATAGTCAAATAAACAATGTGTTTGTAGGCCATTGTTCTTTTGCAGTATTGTTTGGAGAACTAAATGATCTCGCTATATCAATTAAAAAATAAGTTAAATAAACAAGCTAAAGACTTCGCATTACTTTTTGAGTTACCAGATTTATATGCACAAGGACTTTGGAGTAGAGGTGTCTATAGCTGTGCTCACTTTACACAAGCGCATGAGCGTCTGCATGAAGCTTTTGATACCCACAATCTTAATTCAATTCTAGAACACGAATCATTTAAATACTTGATGATCAATGAATACGATGATTCGAAAATCATTGAATCACTTCATCAGGAAATCACCTCAATGGCATCTGAAATTGAAAGCTTGATGCTGGTAGATATCGAAACTTTAGAGTTAGTTTCAGTGATATACCAAGTATTAGGGTTACCTGAAGATTCCAAGTTTATTGTAAATACAGGAGCTGACTTCCGCTTAGAGTGGCGACCATACTTTGATGCCTTTGATGATCCGTTGATAGTTCAATATGCAGATTTAAAAGTTCATGGTTGTTATTTCAGGCTCATCGCTTCAAAGTTTCCGTTTGAAAAGCTTTCCTTGGATAACATTAAAAAATACATGTACATCAATCATGTAAACCATGATGGTGAATTCGAAGGCTGTATATCCGACGGAAATAGCTTTTCGAAACATGAACATTGGCTGATGTTGACACTCGAACTATTCAACAGCTGCAAAGTAAGCAAGACTCAGTTCAGTCCAACAACCTTCAAAATCGAGGGCATGCGTTATTTGGTTTATGGCTTCCCACTGGTTCCTTCCTATGTATCTGATTGGCACAAACCCGATTTATGTCTACAGGTCAAAAACGTAGATGGAGATCAAAAGTTTACTATTCGTATAGACCAGCAGAGCTTAATTTTCTATGCCCGTCGCGTTGATACCAATTTTTTTAACACCATAGATTATGAAAAATACATTTCGTTGTATCAATCTAGTGTTCTGTCACATTTTGATGCTGACAAGAATTTACTAGAAGTCGATGGGGTTAAATATCTAAGTTTTTTTCGCCCGTTTAGCATTGAGGATAACAAGGAAGCAAAAGCATGAGACCAAAAATCAAACTGACTAACGCCACACTTATCTCAATTCAATCTGATACAGAGGAAAAAGTTGAACAGGTGCTTTACGCCACATTTGCTGAAGATAGTGATTGCGGTAAAAAGGGAGAAGTTTTGTTCACAACAAAAGTTATCGAAATCAATGGCCTTGAGTTCCGAACTTTTGGTGCTGACTTTTATACCTTAGATGCTGAACCAAAAGAGTTTGATGTAAATGTATTTGAGTTCAATTTAATGCATGAGTGTATGTATTCTCCAAATGAGTTATTAGAGTTGCGAGATATGCTCCCTGCTAGCTATTAGTAGGGAGTAACACATGGATAAAACATTTTTAAAGGATGCCTACATAGTCTCAGTCTATGACTATAAAGAATTTGAAAAATCATTTATTGGCGAGTTTTTATCAGGGGTGGTTATTGACGATGAAACATTTAGATTTCGGCCATTTGAACAAATAGTGACTTCAAAGATTGTTAGCAAATTTGCTGTTGAGGACAAGTTAGAAATAACCACACATAGTGGGAGTTATTATGTGATTGATGCTGACCATAAATTAATTGATATTTTGTTTGTTGAACTGGTTGTGATGAGAGCAGGTGCTTATTCAGTAAATCGAGTTTTAGAAATGAGAGAGCAACTTAAGTCTCAACATAAAAGTCATTAAATAACGAAAATAAGGAGTCTAGAATGACTTCAACAAATTCAATATTCGATCAGATTAGTAATTTTACGTAATAGCTAGCTTTTTAGTGATAGCAATAAAGCGAAGCTTCCAATTCATATTCCTTGATTCGGAAGCTTCACAATTGATGAAAATTGAATTAGCGGGATAACTCCTCAATTTTCTTTTTAGAGAACCAGCGATATAAAACAGGCAAAACAAACAATGTGAGTAATGTTGCTGTTATCAAACCACCAACTATAACACTTGCCAGTGGTCGTTGTATTTCAGCTCCTACACCATTTGACATTAACATCGGTATTAAACCTAATGCAGATGTTATTGCTGTCATAAGAACAGGTCTCAAACGAGAAGTTGCTCCTTCAAAAACAGCATCAGTGACTTCTAAGCCATCTCTAATTCGCTGGTTTATACTTTCAACCATAACCACACCATTTAACACTGCAACACCAAATAGTGTAATGAAGCCAACGGAGCTTGGCACGGACAAGTATTGCCCAGAGAAATATAAGGAGAAAACACCGCCGATAACAGCTAATGGGACATTAACTAAAATCAACATGGCTTGACCAACTGAGCCAAATGCGAAGTAAAGCAAAAGAGCAATTAGCGCCAAAGATAAAGGAACCACTATAGCTAACCGTTGTTGTGCTCGTTGTTGACTTTCAAATTGACCACCAATGGCAACAGAGTAGCCAGCAGGTAAATCGACTTTCTCGGCGATTACCTGTCTGATATCGGCAACAACACTGCCCATATCTCTATTTTGCACGTTGGCTTGGATAACAACACGTCGTTGCACATCATCTCTTCTCACTTGCGGAGGGCCTGACTCAAAAGAGATTGTTGCAACATCACCAAGACGAACCCAAGAACCTGTAGGTGACTGAATGCGAATATCAGAAATAGCTTCTTTATTACTACGATATTCTTTTTCTAAACGCACATATATATCATAACGCTCATTCCCGTTGATGATTTGTCCTGCTTCAACTCCACCTATACCATCTCGTATCACTTCCATTATATCACCGACCGATAGGCCAAAACGTGAAAGCTCTTGTCTGTTTGGCTTTACAACTAATTGAGCTTCACCAGCTATTTGTTCAAGCGCAACATCTCTAGCGCCTTCAACTTCTTTAATTGCCGATTCTATTTCTTGCCCTTTAACTGCCAATTGATTGAGGTCTGGCCCAAACAGCTTTATCGCTAGTTGTGCTTTTACACCAGATAGTAACTCATCTACACGGGTGGCAATTGGTTGAGAAAAGTTCAGTAAAAGTCCCGGAAACTCTTCAAGCGATTGTTCCATTTTGTTTTGCAGTTCATAACGGTTTGAAGCACTGGTCCACTCGGATACAGGTTTAAGTCCGATATAAATCTCGATGTTATTAACTGGTTCAGGATCGCCGCCAATATCAGGTCGCCCGATACGGCTTAGCGCATAAGTAACTTCAGGAAATGCCATCAACTTTTCTTCTAATATAGGTGAAACCATCAATGCAGTATCTAAACTAGAAGAAGGAGCAAGAGTTGCTCTTAAGTTAATTGTTCCTTCTTCTAGCTCTGGAACGAATTCAGTACCTATGTAAGGTATAATTGAAAAAGCCGAAACAACCATAATTAGCGAGGTAACAACAATTAACTTGGTACGTTTAAGTGCAAACTTAAGCCCCTTTTTATATAGCTTATCTAAAGGTTTAACGACAAAGCTTTCTCTTTCTTTTATGCCTTTTTTGAACATGAAAGTGGCAAGTGCTGGTACGACAAACAAGGCAACAACAATAGCTGAAATGATGGCTAGAATAATACTAATTGCCATTGGCTGGAATAATTTTGCTTCGACACCTTCAAAGCTAAACAAAGGCAAGAACACGACTAAAATGACAGAAGCAGCAAAAAATACTGGGCGAGCCACTTCTTTGCCTGCTTCTTTTAGCCGCAACTCGATACCATGATCATCTTTTTCTACTGCGAAAGGGTCAGTATCATCACAAGGAACACGAGCTTCTACACTTTGTTGGTGTGTTGAATCAGGGTGGTTTAAATGTTTAAACATATTTTCAACCATGACCACTGAGCCGTCCACAAGCATACCAATAGCTACGGCAATGCCACCTAGTGACATAAGATTGGCAGAAATTCCCCACCAAGCCATGATCATTAATGCAATACCTACCGATATTGGAATGGAAATAAGAACAAGAAACGTTGCTCTTAAATTCATTAAGAACAGGGCAAGCACGATACAAATAAAGATAAAGGCAAGTGCTAGTGCATTGACTACAGTACTGACAGCTTGTTCGATTAAATCAGCTTGATCATAGAAGGGTTCGAATCGAACACCTTTAGGTAATGCCTGATTGATTAGTGGAATTCGTGCATTAATACCATCAATGGTTGCTTTTGTATTGGAACCCATACGCTTGAGTACAATGCCTGATACAACTTCACCTAGGTTTTCAACTTTTCCTTCGGACGTTTTACGGGTCATAGTGACCGCACCTTGTCGAATTTCACTACCTAGTTCAACTTTGGCGACATCAGAAACCGTCACAACAGTACCATCTACGGTTTTTACAGGTACTTGCTTAATGTTGCTAATGCCTGCTTCACCACTTTCGAACCAACCCGTTCCTCGAATAACAAGCTGCTCTTGTCCTCGGTTCATATACCAACCGCCAACGTTGGCATTGTTACTATCAAGTGCATTAACGATATCTTCTTGCGACAATCCATATGCAAGGAGCTTAGAGGGAGCTATGTTCACTTGATATTGCCTAACATTACCTCCGAAAGATAAGACATCTGTGACACCATCAACTGGCATAATTAGCAATTTGATTATCCAATCATTGAGGCTTCTGAGCGCCATTGAGTCATATCCTGCGTCTTTATCTGACACGAGCAAGTATTGAAATACTTGACCTAACCCTGACGTATTTGGTCCCATTTCAGGCGTACCTACACCGTCAGGTATCAACTCTTTTGCAGCTTGAAGCCGTTCAAAGACGAGCTGCCGTGCAAAATAGATATCAGTCCCTTCTTTAAAAACGACAGTAACGCCAGACAGCCCCGTTTTGGAAATTGAACGTACTTGTTCAACATCAGGTAACGCATACATGACCGCTTCAATCGGATAAGTGATGAGTTGTTCTACTTCTTCTGCGGCAAGCCCCGGCGCTTCTGTATTAACCGCGACTTGAACATTAGTCACATCAGGGAAAGCATCCAAGTTCAGTTTTGGGATCACCATTATTGCGCCAACAATAGTGGCAAATAAGGCAATCAAAATAAGGAGTCGGTTGTTTACAGACCAATCTATAATTTTATTAAACATAGCGGCTCTCCTTAATGGTTATGCGGATCAAATCCGCCTTTAGCTATTTCAGAAGCAACAAAAAACGCTCCTTGAGTGACCACACGAGTACCACTTTCTAAACCAAATATTTCTCTGAAATTACCTAGAGAACGACCTAACTCAACCTCTGTCGCTTTGAATTCACCGGGATGATCCTCAACAAATACGGTCCAATCTCCGTCCGCACTTCTAATTAGCGCTTCTTCTGGAACGGCCATAACTTTTTGTTCAGTGGCAAATTGAAAATATACTTTAACAAACATGCCTGAATGGAGATTGTCATCTGCATTATTAACACTTAGGCGAATGATTCGAGTTCTAGTGATGGGATCAATCGTGTGGGCTTCCTGAATAACTTTTGCCTTATAATCCTCTCCTTCTAATTTAACTATTGCCGGAGAGTTGATTGATAGATTGAGCTTTTTGTTGGGTGATACTTTAGCTTCCACCCACAGCTTATTTTCATCTGCCAAAAGCATGATAGTATCACCCGCATCGACTCGTTGGCCTTGGGTGAAGTCATCTTGTAAAACTACTCCTTCTCGCTGAGCTACTAGCGAATATTGGCCAAACGAAGTTATGTCTTTATTTGATATGTCTTTTATCGCTTTTTCAGTTAACCCTAGTGCGATAAGTTTTCCGTATGTGGCGTTAAATGTGGTTTGAGCCTGAAGTAAACGACTTTCACTTACTGTTTTGTTGCCTAATTTCTTTACTCGCTGCCATTCAGTTGACGCAATCAAGTAGTCAGCTTGAGCTTGAGCCATTGCTTCACTAAATAGGGTGACCAGCTTTTGTCCTTTTTCTACGTGTTCACCGAGTGCAGTATGTCTGCTTATTATCACTGACTCGGTACGGGGAGAAACGACATAGCTGCTATAACCATCTACTTTGACCTCTCCGGGCGCATAGATTGTACTGAATTGATAATCAGGTCTTATGCTTTGAACTTTAATATTGGCTAGTGACATTTTTTGAGGGCTTAGAGTAATACCTTCTTCATGTTCCTCTTCAGTTTCTTTATTTTTGCTCTCTTGGTCGTGACCATGTTCGTCATGTTCTGTGTCTTTTTCAGAATGGTTGCCTTCATTTTCCTGATGGCCTTCTTCTACATGATTTTCTTCACTTTCCGAGTGTTTATGTTCTTTGGGTTTTGCTGTTACAGGGTCAATTGTATTTACTTGTAGAGCATACACTTCACCGCTTAATGTCCCACCTAAAAAAAGTCCACTAATTAGTATTGCTAATATTTTTTTGCTAAATAATGTATTCATTTTTTTACCTATATTCTTTTAAAGTTTAAGATTTCTAATTGCCGTTTTAACTAATTAAATCTTGAACTTAGATAATTGACCCATGCTCCAAATGAAGGCTATTTCAGAGAGTCTAAATTGTTTTTCTAGTTGAATGCCTGAGTGCAATCCATTAGCTCTTTGGCTCAACGCTATTAGATAGTCTGAAGTATTGATGTCTCCAGCCTCCCAACGAGCGTTTAGCAACCTCGCGCTATTATCAATTCGGTTTTGCATAAGGTTTTGCCATCGCTGATAGTATTTTTTACTGATCATGAGGGATTCATAGTTGGCCTGAGCTTCAAAAGAGCGTTTTCGATAAATGGATTGGAAATAAGCTTCCGCAGCAACGGCTTCTGAATATGCCGCTTTAGTAGCATCGGAATAGTTATTTCTGATATTCAAAGGCATAGAGAATGTTAAGCCAACGATATTATCGTCACTATTTTTTCCTGCGCTAATCCCTATGGTGGGATTAGCTTTATTCTCTATGGTTGTTAGTTGTGCTTTAGCTTGTTGCTCTTTCCATTTTGCTTTAGCCAATTGTACTTGGGGGTGTTGTTCAATCCATTCAGCTTTGTATGAATAGTTTTCAACATCGAAATCAATAGAGATTTTACTGGCTAACTCTGGTGTCCAATCAGGCAGCAGCTCTTTAACTTTAACCTCAGCATTTTTTAGCTCTATTTGATATTCAGCTATTTCACTAAAAACTTGAGACAAGTTTAAGTAAACCAGCTCAGCATCTAGAGGCTCAAGTATTCCCGCCTTTTGTTTGTCTTCCACAATACTAAGTAAGGTTTGCAGTTGACTTTCTCTCTCCGTAGATAGCTGTGCAGTATCTTTCGCTGATTGCCAATTTGTCAAAGCAATTAACGCATCGGCCTTTTTTGAATCGATTAAATTCAATAAGTGCTGCTGGCTGGCATAAAGAGTTATCTCGCCAATTGACGTATTGGCAGAGCGTTTATCCCAAAAATCAATGGTCTGACTCAAACCGATTGAATAGTTATTAAAATCACCTTCTTTCTCAAAACTTGCGTCAAGCTCAGGGTTATATATTGCCTGAGTTAAGCTTTTTGCATGATGATTGCTTGCGATTAACAACTCTCTTGCTTCAATTAT
Organism: Pseudoalteromonas ulvae UL12; assembly: GCF_014925405.1. Classification (NCBI taxonomy): domain Bacteria; kingdom Pseudomonadati; phylum Pseudomonadota; class Gammaproteobacteria; order Alteromonadales; family Pseudoalteromonadaceae; genus Pseudoalteromonas; species Pseudoalteromonas ulvae. The sequence goes on from NZ_AQHJ01000034.1 coordinate 208,704, forward strand.
TTCGGGATCTTTATTTATTTGTGTGTCTAACCACGACTCACTTTTTTGCTTGCTGTAAGCGGCATATGAAATACTTACAAGCAGGCAGAATGACAGGCAAGTGCCTGTATTTTTTATATATTTATACATAAGACTTCTTAAATTTTAAGTATTAATCATCTCTCATTTACCGATTTTTAATCGATAAATGGACGGATATAAATTTAGAAATTTAAGAAATAGGAGGGCGTAATATAGCGTCTAAAAATTCTTTTGTTTGATCGAATTGATAAGGTATTAGGTTGTTGTTATATAACTTTGTTGCACTATTTGAATTGCTAATTAATATCCAAGATAAGTGGCTGCCGCTACAATGACCACAATGATGACAATCTTTGATGTCGTGGCCTGCTTTTTCATCTGAATTGTCGTCAAAAATTTTAAAATCACTTTGGTGATCATGTTGGGTTTGTATGTGTTCAATATCTATTTGGTGGCTTTGTGAAGTTGCAGACGCGACAGCAGTTATCGATTGCAACACAATCGAAACTATTAACAGTAATTTAAGCGCAACAGCCAAGTTCAAAGTGACTACCTAATGGGAATATAACATATAAACGTTAGCATATAGTTTTCTGTGGAGCTAGTGATTTCAGTCAAGTTCAAACAATTACTTTTTATAAATCTATTGTTAGATAAAGATTCTTGACTCTATAGTTGGTATAGAGTTTACACTAGTGCAAAATATTTAATGGAAAGATTTTATGTCAGAAAAATGCTCTGGGCAATGTCAGTCCTCTCCAGCTAGCAATGACCTGAATAATAACCACATCGATTCAGATGATTTTGGCGGAAAGTTTGTCAGTACTTTTAAGGTTTCCCAAATGGATTGTCCTTCTGAGGAGCGTTTAATTCGACTGGCTATAGAAGGAATTAGCACAACTATTGGGTTGCAGTTTGATATCCCCAGTCGGTTAGTTAAAGTTTTCCATGATGACAATTTGGATGAGATTACTAACAAACTGCAATCTCTCAATTTAGGTGCTTCACTAGAATCAACAAGTGAAAGTTGCAGTAAAGAAGCTGCAAGAGCGAGAAAGTTAGATCAATCAAACAAAGCAAGTGAAATGTCAGCACTTAGATGGCTGTTATTGATTAACGGAGTTATGTTTTTTGTTGAAGTGGTCGCCGGAGTTATTGCTCAATCTGCCGGACTCATTGCGGATTCTTTGGATATGTTTGCGGATGCTGCTGTGTATGGACTAGCTATATATGCTGTTGGTAAGACAGTTAGCCTGAAATTAAGGGCAGCACATATATCTGGATTATTGCAGGTTATTTTAGCGCTTGGAGCTTTAAGTGAGGTAATTCGACGTTTTATTTATGGGAGTGAACCGATTTCATCGTTGATGGTGATATTTGGTGGGGTTGCACTAATTGCTAACGTAGCTTGTTTGTTTTTAATTTATAGAAATAAAGAAGATGGTGCTCATATGAAAGCGAGTTGGATATTTTCAGCCAACGACGTTATTGCAAATGTTGGTGTTATCTTAGCTGGCCTTCTCGTGACGCTGACAGATAGCCGTTATCCAGACTTAGTTATCGGGTTAATAATTTCCCTTGTTGTATTGAACGGCGCACGCCGAATTCTACAGTTAAAGTACTAATAGCCATTATTCATGACTGTTTGAAAGCAACGTATTCAGTATCAAGACAGGGAAATTTACAATGAAAAAAAATACACCTTATATACCTCCGTTACGTTTTCACTGGTTGACTCGTTACTATGACAGAATCGTTGCAATTACTACACGAGAAAAATTTTTTAAAAGTTTAATTGTGAAGAAAATAGCTCAAACCAAAGGAAATGAACTGCTAGATGTGGGCTGTGGTACAGGAACATTAACGAAAACAATTGCTGAAAATTTTCCTCATTTTAAGGTGACAGGCTTGGATGCTGACCAAACAGCATTAGATATTCTTCGAAAAAAACTCAGTGAGAAAGTACTTAATATTTCGCTGATACAAGGTTTTGGTCAAGATATGCCTTTTGGTGAAAACTCTTATGATATAGCTGTTTCGAGTTTGTTTTTTCACCACCTTACTCGTTTAGATAAAATAGCAACACTAAAAGAAATTCGTAGAGCGCTCAAACCGAGCGGGGTATTGTACATTGCTGATTGGGGCAAGCCGACCTCCATTTTACAACGAGCATTATTCTTAATAGTTCAATGTTTAGATGGTTTTAAAACGACAAAAGATAATGTTGATGGATACCTCCCGTCATTGATAGTAGAAGCGGGGTTTGTCAACGTTTATGAACAAGATGCTATCCCTACTGTATTAGGGACAGTTAGATTGATTAAAGCATGTTAGACCTGAAATGACCTTTCTACGCTTACCTAGTTACACAACATATTTAACATATGTGATGCTGTTATTAATTGCAGCACATTCTGTGATTTGTTCGCCGAATGATTTTGATGATCTTTCTTTTTTTTCGCCAATAAATTCTTCTTATGTTTTAGAGCAATCAACAGAAGCTACTGAGCTTACTCAGCTCCAGAATAGCAGCTCGTTAGTAGATGAGTGCAATTTTTGTTGTTGCCAATTATTCATATATACAGATGTGCCTTCCGAGCCTAACCAAGTGATTGATTTTCCTTTTGCTGAGACCATAGTTTCTAGCGAGCAAAAAGGTTATATATCCTTGCCATTTCGACCACCAAAACTAGCTTAGATTCCCCCAAGAATTAGGTAGAGCCATCTTCTACTCCCACAGTTTTATAGAATAAAATTAATAGGAAAGTATACATGAGACTTAATGTATCACCGCACCGAAAGGTAGCTAAGGTGAGGTGTATAACACCTCGGTATAAATATTTTGCGTGCTTAATGATTTCGCTTTTAACATTTAATGTTAACGCTTTTGAAAAGGAGCTTAATCTACAAGAGGCAATACGTTGGACACTCAAGCAAAATCCAGAGTTAAAAATATTTGATTTCAAGCAACAAGCTTTAATTGGACAAGAACAAACAGCAAGCTTAAATCCGGCATTTGAGCTTGAAGTAGAAGCTGAGAACTTTGTAGGTTCAGGTGATTTCAATAAATTTGATAGTGCTGAATTAACGATTGCTCTTTCTTCCGTGATTGAAATGGGAGATAAGCGTTCTGCAAGAATTGGACTTATTTCTAATTCTAAAAAGCTGTTGAATGCTAAAACGGAAGTTGAGGCGTTAAATTTGATAGCTCAAGTTACTCAACAATTTATCGAAGTGCTCGCCTCACAAGAAAGAGTCTTATTAGCCGATAATGCGTTAAGCCTAGCTCAAGAAGCATTCAATGTTGTTGATGAACGTAATCGTGCAGGAGCAACCCCTAATGCTGAGGTAAAGCGAGCGAGGGCAGCGATTGCCCAAGCTAAGCTAACCTCTCAATCAGAAAAGAAACGCCTAGAATATTTAAGGCTGTCTTTAGCCGCTTTTTGGGGAGAATCAACGCTGAACTTCTCGAAGGTAACAGGTGATTTATTTCAATTTGGAAATGATAGTGATTTTGAGACGCTTTTTGCAAAGTTAGAAACAAATCCTGCCATTCAAATTTACGCCAATGAGGAGCGACTTAAGGAAGCTGAGTTGCGTTTAGCCAGAACTGAGTCAACTGCCAATATTCAGTGGTCTGTAGGGGTTAGACGCTCTCAAGAAAGTAATGATACTGCCTTAGTCGCAGGCTTTAGCCTACCGTTATTTGCTGACAAGCGAAACTCAGGAGCAATCGCGAGTGCCTTAGCTGAGCGTGATCAAGTTGCCATTGAAAAAGATGTAACGAAATTAAAGCTTAGAAATCATTTGCTGCGAGCATACTCGAATAGGCAGCAAGCTATTTTGACGACAAATGCACTAAGACAGTCGGTAATTCCAATGTTAGATCAGGCACTAGATGATACCCAAATTGCTTATCAAAAAGGTCGTAATGGCTATCTTGACTATGTATCAGCTAGACAAGAACTACTAAACGCTCGTCGCACGCTGATTGATGCTGCTTCTGCTGCTTTGTTTTACGGGGCCGAGATTGAAAAATTAACGAATGAAGCGTTATCACTTTAATTTAAAAATTGATTTTTAATTCGACCGATAATCGAATTACTTAGGAAAAAAAATGAAAAACTATTTAATTGCATTATTTATTTTTGTAGGGATTTCGTCGCTGTCTCAATTGGTTTGGGCAAGTGATGAGGACTCCGAAGAGAGTATAAGTAAAATAAAAAACGAGATGTCGGAAAAAGTAGGCATAGAAACAACTAGGTTATCACCTAGAAGACTTAATCAAGAAATTTCTGTTTATGGTAAGACAACCATAGGGGTAGAGCAACTGTTTCAGATAAACGCTAGATACAATGGCGTTATAAAGACGATTAATTACACTATTGGAGATAAGGTAAAAAAAGGAGATCTTCTAGCTGTTATTGAATCGAATGAAAGTTTAAATACCTACGAGGTAAGGTCTCCGGTATCAGGTTTAGTTATACAAAGAAATGGGAATGTTGGAGCAACAACACAACAACGAATTTTATTTGAAATAGCCAATGTCGATACGCTGTGGGCGGAATTTAGAGTTTTTGCTACTCATTTTATTAAAGTTGAGGTCGGTCAAGAAATCGAAATTGAATTTAATGGGGAGGTAATCACCTCAACAGTAACCAATATTATTCCAACTAAAGATCAGCCATTCGTCTTTGTTCGAGCACTTTTAGATAATACAAAATATAACCTTTCTTCAGGCCAACTGTTAAAAGGATATATTACGACAAATCAATTCGACGTTGACTTAGCAATCGAAAAGCTTGCATTACAAGAACTAGGTGGGCAGCTAGGTGTATTCGTTAAAGAAGGTGAAGAATACGAATTTACACCGTTAATATTGGGCCGTTCAGACAAAAATCACATAGAAGTTATCGATGGACTTGTACAAGGTTCTGAGTATGTAAGTAAAAATAGCTTTTTGATTAAAGCGGATATTTTAAAATCTGAAGTAGAAGACGACGATTAGGAGACGTAAGATGATTGAATCAATTCTGCGTCTAGCTATAAATAGGCGCTATCTAATATTAAGTATGCTGTTTGTCATTGTTAGTGTTGGCTTATGGAGCTATCAAAAACTCCCTATTGATGCAGTTCCTGACATTACTAACGTGCAAGTACAAATTAACACGTCTGCCCCCGGTTATTCCCCTTTAGAGGCTGAACAACGGATAACGTTTCCGATAGAAACAGCATTGGCTGGGTTGCCAAAGCTATCTCACACTCGATCTCTGTCAAGATATGGCTTGTCTCAAGTAACTGTCATCTTTGAGGAAGGGACAGACATTTACTTCGCAAGAAATTTAATCAATGCCAGATTAGGGGCGATTAAAAGTGTTCTTCCTAATGGATTGGAACCTGAAATGGGGCCGATTTCGACAGGGCTTGGCGAAATTTTTATGTATACCGTGCAAGCTTCACCTGATGCAAGAATGCCTAATGGTAAAGAATATACGGCCATAGCATTAAGAGAAATACAAGACTGGATCATAAAGCCTCAATTGGCCCAAGTTAAAGGGGTCATTGAAGTCAATAGTATTGGAGGATATAACAAGCAATATCATATCACTCCAAGCCCTGAGAAGTTGTTGTATCATCAAATAAGCTTTGAAGACTTGTCTAACGCGTTGCGAAATAGTAACGATAACCGTGGAGCGGGTTATATAGAGCAAAATGGGGAACAAGTGCTTGTTCGTTCTGTAGGTCAACTTGCTAAAATTGATGAAATTCTCAATGTTGTTGTTAAAAAAGATAATGGCATTCCTGTAAAAATTAGTGATGTTGCCAGTGTCGCCATTGGTAAAGAGCTTAGAACTGGGGCCGCAACTCAAAACGGCATTGAAACCGTTTTGGGCACCACTATGATGTTGATTGGCGAAAATTCTCGCACAGTTGCATTGGAAGTTGAAAATAAGCTTAAACAAATTCAAACATCTCTTCCTAAAGGTGTAATAGCAGAGCCTGTTTATAATCGTACAACGCTCGTTGATAAGGCAATTGCAACAGTGACAAAAAACCTTGTTGAAGGGGCACTTTTAGTCGTTGTAGTTCTATTTCTATTATTGGGGAATTTACGTGCTGCCCTAATTACTGCGGCGGTAATACCTTTATCAATGTTGATGACAATAACAGGTATGGTAAAAACAGGCGTCTCTGCAAATTTGATGAGTTTAGGCGCATTGGATTTTGGCTTAATCGTCGATGGTGCCGTCATTATCGTCGAAAACTCAGTTCGTCGTCTTGCTGAAGCTCAACACAATGGGCATAGGCAAGATTTAAGAGAACGACTCAATACCGTTTTCGAAGCGACCTCTGAAGTTATACGACCCAGCTTATTTGGTGTTGCCATTATCACAGTAGTTTATATACCGATTTTCACGCTCACAGGTGTAGAAGGCAAGATGTTCCACCCAATGGCAGCAACAGTAGTCATGGCTTTAATTTCTGCAATGATCTTGTCAGTTACTATCGTGCCTGCTGCCGTCGCAGTGTTTATGAAAGGTAAGATTAGTGAAAAAGAAAGTGTTGTGATCAGTTCAACAAAATCTGTGTACAAGCCACTATTAATTCTGGCATTAAAATTTCGCTGGGTCATTGTATCAATATCAATTGCTTTAATGGGGTATAGCCTGTGGATAGCGACAACGCTGGGTACAGAGTTTGTCCCGCAGTTAAATGAAGGCGATATAACCGTGCAGGCTTTAAGAATACCATCAACCAGTCTAGATCAGTCTGTTGAAATGCAGGAAGTATTAGAACAGAGAATAAAAGCTTTTACTGAAGTTGATAAAGTCTTTTCTAGAATAGGGACGCCTGAAGTGGCGACAGATCCAATGCCACCGAGCATTGCTGATATTTTTGTCATCTTAAAACCTCGAAGTGAGTGGAGCGAACCAACAAAGGCGAAGAGTGAACTTGTTGAAGAAATGGAAGAGGCATTAAAAAGTATTCCCGGAAATAATTATGAATTTACTCAACCAATCCAGATGCGTTTTAATGAGTTGATTTCTGGTGTTCGAGCAGATCTAGGTATAAAGGTATTCGGGGATGATTTGGATCAATTGTTATTTACTGCTAACGATATACTCAATATTGTCAAAACAGTTGATGGAGCTGCCGATGCACGTATGGAGCAAGTTACAGGAATACCATCGTTATCAATTCTTCCTAAAAGAGAATCTTTGGGAAGGTACGGGTTAAATGTAACTCAGCTTCAAGATTGGGTAGCGGCTGCAATAGGAGGAGAGTCAGCCGGAATTATATATGAAGGTGATCGCAGATTCGAATTAGTGGTGCGCCTCCCTGAACTAATCAGAATGGATATTGAAGGGTTGAAGTCATTACCACTTCCGCTTGGCAACGGTAATTATGTACCTCTTGAAGAAGTTGCATTACTCAAATCGGAGTCATTGCCAGCACAAATTAGCCGAGAAAATGGAAAACGCAGAGTTGTAGTTACCGTAAATGTTCGTGGCAGGGACTTAGGAAGTTTTGTGAAGGAAGTTAAGGCCAAAATAAGTAGTGAGGGTGAAGTTCCAGCAGGCTATTGGCTTGATTATGGAGGTACATTTGAGCAACTTGAGTCGGCAAGTAAGCGACTGAGTCTGGTTGTGCCTATTACATTGGTTGTTATATTGGGTATTTTAGTTATTGCTTTTGGTTCGATTAAAGATGCCTTGATCATTTTTAGTGGTGTGCCTTTGGCTTTAACTGGCGGGGTATTTTCGCTCTATTTTCGAGATATGCCTCTTTCAATTTCAGCAGGTGTTGGCTTTATTGCACTGTCAGGAGTAGCTGTTTTAAACGGCTTAGTTATGTTGGCTTTTATTCGCGATTTATGGCACGAAAAAGGCGATCTTTATTTAGCTATTGTAGAGGGAGCTATTGTTCGTCTTAGACCAATATTGATGACAGCCCTAGTGGCAAGTTTAGGTTTTATACCAATGGCTTTAAACACAGGCATTGGTGCAGAGGTGCAACGTCCACTTGCTACCGTGGTCATCGGAGGCATCATATCTTCGACCATTTTAACTTTATTTGTATTGCCAGTTTTATACCAATGGGTACATGGCTCAGGTAGTAGTAAGCAACTTTCAAATGATATATAAGTAAAGCCTAGCAGCTTAATTCGCTATTAAAATTAAGCTGCTTTTTTAAGGCTAAAGGACGGAAAGCTTAAAGTTTAGACATTGTATCTCGACAATTTTCATTAGGGAATTCAAATTCAATTGTTGTATGTGACAAATTATATGATGAAAGCTCTATCGATATTTCTTGTTTAAGCTCGATAAGTTTATCTATATCTAAATCTTGAGCTAACTCCAAGTGCGCCGTTAATACATGACTCTCTCCATCTAATGACCAAAAGTGTATATGATGAACGTCATTAACTTCAGGTAATTTAATAAGAGATTGTTTGATACTTTGTTGAGTTTGTTCATCCGGTGCGGCTTGAAGAAACAAGACAAGTGTAGATTTTAGATTTCTGAAAACATTGAACAAGATAAATAATGTAAAGCCAATTGATAGCAGTGGGTCTAGTATTGGCAGTTCTACAAATAACAACACAATTGAAACAATTAGAACGGCGACCCAACCCAGAACATCTTCCAGTAAGTGCCAAGTTAGTACTTTTTCATTTAAAGTTTCCCCAGCTTTTAATTTGAATACGGCATACCCATTTACGGCAACACCGAGTATCGCAAGCCCTAACATTCCTTCAACTACAGGCATTTCAGGGTTGGTTAGCCTTGGAATTGCTTCAAACAACACCCAAATTGAGCCAATTACTAATACAACGCCATTTACCAAAGCGCCGAATAGTGTAAGTCGGCGATAACCATAGCTGTATTTATCTGGTGCTGCTTTGTTTGAAAAACGACTTAATATCCATGCAAAGCCAATCGATAAACTATCTCCTAAGTCATGCACCGCATCAGCCATAATAGCGGTACTGTTGGTGAGCCAACCACCAATAAATTCGATGATCGTAAAGGTAACATTCAGAAAAAATGCCCAACCAATCCTGTCGTCTGTTCCATGTTGATGACTATGACTATGACTATGACTATGACTATGACTATGCATTTTGTACCTCCAGCGCTTTATTTTTTCTTAGATTAGTGACATTGAAATTTATTAGGTGGCGGATCACTTTTTGATACATCCAGCGTTTGACTCCAGACAAATTAGTGCCTTTTTCAAGATAAAACTCATCAGGGGAATTATAAAGTCCAAAGTCGTCGTGAATCCCTTCTTTTTGAATATATGTGTCGGTTCCGCGCCAATCTGTATCTGGTGATGAAAAACATTTTGTTGCAACACCATAACCACAGAAATTGTCTTTTATTTGATTAAACTTTTGCTGTATTGAAGTGAGATATTGATTGTCTAAAATAAAGCCCTCTAAGTTGATCCAACGTCCTTCAAAGTAAACTTCAACCCAACTGTGAATAATGTATTTGGGCGCTAACCAAAAGACATAGGTAGGAATAGCTCCTTTTTGTAATTGCTGATCTATTGTAAACCCGTGAAATCGGCACTGAATTCTTAATCCACGTAATAAGGCCATTAAAAGGTTGCCCTTAGTGTTACATTGCCCGTATCCGTCAGATAAAACTTCACTTGCGGAAATATCGTCGCTTTCGTTATAGCCAAATAGTATTTCGTCTTTTACAAACTGATAAGCAGTGCCAATCTTGTTGTAGTCATCAAGTTCATGCCATTTTCGCTCTGTTATTAATGATTGGATAGTGGGGTGTTCAAAATTAACTATCTCAGTTTTTTTAAGATATTCTTGATTCATAAGAGCTTCCTTACTTTGAATTGCAGCAGGTTGATTGTTTATTTTTATCTGATACTTCAGATGTATATTGAGCCGATACTAATTCTTGTTTGGCATCCGTTAATATCATGTAAGCACCTCGAAGAATTAACATTGAAATGATGCTACCAATAACAATATCAGGCCAGCGTTGTTCTAGCACCATGACAAGTATGCCAGCAAGTACGACACCAAGGTTTGCGATCACATCATTAGCTGAAAATATCCAGCTAGCCCTCATATGCACTTCATCATTGTTGTGTTTTCGTATAAGCATCAAACAAATGACATTAGCGATTAAAGCCACAGAACCAACTCAAATCATAAACCAAGAATGAGGCTCACTTTCTCCAACTAGTCGCCTAGCTATATCGAGAAGAATTAGAACCCCTAACCCCAATTGGAAATAACCACTTACTAATGCTGCATTAGCTTTATGTTGGATTGACTTCCCCACGGCATATAAGGCAATGGCATAGACGATAGCATCAGCTAGCATATCTAACGAATCAGCAATTAATGCGGTTGATTCAGATAACCAACCTAAACCAATTTCAAATACAAACATCGTGGCATTTATAGCTAAAAGCCAATAAAGCACTGTTTTTTGTTGGTCATCTTTTAATTCTACTTCACAGCCACAACCGCTCATTTTTTAACTCCGCCTTACTTGTATAATTCAAGTGTAAAACCTATAGTAACTATAGGGTCAAGTTTAAAAGAAAATATTATGAAAATAGGTGAATTATCGAAAACATCCGGTTGTTCTATACAAACGATCAGATACTATGAAAGAGAAGGCTTACTTTCTGAGCCTGAGCGGACAGAAGGTAACTTCAGATTGTATGACGTTACCGCTTTGAAGCAATTAGAATTCGTAAAACATTGTCGCAGTCTCGATATCTCTCTGATTGATATCAAACGTCTTATCGACCTAAAAAATAAACCAGAAGAAAGTTGTTCAAGTGTAAATGAACTGATTAAACAGCAATTAGATTTAGTTAATAAACGCATAAAAGAATTAAAAGCCTTAAAAAACGAATTACAACAAATGGCTAGTACGTGTAATTCTGATAATACCATTGAAGGGTGTGGGATAATTAAGTCATTAGATAGCTAAAGTGATGTATAAAAGACTCTTTTTTAACTCACCTTGATTATTGATACAGGCTAATTAATAGTTATTTTCTTACCCACACGAACAGATTTGAGTTCCCCGGCAAACTCTCTCAACTAACAATAGAGATTTGTCGCTAGTATCGTGAGCACCTAACGTGACCATTTTGAGTCTACGAGACATTAAATTAATGTCATTAAGGACGTATTGTTTATCAATAAGCGAGCATACTCCTTCGCTGTATATCAATACCTTTGAAGGGGATGTATATGCATTTACAAGATAAACGAGTCAGAATTAGAGATGTATCAACCATGTGCACTGGTATAACTTTTGACTACTAACCGTCAAATGAGATTATGAATGCTACATGTACCCCTTTGAAAAAACTGACGATAATCAAATATTCATAAATGTTTACACAGTATCAATTTACTTAGTCGAAAATTTACATTAGTATTGGAATTGTGTATTTGTAAGAGAATTCTATGTCTAAAGCATTTTCAAAAGTCTTAGTAATAACGCTTATGCTGGTTGCCTTTGTAGGGCAAGCATTTGCGTATTCTGCTATGTCTTGTGAAATGTCATCAGGTTCTCACGAGTCACACATGAACATGGATCATTCCAAGATGAGTCATCATGAAGGAATGAATCATGGTGAAATGAATAAAAGCAGCAATGGTCAATCAGAAGATTGTTGTGATGTTGAATGTGTTTGTCCGGCAAATGCTTGTTCATCTACGACAGTCCTAAATTCCAGTATTGATTCGACAGATATTCAATTATTGAGTGAATCTGTAGCTGATCTGCAATTTAATCAACCTCATTCAATTTCAACCTCTCTTTATCGTCCACCGATTTTTGCCTAATACAGGATTAGTGCGTCCAAATTTCGCGCACATGTAATTAATTTTTCTGTTAGTCAATATAGCGTCGCAGCGCTATAGATATTTTCCAGCGATGTCTGGGGGCAAAAATGATCAATAAGTATTTAAAAATAGCAGTTGTAATGCTGCTTTCATCTGCGTTTGCAAACGCTAATGAACATAACCATATAGACAATCACGACGTAACACCTTTGGAGTTAATCGTTTATAAAACCCCTACTTGTGGGTGCTGTAAAAAATGGATAACTCATATTGAAAACGAAGGGGTCGTTGCGCATTCCAAAGATTTCCGAAACATCGGCAATATCAAAACTAAGTATGGTATTAAGCCTAATTACCGCTCCTGTCACACGGCAGTGAGCAGAAATGGATTTGCCTTTGAAGGTCATGTGCCTGCTAAATTTATTCAGCAGTTCTTATCAGAAGAGCACCCGAATGCGATTGGGCTTTCAGTTCCAGCAATGCCAGTTGGCTCTCCCGGTATGGAAGTCGGTGACCGCTTTATGCCATACAACGTGTTAATTCTATTTAAAGATGGAACGAGCGAAGTATATGCAAAAGTTAAGACATATGAGGAGCAATTCTAATGAAATTGAACGCTTCAAACCTTACTTCACTTTCAACTGCACTAATACTCGGCTTATCTATATTCTCAGCTCAAGCTGAGAAAGTAGTGTCGCTTGAACAGGCTATTACCTTAGCTCAGCAAAATGATCCTTGGCTTCATGGTAGCCGATTGAAACAAAGTGCAGTTGAAAATAGAAGTATCGCTTCAGGTACTTTGCCAGATCCGAAAGTATCGCTAGGGGTAATGAATTTACCAACAGATACTTGGGATTTAGATCAGGAAGGAATGACTCAGCTAAAGGTTGGCGTCTCTCAAATGTTTCCGAGAGGAGATAGCCTAGAGATCAAACAAGACCAGTTAAAAATTGAGTCTACGAAATTTCCCCTGCTACGCGAGGATCGTAAAGCGAAGTTGAAAAGCCAAGTGTCACAGCTTTGGTTAGATGCTTACTTAGCCCAACAAACCATTAAATTGATTGAAGCAGATTGGGCGCTTTTTGAGCAGATGGCGGAAGTGGCTAAAGCTAGCTACTCAAACGTTGTTGGTAAAACCAGACAGCAAGATGTTATTCGTGCTCAGTTGGAAATCGTACAGTTAGATGACAGATTAACTTCGGAAAAGCAGAAACTAGAAACGACAATCGCTCGCCTTAATGAGTGGCTTCATATTTACGATGCGGATCGTTTGAATGAATCATTCAACTTTGACGCGCAACCATTAGTGTTTAGGGTTTCTAAAAAGTTACCTGCAATTACTCTGAATAATCCAACTGTCCTAAAAGCATCTAGTTACTCAAGAAATCTATTGGCTCAGGAACTTGCGAATCATCCAGCCATACTTGCAATTGATGTGAAACGCAAAGCTTCAGAAAAAGGTATTGAATTAGCTAAACAGCAATATGAGCCGCAATGGGGTGTTAATGCGAGCTATGCCTATCGTGACAATATGCCTTCTGGTGATAGTAGAGCTGATTTATTTTCTGTTGGGGTAACGTTTGATTTACCGTTATTTACCGAGAACAGACAAGATAAGCAAGTTGCAGCATCTATTGCTGAATCAGAAGCGGTTAAAACCGAGAAGTTATTGCTGACAAAACAAATGATCAGTGCGCTAGAAAAAGAACTAAGACAGCTTAAACGCTTATCAGATAGACAATCTATCTATCAAGAACAACTCCTTAAACAAACTCATGACCAAGCGGAAGCATCATTGACGGCCTACACCAACGATGATGGTGATTTTGCCGAAGTTGTTCGTGCAAGAATCGCAGAATTAAACGCCAGAATATCAGCCTTAAGAATTGATGTTGATGCACTTAAAACAGTAGCTCGGATCAACTATTTCTTTGCGCATTCTCAATCTAAATCAAATGCTGAACATAAGCCAATGCACACTCAGCACTTATCCAATCAGCAATTTGGAGAAAAATAATGTCATCTAATACGAAAACAATTATCGCTATCATCATAAGTGCTGCACTAGGTGCTGGAGCATTGAGCTTATATCAAGGTGCAGGTTCAAACAGTAATACTGATGAAGCAACATCAGGAGAGAAAAAGCCTCTGTATTGGGTGGCTCCTATGGATTCCAATTACCGCCGGGACAAGCCCGGTAAGTCGCCTATGGGAATGGACTTAATCCCCGTATATGAGGAAGAATCATCTGGTGATGACTTTGGTCCCGGCGCAATCAAAATAGCCCCGCATGTGATTAATAATCTTGGTGTACGTACAGCGCCCGTAGAGCTAAAAAGCATGCATATCGAAATATCAACGGTCGGCTATGTTCAATATGATGAAGATAAGCTTATTCAGGTTCATCCGCGTGTTGATGGCTGGATAGAAAAGCTCTATGTTAAAGCAGCGGGTAACACTGTAGAAAAAGGACAACCGTTATACACCCTATATTCTCCACAACTTGTTAATGCACAAGAAGAACTGCTGATTGCTTTAAGGCGCAACAACAGTTCTTTAATTAGCGCGTCAAAGGATCGTTTAAAAGCGTTACAACTATCACCGCAGTTTATCAAAGAGTTAGAAGAAAAACGAAAAGTACAACAAAACATTACTTTTTATTCCCCTCAAGCTGGTGTGGTTGATGGTTTAAAAATTCGAGAAGGATCTTACGTCAAGCCGGGCAATACTTTGCTTAGTATTGGCAAACTTGATCAAGTTTGGGTTGAAGCGGAAGTGTTCGAGCGTGATACCGCATTGGTTAAACAAGGTCTTCCTGTGTCAATGACACTGGATTATCTGCCGGGTAAACAATGGACTGGCGTTGTTGATTATGTTTATCCGACACTTAATAGTAACACTCGTACACTCAGAGTGAGACTGAAATTTGATAACCCAGACTATCAATTAAAACCCAATATGTTTGCGCAAGTGTCGATTCATGCTAATCAAGCTGATAGCGCCATGTTAGTGCCCAAAGAAGCGGTCATTAGAACGGGTAAGCAAGACCGAGTGGTGCTTGCTTTAGGTGAAGGGCAATTTAAATCAATTGCGGTCACCATAGGCCGAGTAGACAAAGACAGTATCGAGATTTTAGCTGGCTTAAAAGAAGACGATGTTGTTGTCACTTCAGCGCAATTCTTGATTGATTCTGAATCAAGTAAAAGCTCTGACTTTAAACGAATGACTCATGATGAAGTGCCTAACTCTGTTTGGATGCAAGGTGATGTTAATAGTGTTATGGCTGGGCACCGCATGGTTAATATCAGTCACGGCCCTGCCGAAGCTTGGGACTGGCCTGAAATGACAATGGATTTTACGGTAGCCGATAATGTCGATATTGACTCATTAAAGTCTGGGCAATCTTTGCACTTTGAAGTGAGTAAAACCGAAGATGGTGGATATGAAATTACTGGAATTCATATTATGAGTGAGTCTGCTGATATGAGTGAAGAAGTATCTTCGGCAACGGTATCTGGTCTTATTAATGACATTAACATTGATATGCGAACATTGAATATTAGCCGAGGCCCAATAGAGAAATGGGATAGACCTGCTGCGACGATGGATTTTATCGTCGCGGACAATATAGAAATAGTTGATTTCAATGTTGGTGATAATGTCACTTTCACTTTTGAGGTTAAAGATGACTTAGTGATAACTGAAATTTCCCTTGAATCTGATGAACAACATGGCAAGGAAAATAAAGCTGCTGTTGATCATTCTAATCATTAAGTGGGAGAAAAAGAATGATTGAATCAATTATTAGATGGTCTATCGGCAATCGTTTCTTTGTTTTGTTGATTACCTTAATTATCGCGTTTGGTGGTTTGTATTCATTACAAAAAACGCCAGTAGATGCACTCCCAGATCTTTCTGATGTGCAGGTGATAATTAAGACGAGCTATCCGGGACAGGCACCACAAGTAGTGCAAGATCAAGTGACGTTTCCCCTTACTACAGCGATGTTGTCAGTACCGGGAGCGCAAACTGTTCGTGGTTACTCATTTTTTGGTGATTCCTACGTCTATATCATTTTTGATGATGATACTGATTTGTATTGGGCTAGAAGCAGAGTACTTGAATACTTAAGTCAAGTAGCATCAAGCCTGCCTGATTCGGCAAAACCACAATTAGGACCTGATGCGACAGGTGTGGGTTGGGTATACATCTACGCTTTAACAGATAAGTCTGGAAACCATGATCTAAGCCAATTAAGAAGTATTCAAGACTGGTTTTTAAAGTATGAACTACAAACTGTTCCGGGCGTGTCTGAGGTTTCCGCCGTTGGCGGTATGGTTAAGCAATATCAGGTACAAGTCGATCCCGACAAGCTCAGAGCTTATAACGTGCCGTTAAGTCATATCCAAATGGCACTTAAACGAGGCAATAAAGAAACTGGCGCATCTGTTGTGGAAATGGCGGAAGCTGAATATATGGTTACTGCTACGGGATATATTCAATCAGTTGGAGACATAGAGAAAATTCCACTTGGTATTAACGAGCAAGGCACGCCATTGCGTATTGGTGATGTTGCTACCGTTAATTTAGGGCCTCAAATGCGCCGTGGTATAGCAGAGCTTAATGGTGAAGGCGAAGTTGTAGGCGGTGTTGTCGTTATGCGCTTTGGTGAAAATGCCCAACAAACCATAAACGGTGTAAAAGAAAAACTTGAGTCGCTTAAATCTTCTCTACCAGAGGGGGTGGAGATTGTCCCTGTCTATGACAGATCGAAGTTAATAGATCGCGCTGTTGATAATCTTTGGAGCAAGTTGCTAGAGGAGCTTGCAGTCGTTGCTATTGTCTGTGTTGCTTTCCTATTTCATCTTCGCTCATCAATTGTAGCTGTTGTCACTCTGCCATTAGGTATCTTGGTGTCGTTCATCATCATGTATATGCAAGGCATCAATGCCAATATTATGTCTTTAGGTGGTATCGCTATTGCGATCGGTGCGATGACTGATGGCGCAATAGTGATGATTGAAAATATGCATAAACATATGGAGAAAACACCACTAACGGATGAAAACCGTTGGCAAATTGTAGCTAAGGCTGCGAGTGAGGTAGGCCCTGCATTATTTTTTAGCTTGCTGATCATAACTGTCTCATTCTTACCTGTGTTTATCTTAGAAGCGCAAGAAGGCAGAATGTTTTCACCGCTCGCCTATACAAAAACCTATGCAATGGCGGCATCAGCAGGCTTGGCGATCACATTGGTGCCTGTTTTGATGGGCTACTTTATTCGAGGCAAAGTTGTTTCTGAAAAGAAAAACCCGTTAAACCGATTATTGATTGCTATCTACATGCCTGTTTTAAAGCAAGTAATGAGGTTTCCAAAATCGACAATAGTAGCAGCAGTATTAGTGACTATCGTTGGCTTTTGGCCTGTCGATAAAATCGGTAGTGAATTTATTCCACCGTTGGATGAAGGCGATCTCATGTATATGCCTACTACTTATCCCGGTATTTCAATTGGTAAAGCAAGAGAGTTATTACAGCAAACGGACAAGTTACTCCGCACAGTTCCAGAGGTTGAAACGGTATTTGGTAAAATAGGCCGTGCTGAAACTGCAACCGACCCTGCGCCGTTAACTATGATTGAAACTTTTATACAATTGAAGCCTCAAGACCAGTGGCGTGAAGGCGTAACAACTGAATCACTAAAAGTTGAACTTGATAAATTGGTTAAGTTTCCGGGCTTAACAAATGCTTGGGTTATGCCAATCAAGACCCGAATCGACATGTTAGCTACAGGCATAAAAACGCCTGTGGGTATTAAAGTTGCCGGACCAGAGCTTGGTGTGATTCAGGAAATCGGCCAACAAATAGAGCAAATTTTACCCGAAGTTACAGGCACAGCATCAGTTTACTCTGAGCGAGTTGCAGGTGGACGATATATCAAGGTTGATATTTCACGCGATAAGGCAAGTCGCTTTGGGTTAAATATCGAAGATGTTCAACAAGTGGTTTCTACAGCTATTGGTGGTATGAACGTTACTCAAACGATAGAAGGTCAAGAGCGTTACCCTGTTAACTTACGTTATCCGCAGGATTATCGTGATTCTCCAGAGCAGCTTGCAAGGTTGCCAGTTGTAACACCAAATGGACAACGCATTGCACTAGGTGATGTCGCAGATATCCGAGTAGAAAATGGTCCGCCGGGGATTAAGAGTGAAAATGCTCGATTAAATGGCTGGACGTTTATCGATATAGACGGTGTTGACGTAGGTACTTATGTTGAAAGTGCAAAAATACACTTGGCTAATAATCTAAAACTACCAGCAGGTTATTCAATTACTTGGGCTGGGCAATACGAATATATGGAAAGAGCGAAAGAAAAGCTCACCTATGTATTGCCTTTAACACTCGCCATTATTGTTATTCTACTTTACTTAAACTTCAGAGCGTTTAGCGAAGTGGCTATCATCATCGTGACTTTGCCGATGGCAATGATTGGTGGCTTATGGTTGATGTATCTAGAAGGATTTAACTTCTCTGTGGCTGTTGGCGTGGGCTTTATTGCGCTGGCTGGTGTTGCTGTTGAGATTGGCGTGATAATGCTGGTTTATCTCAATCAAGCACTTGCTGAGCTGAAGGAAAAAGCCGAAGAGCGAGCAGAACGTATTTCAGATGATGCTTACCAAGATGCATTATTACACGGTGCTGGTTTACGTGTGCGTCCAGTAATGATGACAGTATCCACAATCATTATCGGCTTAATGCCTATTTTATATGGCACAGGAACTGGTTCGGAGGTTATGAGTCGTATTGCTGCACCTATGGTAGGTGGCATGACAAGTGCTGTGCTGCTCACTCTTATTGTACTTCCTGCGATTTACTCAATCGTTAAAAAGCCTGAAGTAAATGCCTTTAACAAAGGGCTTTCTAACTTGGATCTAGATAATAATGCTTAGCAAAGTTAGAAAATATCACAAATGGCTTATGGCATTTGTCGGAATACAATTTCTGTTCTGGTCTATAACTGGCGTGTATATGGTGACTATGGATATTCACTATATACATGGCGAGTTCTTAGCTAAGAGTGAGGAAGTTAAAATAGATTTAGCAAGAGTGAATTACTCCATTGCAGAACTTGCTGCTGATTACCCAGAAGCTAGCCAAGTCACGCTTACCCAAAGCATGGGGGACCCTTTGTATTCTTTTATTAATGGAGAACAGGGGAAAGTAGCAATTGGTGCCAAAACCGGGGCTGTTCAGGCCCTTGTTGATGAAATCAAAGCTAAAGAAATCGCACAATACCACTATGCAATGAATCATGAAATAGACAGCATAAGGCTGATTCAATCAGTCACAGAAATGCCTGCTGAGTTGTCTCCAAGACACTTACCCGTTTGGAGAGTAACTTTTGACCAATTCGCCACACCAACATTTTATATAAGTCAACAAACAGGCGCACTTGTTGCTAAGCGTCATGATTACTGGCGCTTGTTCGATTGGATGTGGCGTTTTCACATTATGGATTACGATGATGGTGAAAACGTATCTAACTGGTTTTTGTTCTTAGTTGCAACTCTAGGTCTAATGGGAGCAATTACTGGCGCTGTATTGACTTATTATCGAGTGCTTTCCCCAAATAAAAAGGGAGTCATTTGATGCGACTATTTAAGTTGAATACAACGTTACACAAATGGCTTTCTTTATTTGTTGGTTTACAACTGATTATTTGGTTGGGAACGGGCCTTTACTTCAATTTAATGGATCACAGTAAAGCCAGTGGTAATGAGCTTAGAGTTCATTCTCATCATGAAGGTAACATTACAGACTTTAGATTTATCCCTATTAAAGACATTACTAGTGAAGCACCTCAAGAAGTAAAACTTATATGGATTTTACATCAGCCTTACTATCATTTTGTGTTCGATAAGGGCCAGCATAGCTACCAAGAACGCCACTCAAAGCTATTTGATGCTTTAACAGGAAAGCCATTTAACCTGTCTGAAGAACAAGTACTAACTTTGGCAAAAAACTCCTATTCAGGTGAGGGCAAGCTAACTACACCAGTGTTATCTCAGCCCCCATTTTCTGATCACGTAAGGCAACAAAATCCTATGTGGCAAGTTGTCGTTGAGGATGAGAATAATACAACTATTTATTTAGATAGTATTACAGGCCAAGTGCTTCGCCATGCCAATGATGATTTCAGATTGAAAGATCTGATGATGAAGCTTCACTTTATGGACTATGGCAACTCTGGAGGGTTTAACCATTGGTTGATCATTGCATTTGCTTTTTCAACGCTATTACTTTCACTTACTGGCGTAACTTGGCTGATACAGCAATATCAAAACGGTTTCCTAAAGCCTGTTTGGAGTAGCAATAAGCAAAAAGTTGCTGTGACCTTTTCCAATGAAAATACCATTACTGACATTTCAGCAACTGGTTACTCAACAGTATTAGAAGGATTAGCTAGTTCACATGTTTACCTTCCGTCAAGTTGTGGTGGAGGCGGTACATGTGGCAAATGCATGTTCTTAAGTTCAACTCAATT
Organism: Pseudoalteromonas ulvae UL12; assembly: GCF_014925405.1. Taxonomy (NCBI): domain Bacteria; kingdom Pseudomonadati; phylum Pseudomonadota; class Gammaproteobacteria; order Alteromonadales; family Pseudoalteromonadaceae; genus Pseudoalteromonas; species Pseudoalteromonas ulvae. Next base: position 229,121 of record NZ_AQHJ01000034.1, read on the forward strand.
ACCTATCACACTTTCTGAGCAGGAACATTTATCAGATGAGCAGCTTAAGGAAGGCTATCGGTTAGGATGTCAGCACAGATTCTCTGAAATTAGCTCAATTGAAGTTAATACGGATCTCAATATTGAAAATCATGAGCTAGTTGTGGTTGCGACTAACTTCATTACTCCTTTTATCAAGGAAGTGAAGTTTAAGGTGAAATCAGGCAAACAATTGGCATTTAAAGCTGGAGCATATATGCAATTTGAAGTGCCAGCAGGGATGAATAGTTTACGCCCAGATGATATGCCAGAAAACTATGAAAAATACTGGGAAAGTTATTCTCATGGAAGGTTTTCTCATGACGGTGTAACTCGTCACTACTCATTAGTTAACTTTGACGAGGAATCAGATGAGTTAACGTTTAACATCCGCTGGCATACCGCTAAAGATGGTTATAGAGCAGGCATAGGTTCAAGCTATTTAGGTTCACTCCAAGTAGGTGAAACGATAATGGCAAAGGGTCCTTTTTCTGACTTTTACGCTACTTCAGATAAAAAGGTTCCTCGCATATTTATTGGCGCTGGCTCAGGGATTGCTCCACTCAGAGCTATCATTTTTGAACAGTTGAAAAAACGGCAAGATGAAAGTGATTTGACTCTCATCTATGGTGCGAGAACTGAAGATGATTTGCTGTACCGCGATGAGTTGAACTCATTGAGCGAGCAGCATAAAAACTTTTCTTATATTCCTACACTTTCTAACCCTTCAGAACAATGGCAAGGGCATTCTGGCTATGTACAGCAAGTACTTCTGCCGTATTTGAGCCAGAAAGTAAAACTCCTGTCTACAGAATTTTACTTGTGCGGTCCAGAAGCAATGATGAGTGAAGTGGAACAAATAATTACTGATGTTGGTATACCCAATAATCAAATTTTCAAAGACAAATTTAGTCGTTAATTCATAAAATAAGTAGAGGTAAATATGAAGACATTAATTAAATTTTTAACCGTAATCAGCGTTGTTTTTAGTAGTGCGGTGTTCGCGCATGTTCATCTTGAAAAAAGTGTGCCTGCTGATAATGCAATGTTAATGAAGACTCCAGAAGAGTTAACGTTGGCATTTAGCAAAGAGGTTCGTGTAGTCAAAATTACATTGAAAGATAAGCAAGGTAAAAAGATTAAATTTGGCTTCAAACCTACTAAAGAAACCAATACCGAATTTACGTGGAAGCTACCGAAACTTACACCTGCTAACTATGTTGTTGATGTTACTTTCTTAGGTAAAGATGGGCATAAAATGAAAGATAGTTTTGGCTTTATGGTTCACTAATCTAATGGAGTGATTGCTATGGAAATGTATATCTGGAATACAGTCATTGTACTGTCAAAAATTGTATTTTACGTCGGTTTTGCCTGCATTGCTGGTTATACATTTTTCAAGCAAGTTTTTGAAAAAAGTGAGCCTCATAATAACTTGGCAATAGCGAACCTAAGATGGATAAGGGCTTCTATAATCGTCGCTTTGATTGCAAATGCCATTTGGTTCTTCGCTAGTACTGGTGCGATGGCAGAAGAAGGCATTCAAGGTGCACTTGAGCCTGATATGTTAGGTATTATTTGGGACTCTTCTATCGGTGATGGAACTTTACTTAGAGGACTTGGGTTAGTTCTAGCGATATTCGCGATTACGTCACACATTAAATTCAAATCTGTTGCGCTGAGCAACAACATAAAACAAAGCTTGTTAGGGCTTAGCCTTGTACTACTTTCCTACACCTTTAGCTTGTTCGGTCATGTATCTGAACTAGAAGTGTTCGAAAAAGTATTGTTGATGCTCCATGTGCTTGTTATGGCTTGGTGGTTCGGAGCGTTGTTTCCACTTAAACAAGCTTGCCATGAACAGGACTATGAGCAGCTCTACTCATTGATGGACAAGTTTGGAAGGCAAGCAAGTATCGCGGTGAGTCTATTGTTAATTGCTGGCCTTTGGTTAGCTTTTCAATTAGTCGGAAATGTTGGCGAGCTTTTTAGTTCAAGCTATGGGCAAACACTGTTGCTTAAATTAGCTCTCGTCACTTCGATATTGGGCATCGCAGCTAAGCACAGGTTAAAACTCGTCCCACAACTTAAAAATAGCGATGGTAGAGAAGCACTATCTAAATCTATCTCGATAGAAATGGTAGTCGCTTTTGCCATTTTATCTGTAACGGCAGGGCTTACTAGTGTTGTTGGCCCTGCAAATTAAAACTTAAAAGAGAAAATATAAATGAAAACAATAAATATATTACTCGTTTTATTAATGACGTTTAGTTTCGTAGCAAACGCTCATGGTGATAAGAACAAAGACAAACGTTTGTTTAAAGGTATAGATACCCCTGCCGCAAAAGTTGTTTTGGCATTTCATCAAGCACTAGAAACGGGTAACAAAGAGCTAGCAAGAACACAGTTGGCTGATGATGTAACCATCTACGAGGGTGGTCGCGTTGAGAGAAGTGCTGATGAATACGCTCATCACCATATGCTGTCGGATATGAAATATCTTGCTTCTATGAAGAGCGAAACACTTGAACATCAAGTAACGATTCTTGGAAATACCGCTATATCTGCTTCGCGCAGTCATACTAAAGGTACTTACAAAGGTAAAGAGCGCGATTATCAAGGCATGGAAACGATGGTGCTGGAAAAACAAAACGGTGAATGGAAGATCAAGCACATTCATTGGTCACACTAGCTCAAAAATTATTATATCAGGCTTGACCTGTGTCTAACACACAGGTCTAAACTTAACTCAGTTAACCCATTTATTAAGTCAGGATAGCTTATGAAAGTTACTGAATTAGCCAAAGAGTTTGGTACAACACCCGATACTGTCAGGTACTACACTCGATTAAAGTTACTCAATCCAACTAAGTCTGAAAACGGATATAAGTACTACCCCCCAACAGAAATCTCTAGACTGAAGTTTATTTTAAGTGCAAGACAACTGGGGTTTTCAGTATCAGATATACAACACATTGTTGATGAGGCGAGTCTCGGAAAAGCTGCATGCCCTCTAGTTAGGTCTCTAATTAAGGAAAGGCTAGCTGAGACTGAAAAACAATTTCAGGCAATGTTAGCTTTGCGTAAAAACATGAAAGATGCGCTAGCGCAATGGGAAATCAAGGAAGATAAAGCGCCAACCTCCACTATGGTATGTCACCTCATAGACAGCTTTGAACCTACAGAAAACAATGGCGGCTCTCATGAGTAATATTAAACCTGATCATCAGCTCATTATAGAAGGTGCAGGCTGTGCAAGTTGCGTCGGTAAAATTGAGGGGGCGCTGAAAGGAACCAATGGTGTAGTTAGTGCTGAAATGAATTTTGCTGATAGGACTGTTCAAGTCACAGGAACCGTGAAAACGGAAGAGCTGATTAAAGCTGTTGAATCTATAGGTTATAACGCTAAACCAATCGATGATAGTTCAGCAATTGATACGCTTGACGAGAAAGAGGCAGCAGACTGGAAGTATTACAAAAAGCTAATACGAGATACTTTTATCGCTCTTTCACTCGGCGTTCCTCTAATGATCTACAGCATTGTTGTTGGAGAAATGACGGTTGAAACAAACCTTGAACGCTTGTCTTGGCTAGTTGTAGGCATTTTAACTTTTGGTGTTATGTATTTTTCAGGTAAGCATTTCTATGTAGGAGCATGGAAAAGCTTTAATAATCACTCTGCGAATATGGACACCCTAATTGCTTTAGGAACAGGCACAGCATGGATATACTCAATAGCTGTTGTATTGGTTCCAGACGCAGTGCCATTGATGGCGAGACATGTTTATTTTGAAGCTACAGCCATGATCATTGGATTGATTAATTTAGGTTTGGCACTAGAACTAAAAGCCAGAGGAAAAACCTCTGAAGCTATCAAACGTCTTATTGGGTTACAGACCAAAACAGCAACAGTAGTTCGTGATAAGAAAGAGGTTCAGATAGGTATCGAGCAGGTTTTACTTAATGATGTGGTGAAAGTAAAACCGGGGGAAAAAATTCCTGTAGATGGCATAGTATTAGAAGGCCACACATCTATTGACGAATCAATGCTTACGGGCGAACCCATGCCTGTTGAAAAAGCCAAAGAAGATGAAGTTGTTGCAGGAACGTTAAACAAGTCAGGCATGATTTTGTTCAGAGCGACACGCGTAGGCAAAGACACGGCGCTTGCGCAAATCATCAATATGGTGAAACGAGCGCAAAACTCTAAGCCACCTATTGGCCGCTTGGCCGATGTGATTTCCGCTTATTTTGTTCCTGTTGTCATGATCATATCTATATTAAGCGCTCTAGCATGGCTTAACTTTGGACCTGAGCCTGCAATTGCTTTTGCCATCGTTTCAGCAACTACTGTGCTTATTATTGCCTGCCCGTGTGCTTTAGGCTTGGCAACACCCATGTCTGTCATGGTCGGAGTAGGAAAAGCAGCAGAAGCCGGAGTGCTTATTCGCAACGGTGAAGCACTGCAAACCGCCTCTAAAATCACTGCCATGATTTTAGATAAAACGGGCACTATTACTGAAGGGGCACCTAAGGTAACCGATATTGTTTTAGCAAAAGCGACTGACGAGAAAGAAGTGTTACAGCTTGCGGCAAGTTTAGAAAGTGGCTCCGAGCACCCTTTGGCACAAGCGATTGTTGAAAGTGCGTTAGATCAGGATATTGAGTTACTAAAAATAGAATCGTTTAACGCCATTACGGGTTTTGGTGTAGAAGCAAGCTGCAACAACAAAACCTTACTTTTTGGTAACGATAAACTAATGAAAATTAAAGGCATTGACCTTACAGGTTTCGTTGGAAAAGCCCAGTCTTTAGCAAAAGAAGCTAAAACACCAATGTATTTTGCTGTTAATGGCAAGCTGGCAGCAATTTTTGCTGTTGCAGATCCTATTAAGTCAGACTCAATTTCAGCGATTAAACGGCTTCAGACCAATGGGATTCGCGTCATTATGTTAACGGGCGATAATAAGGAAACAGCCGCCGCTGTTGCCAAAAAAGCGGGTATTAGTGAGTTTCTTGCTGAAGTGCTGCCAGAAGACAAAGCCAACAAAGTTAAAGAGCTACAAGACAGCGGCGAAACTGTTGGTATGACAGGTGATGGCATTAACGATGCCCCTGCACTTGCGTTAGCCGATGTTGGTTTCGCCATAGGCACAGGGACTGATGTAGCAATCGAAAGTGCTGATATTACCCTGATGCGTGGCTCACTTCATGGCCTTGCTGATGCCATAGCTGTAAGCAAAGCCACTTTACGAAATATCAAACAAAACTTATTTGGCGCGTTTGTCTATAACGTAGCTGGGATTCCCTTTGCTGCGGGGATTCTATACCCCTTCTTTGGCATTTTGCTTAGTCCTGTAATAGCTGGAGCTGCAATGGCATTTTCGTCATTGACCGTAGTGTCAAATGCAAATCGACTTCGATTTTTTAAAGCCCAAAGCTCATAAAGAGTAAGCATTAAGGAGAATCACAATGATGATAATTAACTTATTAGGCTTAATGTTAATCGTGCTGATTGTTTGGTGGTTTTGGCTACACAAACCCAATAAAACAATTGTTCAAGATAATGAAATACTCATTGAAGTGAGGGATGGCGTGTATTCACCATCCTCAATTCAAGTGTCTGCTAGCCAACCTGTCACCTTGAAGTTTATGCGCAAAGATCAATCCCCCTGCGCTGAAACAATGCTTATTCCTTCATTGGATATAAGCGAACAGCTTAAGTTGAATGAAATTACTCAAATTACCATATTGAACTTGTCACCGGGAGAGCATGAGTTTCATTGTCAGATGCAAATGTATCGTGGTGTCTTAAAAGTAATTTAGTTTTGAATAGATCTTTTTATACATCTGAGTGAACGAAAGTCGCAGGTTTATTTCGTTCATGAACGAAATTTCAATTGTAGACTTTCGTTCATTTAATTGGTAAGGTGTACGAAAGTTACAGGTTTCGTACATATGAAAGTTGGTTTTGCAAGAGTCTCAACTAGAGAACAAGATTTGAATGTTCAACTGTCCAAGTTGGACGCTCATGGCTGTGAAAAAATATTTCAAGGCAAACAGTCTGGTGCTTCAGTTAGAAATGAAGAAAAGCTAAAGGAACTCATCGATTTTATCAGGGAAGGTGATGAAGTTATTGTTACCCGCCTTGATCGGCTGGGCCGATCATTAAAGTCTATTCTTGAGGCTATTGAAAGTATCCACAAAAAAGGTGCTTGTTTAAATATTATTGACGGTTCTCTCAATACCAAAAATGATAATCCGTTTGCCACCGCCATGATTAACCTATGTGGAGTATTCGCTCAACTTGAGCGGGATCTTATAAAAGCCAGAACCGCAGAAGGTCGTGAAGAGGCTAAAGCTAAAGGCAAACACATGGGCAGATTGCCTGCTTTATCAGACAAACAAGCGAAAGAATTATATAAAGATAAATTAAATGGTGAATCGATCTCTGCATTAGCGAAGAAATATTCTGTTAGCCGCCCCACGGTTCACCGAACTATTGAAAGAATGGAACAAAAGAAATAATAAATAAAAGGAGACGTTATGTGGTCTGATAAAGAATCAAAAATTGATTTCTTAAATTTTAATGAAACGGCTGAATCAATAAAAGATCTTATAACAGAAAAGGAGTTAATGCCTATTAGTATAGGCGTTTTTGGTGATTGGGGCGCTGGAAAATCGACGATTCTTGAACTTACTAAGGCTTCTCTGGAAAGCGATGAACAAGAATATATCCAAGTACATTTCGATGCATGGACTTTCCAAGGGTACGATGACGCTAAAGCGGCGTTACTAGAAACAATTGCATCTACTTTAGTTAAAAAAGCAGCAGACGATAAAAATCTCAGTGCAAAAGCAAAAGAGTTTGCTGGACGAATAGATAAGATCAGGTTGATGGGGCTGCTAATGGATGGAGGTGCAGCATTAGCTGGTATACCAACTATGGGTGGTATACAGAAGATCATGGGACTATTCAGTGGTGGTGACGATGGTGAACTCGATGTTGGTGATGTAAAAGGTGCTGTAGATGGCGCTATGGATGTCGCGAAGAAAAACAAAGGTTTAATTAAAGATAAGAAATCATTCTCACCTCCTAAAGAAATTAAAGAATTCCGAAAAGCATATTCTGATCTGTTAAAAGAGTTTGATAAGCCACTTATTGTCTATGTCGATAATTTAGATCGCTGCTCTCCGTTTAATGCTATATCGACCCTTGAGGCGATCAGGTTATTTCTATTTTTACCCAATACTGCATTTGTTATTGCCGCTGATGAGGACATGATCCGCTTGGCAGTGCCTGAGTATCACAAAGGTGCATCTCAACGACATCAAACTGATTATTTAGACAAGCTTATTCAAATTCCTGTGCATGTACCAAGACCCGGTGTCCTTGAGATTAGGGCATATTTAATGATGCTTACTGCTCAAGACCACGGCGTTACCGATGCGCAATTAGAAACGATAAGATGTGCCCTTGAAGAGTCATTAAGGCTGTCGTGGAAACAACCACAAATTACCGTTGATGAGCTACTTCAAGATCACGAGATTGAAAAGCATTCCGAACTCAGAAGTAAATTTGTGGTTGCTGAACAGTTAGCTCCACTATTAGCTGAATCCACAAACATTAACGGCAACCCTCGCATAGTTAAGCGATTACTCAATCAGGTTAAGATGAGAAAGAAAACCGCTCATCGCAGAGGAATGCAGCTTGATGAAAAAACTATCACTAAGCTGGTAATTTTTGAGAGGTGCTTAGGCACTCAGGCTACCAACAAGCTTTATGAATTAATTGATAAGGAAAACGGATATCCAAAAGTATTAGCGGATCTTGAAAATTCAGAAGTCGAATTTGACGAAATTAAGTTACCTGAAGAGTGGAAACTCGACCTAGCTTTTATTGATAAATGGTCGAAATTACCTCCCATGTTCACTGAAATGGATTTGACACCAGCGGCATATCTGAGCAGAGAAAGCATTCCAATGGGTGCTGTTAATTCGGTAATGTCTGGAGCAGCTCAAAAACTCGTAGAAGAATTAATGAAGCAAAAGGTAAGGGTCAGTGGCGTTAACTCTACTGCGATTACCACAACTCCGAAGGAAGAATACATGTCAGTCATGGATGGTTTGATTGAAAACTTTAAGTTGATTGGTGATTGGACCGAAAGACCAACAGGCATTTATGGGGCTGTGTTACTTGCCAAGCAGGATGATAAATGTAGCTTAAGTCTTCTTACATTTTTAAAAAGCTTGCCCCGCCAAAGATGGCTTAATCCAATTTTAAAAGAACTAGAGGGAACTAAGTAATATGGGTACGTCCGCATCGTCAACAGGACCGAATAACAAGAGTCCACTTATTCCATCTTGGGCAGAGCAAGGAGATCCCGTCACGATAGAACCTGCATCAGGTACTGATGGGGATGATCAAACTGGCTCTGATAATAATCAAGCTGATGATCAGAATGACAATAGCAATGATATTGACAATGACAAGGTTCAACAAGAAATCGGTGGTTCGCCAACAGCAACACCGCCTCCAAATAGGTTTGCCAGTGCCAGAAGAGCATTTGGTAAATATGCACAAACAGGTGGCTCAACCTCAGATCTAAGGCGTTCATTAAAAAGTTACTCTAGAAAAGGCTCTGGCGGAGGTAAAAGCACAAGCCGGAGACTAGCAAGCGGTATAACGGCTGGTTCTGGATTGCTTGGTGTCATGCGTGGCGACACCGTAACGGTTAATAATCAAAGCTTATCATTAGGTGATCTAACAGGGCTATCGACAGACCAAGCAATTGACAAAATTGCTAGCCATTTAGCGCCTGATAATGCCGATTCGGATGCTGTCAGAGTTGCGTTGGATTACGCACTAGAAGAAGCACTCCCCGATACAGAAGAATTTGACCCAAACAGTTTTACTGACGAAGTTATTCAAGAAGCCATAGGCTGTTATTTAACAGATCTTATTTTTCAGGATGTGGTTGAAGGCATGGGCAGAGCTTGGTTTCATGTTGAGCCTGCAAGCAAGCATCATCAAATGGAAGTTGAATTAAGGGAATTAATAAAAGTGATCACACAAGAGCAGTTAGACAAAGTAACTAATGGCAACCCTAGTACTATTAGCAAGGAAAATATTACTAAAATTCAAGCTGATGCAATTGCAATGACAGTGGATGAATGGGAGAGCTTTGATGACTAATTTTTATTTTAACCATGACCCTGATAACTTGCCTGACTTTTCTGATGATTGTCATCCTGTCCAAATGTTTCACACGCATCAAAATGACATCACTAAGCACAGCTTAGTGTCAAAACAACTACTACAAACAGTTCGTGATTTAGGATTGCATGTAGATGCTGATGCAATAGATCTCATAACAATTGCAACCGCCGTTACTGCCGCTGATACATTTGAATTGAGGGATAATGCAGAAAATGCATGGGCTAGAAAAATGCATTTGCATGTTCCTGTTACAGATGAGGATATGTGGAATACTGTTGAACCTGAACTTAGCTCATTGCTTAACTTTCTTACAGGCGATCAATGGCAATTTACGTTTGAAAAAACAACTATGCCGATGCCTGCTCCTAAAAAAAGTGAGCAAGCGAAAGCAAAAGCAAAATCACTAATAGGACTTAATTCAGTCTGCCTTTTTTCTGGTGGCCTTGATAGCGCAGTTGGTGCAATTGACATTTTAAACGGAAAGTCAGACTTAAAACCGCTTTTGGTTAGTCACGCTTATCGTGGTGATGGCGCTAAACAGGAAGATATTAAGCAATTATTATCCCCGCCATTCGGCGAATTGGCCTATTCAATGTCTCCTCATATAATAAAGCATTTAGAAGGTAAAACTGACATTAGCATGAGGGGAAGAAGCTTCAACTTCCTAGCTATGGCGGTACTTGGTATATCAGCCTTAAGAAATGCTAATTGCGATAGCAGTATTGAGACTATTGTCGTCCCTGAGAATGGCTATATTTCAATAAATCCACCGCTAACCAGAAGACGGATTGGTAGCCATAGTACTAGAACTACTCACCCAAACTTTCTGAACAGGCTTGAATCTTTGCTTAGAGATACTGGGTTCCATGTAAAATTTGTAAACCCTTATCAATTTAAAACCAAAGGTGAAATGTTAGCTGAATGCGTTGATCAAGATGCAATTAAAAAAGCAGTTCCCTTGAGCGTATCATGCAGTCATTGGCACAGAGAACATAAACAGTGTGGGCATTGTGTGCCTTGTCTAATTCGAAGAGCGTCAGTTTTTCATGCAGGATTTAAGGAAGATGCGCCATACAAGACAAAGCGGTTGAGAGGGCTTATCAAAGAAAAAGATACGCGAGATGATCTACAAGCGGTTCAAACAGCCATTATTAGGTTGAAACAGACTGATAATTATCGTTCTTGGCTACGAATGTCGGGGCCGATACCTCAAGAATTGGACAAGCGTGAAAAGCTGGAGTCAACGATTAAACGTGGTCTAGCTGAAGTTGAAGCGTTTATTAAAGATGAATTTAAATCATGATGGATCTTCATTGTCATGTTGATTTATATCCCGATCACGAGCTGGTTTTAAATGACATACAGCAAAGTGGATACTACGTATTATCCGTAACAACAGTGCCTTCTGCTTTTGAAGGCACTGTGAATCTAACCAAAGGTATAAACAAATGCAAAACTGCGCTAGGTCTACACCCACAATTAGCGCATTTAAGAAAAAATGAACTTACGTTGTTTGACCAGTTAGTAGGAAGAACTAGATACATAGGTGAAATTGGTCTCGACGGTTCGAAGGGCTTTAAAGATCATTTTGATGATCAATTAGAGGTTTTTACACATATTCTAAAAAAGTGTGAAATGTTCGAGGACAAGATACTTACTATTCATAGTCTAAACGCTACAGGGGAAGTACTCAAACAACTAGGATTGCACCCAAAAGCTGGTACTTCAATCCTCCACTGGTTTTTAGGTACAAAGAAACAAGTTCTTGAAGCCGTTGAGCTAGGGTGTTACTTCTCCATTGGTCCTAGTATGATTAACTCTTCCAGAGCTAAAAAAGTAATTTCATGGCTACCGCAGGATAAGGTCCTATTGGAAACTGACGGCCCATTTGCAAGATTCAATGGCAATGTATTATTTCCATCAAATGTAAACTTAGTGATTGATTACTTAGCTATTGAGTGGGAAGTTAATGAAGCGCTGGTGATAGAAACTTTATCTAATAATTTAAAATGCCTAGTTACAAAAAAACAGTGTGACCACATTGAAAATATGGATATTCGCCCCATTTACAATAAATAAAGGAATAAGAATTAAAATAAATGGCTGCAACAATTCAATTTAAAACGGAAAAAAAATCTGGTTGGGTTTCTGGTTACGATCTTGAGAAGCTCCTAGTTGAAGTTAAAGACAAGATTTTCACCAATAAAAAAGCTCTAACTATAGTTATTCAAGCCAGAGCAAATGCACCAATAAACACCTTAATACGCTTGATTAATGTAGCCAACCAGCTTGATCATAAAGGCGTGAAAGTAACATTAGATTTTTCTGGAAAAACTAATAAATTACTTGGCTACTGTGAGACGATGGGTTTTTTTGAATGCCTTTCTGATGGCGTAAAACTTAAATCTCCAAATGGAATCAATAAAGTCAGTAGGATCAAAAAATCTGGCAACTCATATATTTCTATTAATAAAATATCTGGTTCTGTACACGATAAATCGTTACCTAAAAAGCTGGCAGCAAAAATTACTGATAAGATCCCCAATATTACTGAAGAACAGCGTAGCGAACTCTATATTCAGTTTTTTTCTCTATTTAGTGAACTAACTAGAAACGTTTGCGAACATAGCCAGACGGAATTAAATGGATTGGCAGCATTACAAATATATAAAAATAGAGCTGAAATTGTGGTTTGTGACAGTGGGATCGGATTACTTGAGTCACTTAAGCCTAGCTTAGCAAGCCATAATGCTGCCTATACAGGGTACTCTGATGTTGAACTTATATTGGAAATGTTGACTAAAGGTATTTCAAGTAAAGAAGGCGATCAAGGTGGTAATGGCCTTTGTACTTGTTTTCATCATGCAAAATTAACGAATTCTGATATGCACATTAGACTATCTGAAACCTACTACCACTTTTTCAAAGTCGCAGACAAACCTAATTTAATCGATTCCCTAATGATTAGTGAGCAGTTACTAGAACTCACAGGCACATTCATTTCTTTTGCTGTACCATTTAACAAATAGTTTGACAAAATGTAGAGTTATCTGCTTCAATATAAAATATGAAACAGAATGAAAATGTTATAAGTCTCGTAAGAATTTTTGAAAAGAATTCTTTGACAGGGATCGGGGACGATGAAGGCAAGCAAGTTTTTAACGAGCTTGTTTTTTTTATCGACAAAAAACCAGAATATAGAATTTTCTATATCTCTATTAAAGATGTTGTATTTGACGCATCTTTTGCTAGAGAAGGTCTTGTTCGTTTGGCAAAGCATTACAGAAAAGAAAAAGGAATTTGTCTTATAGATGCAGAAAAAGAAATGTTAAGACTTAACATTCTTGCTCCCGTCTTGAGTTTAAATCAGCCGATGCCTTTTTATAATGGCGATCATTATGATCATATCAAAATGGACAAAGTCGGCAGTCCTTCAAAAACTAATAAACCTATATTTGATTTCGTTTATAAGAATGGTATTTCAAGTGCAAGTGATGTTGCTGAATACCTTGGTTTTAAAGTGAATAACGCTAGTACAAAACTAAAATCGCTATATGAAGATGGCTTCTTACTTCGTGTAGAAGATAAGTCAGAAACTGGCGGTGTTGAATTCAAATATTACGCAATTAAATAGACCATCAAAAAAAACTTTGATCCTTTTGTTCGAATATGTATAATTAGACCATCAAAATTTATTTTGATGGTCTAGCTTTGTTGTACATTAGATTGAATCATTAGGTTTATGAAAGTCAAAAAAGCTTATCAAGGAAAGGACTGCCTGATCGAGTTACCAGCAAGATCAGGCAAAGATGAACCATACTTGAGAGGCACATCTAAGGAATTTTTTACGTTCCAAGCGCGGCTAAATTTAGTCTATTTCGTAATTAATTTCAACCTTTAGCCTCTCTTTAAAACTTTAAGGAGTTGGCGATGGCCGATAAGAAAAAGAAGATCCGTGTTCCTAAGGGCATGAAGTTGATTTTTCGCAGATATCGTAAAGATCCCAAGTCAAAACAACTATTAGATGCTCGAAAATATGGTTGTAAGGCTTGGCCTCTTTTGGTTCCTGCTGAATAACAGCTAGCTAAAACTAGGGCATTTTGCTTGATGTTTGATGCCCAAATTCTTATTAATTTTTTACGGAGTAGTTTAAATGACTAATTCTAAGCAATCCTCAAAGGCGTTAGCGTCAAAAGCAGCGTCCACATTAAACGACCCATCTGCATCGCAAGTGCAAAAGTCGCTTGCAGCATCTGTATTAAGCCAGTCAAGTTCAAGCAACCAGACTAGTAGTGAGATGGAAACAAAAGCTTCTGAGGTATTAAAAAGTAGCAAATATAGTGATGAGACTAAGTCTTTCGCTGCGTCAGTACTATCTCAATCAAATAAAGCAAGATAGTAAATAATTGCAACTATTACCTGCGCTTTCGAGCGCAGAAGGGGGACATATGTCTTTTAATAATTCCGCAGCTAAAGCCTTGGGTACATCAAATTGGGAACACAAGTTTAAAGACTGGTCAACAGGTCCGGGAAAAACAGAGCGAGTGCGCTGCGAAAATGCCATTAGTATGATTAAAAGTGCAATAGAATCATCCGAAAAACTTAAGAGCAAGTCGATTAATGTTTTTTTGCAGGGATCTTATCGAAATAAAGTAAATGTACAGGCCGATTCTGACGTTGATGTCGGGATTGTTTGCTCGGATGTCTTTTTTGGACATTACCCTAAAGGGTATAACAGAGATTCGTTTGGCTATGTTGCTGCATCTTATAGCTTTGATGACTTCAAAGATGACATAGAAAAGGCATTAGTTGACAAGTTTGGTAGGGCGGCGGTAACACGGGGAAGCAAAGCCTTTGATATCAAAGCTAACACTTATAGAGTTGAAGCAGATGTTGCACCATTTATGGAACACAGGCGATTTAAAACTAATGGAAGCTATATTACAGGTGTCCAACAATTTTCTGACGATGGTAAAAAAATCATCAATTGGCCTGAACAACATTACGAAAACGGTGTTAGTAAAAATACACTTACTTCAAGAAAATATAAGCGAACTGTCCGTGTCTTTAAAAAATTAACGAATGAAATGGCCGCAAATGGAATTGAGGATGCTAAAGGCATTCCGGGGTTTTTATGTGAGTGTTTGATCTGGAACGTGCCAAATGAATATTTCAATTACACTACTTTTTATGACGTTTTACGCAACGCGATAGTATATCTGTACGCAGAATTGGGAAAAGAATCGTCTGATGAATGGGGTGAAGTTAGTGAGTTAAAATATTTATTTGGTTCCAATCAAAAATGGACAAAACAGCAGGCCCGTAAGTTGTTAGTTGCGGCATGGAATTATGTTGGGTACGAATAATGAAAAATATAGTACTCAAAAGCACCATTTACGTTTTAATTGGAGTATCAGCGCTTATCTGGTTTGGTTTTGCTTGGATTAGTGGGCTGAACCTATCTTTAGCTAAAGATTTTTTTAGCCTTGTACCTAAAGTTGTTAGTGCTGATTTATTGCTTATAGCTATTTTTGTCAAATGGGGGTGGAAGTTTAAAATATTTAGGGGGTGGCTAGTACCATTTCCCGATCTAAACGGTACGTGGGTTGGTTATGTATATTCTAGCTGGGTAGACGAAGCTACAGGTAATAAAATAGCTCCTATACCTGCAATGCTCACCGTTAAACAGACATTTTTCTCAACATCATATGTTGTTCGAACTTCTGAAATGCAGAGTGACTCTTATGTAGAAGGTTTTTTAATTGACGAACAGCGTCAGCAAAAAGAGCTTACATACAGCTATACGAGTAGACCACGAGCTAGTTTGTCGCATAGGAGTAACCCCCATGATGGCGCATGTGTCTTGTCCATTATTGAAAACCCTAAGCGTAGGCTAAAAGGGCGCTATTGGACTGAGCGACAAACTACTGGTGAGATGATCTTCGATTTTTACAGTGATGATTTACTTGAAGAGTTGCCTGATGATCACCGTGAACATCCGAAAACAGAGCCTGAAAACCAGAGGTAACATGAAAGGACTTTTAAATCATGCGTCAGTGATCATTAGCCTGATTTTAGCGGCATTATATGCGCTTGGGTTGATGTATCATTTAAGTTTTCTCAAAACGTTTGGCATAGAAGAAACGCAATTTCCATTGTCAATTGATAGGATCTTTTATCAGGGCTTTTTTGCCTTTGCTAATTTAACCGCTCCTAATATTAGCTTTGTTTTATTATGCGCTTCTGGCGTACTGATTACGGCATATTTAGCTATTTTGGTTATCGAAATAGCGAAACGCTCCAATTTTGTCGAACCAGCATTTTCAAAGCTAAGAAATGCATTCAATAAAGAACCCAATAAAATTGAACTACATCCTGCATTAGAAGACTTTGCAGAATTTTCAGCAAAAGTGTTTTGGTATGTTTGTGCTGGAGTGTTTTTTTATCTTTCTGTAATACTGGTGCTTATTGCGGCTGAACATGTAGGCAAAGAAAATGCCGAGCAATATATGGAAAAGATCAAGAATAATCAGGTTGCGGTTGATGAACTATTAGTCGAAGTTAATAAAGGGGTGGTTGAAAAATATACTGGCTATTCAATAGCGTGTAACAGCCACCAATGTGCATATTTTGACGGAGTAACATCATCTGTATTTAATCACAATGCTGTTAAATCTCTTCAATCTAAACCTGTTCAGCAATAGAACCACATAGAATTTGTTAACACCAGTAAGGAATACATATAGTCGTTATGTCAGTGCCTTTAATTAACACCCAAGATCAACGAGCCATGAAAGCCGCTTTTTCTATGTTGAGTTTTCCTCATAAATATTTTGCCAATCCCGCAAACATTCCTCGGTTAAATAAGATGTTCGAAGGTCACAAACCAGCCGAACAGTTAATTGATTTGCTCAACAAATCACAACTCAAGCTTGCTAATTATATGGATTTTTCTTCCAAAGATGTAGAAGGGTATAAAAGGATTAAGGATGTTATTTCTGATCAAACGACGAATTACGTAAATGTTCAATCGGAATTTCAAGATGACACACCTTTAACGCTAACTTCAATTGGTATTGATAACCACGTATGTAACGTTAATATGAATGTTGCTGAACTTATTAATGATCAACAGATTTTATTGAATAATGGAGAGTTAGATACTGAATTAGTATCAGAAATCTTAGATATTGCTTGGATTGTGCAGCATTTTGCTTTGCTAACCTCAGGAACATTAAAGTTGGAGGTACAACAAGATGGTTCATTTTTGTTTAAACAGATTGAGCCGGAACTTTTCACTCCAATTTGGTTTGGCGATTCATTAGAGTTTTTATCCCTAAAAGCAGCAACAAATGCTATCGCAAGCTTCGCTGTTGCGACTTACCAAAATGATGAGCCTATGACAGACTCAATTCAAGGTCTACATGCCAGAGTACTCTCAATTATTCCTCAGCACTGGCGATTAGGCTTAGGCAGTAGAACGTTGGAACTATTTCATGAAATCGCAGATCTGGTAATTTTCTTGGTAAATGTTGTTCAAAGAAAGGAGATCGATAAATCTGAAAAACCTTTAAGTAAGGGCGAGGTTAAACGAATGATCCGTCAATACCCAGAGAGAAAAGGACTATTGAGAACTTATGAGCTGATCAAGGAATTTCAGAAAAAGAACAAACCAGAAGATAGGCTCTTTGATATTAGAAATGGAGGACTAGTTTTGGGGCCACTGAAATTGGTACGTGGCCTAATCCAACAGATGGAATATTTTGCTTTGAAAAAGCAAGGACCTGATTGGCACTCATTACTTGAAAAAGAGCAAACCCGTTTTTTACTCGATGATTTGATAAAATGTAATCACCTTGATGTTCTCGAATTTGAACTAAAGCCTGATAAATTTGATTCGTCTGACTACCCTGATTTAAGACTAGATGTTGATTTTTTCATTCGAGATAAATCAATCAATATCGTATACGCGGTTCAGCTAAAACATGTTACTACAGATACGGAAGCTGGTTTGAAATCGTGGTTCAAGCTTATCGGGCAGGAAGACAAAAAGCTTAATACGGGAATACTTCAACTTGAAAGGTTAGATGAAGTCGTCAATAACTCCAGCTCAGCAAGGGAGTACCTAATTGAAAATGGCTTAACTAAAGATGAAATTTTAAATCTAAAACCAATTGTCGTTCATAATATTGGTTCCCTTGACTGCATTACACTCCACAACGGAATCTGCCTTTACGATTTATATACTTTTAAGAAGGTACTATCTGGGTGTTGGGGGTCAATTGAGTTTTACCAAAATGGCTATTATGAAAGCTCTTTTACTGAATCAAATGGTCAAAACAGTGTTGATCTTTCCAACCCTCGTAATGTCATCGATGTATATCTCCGAGAGACTAGATTTACTGAATTGAAGCATTTTGACGGAGCAAGGTATATAACGAGAAGCGTAACAATAAATGGAATAAAAGTCAGCGCAGAAGGAATCGGGGTCTAATTAAATATCAAATCCCAGAAAGAACAAAGGAGAGCAAAAAGCTCTCCTAAAGTTACTAATACGACAACAAAGAGTTGAAGGGTTAGCCGCTGCCTAACCTGCCAAATACTCGTCCTTTACGAACCGACCTTCAGCAAGGTGCCTACGCGGGTCTCGTCTGGATTTTAAGAGCGGGGAGACTCAAGCACACTCTATATTTACAATTATGATGTTAATTGACGTATTCGTCAAGATCATTTAGCAGATGAGCTGATTAGACTCGCACCATGCACTACTGCGTGCGGGTAACAGGATTTTACCAGATCATGTGCTGTTTTCAATGTAGTACCAGTGGCAAGAAGATCATCTACTAATAGAATTCGTTGAGGCTCGTTATTAACCACTGTAGTGTTATTCAAGCATAACGGAGGAAATTCACTTCTGTATGGAACGGGAATTCCTTTTAAAGAAAAATCGCCTTGAAATCCTTTCTCGGTCAATTGCTTTCTCAGCCTATGTGATAATGTTTTATGCTCTTCCACGCTGATATCAGCTCTATCTAATAGTGCAAGAGCTTCTTCAATAGTCAACTTACGTAAAAAGTCGGATGAGTGATGCGCAGTAAAAATATTTGCTAAACGCTTGCCAATAAGGCGGCTAATATTGTGTGAAGAGGGCATCGAGATAATCAGGTCATAGCCATTAGGCTCTTCAGCTTGAAAACTGTTAACAATAACACTATAGCTTTCTCTGAGTAGTTTAATGCTGGTAATATCAGTAGTAAGGTTATCTTTGCCTTTTAATGCGTAGATTATTGGACAGTTATCACCGGGGATCTTACGGTGCTTTCTTCTTGATTTAGCCGAAGCTAATAATCTCTTAAACAAAGAATAAATTGTTAGGCCGCCTATCTCTTCTTTGGTTGGATTTCCTTGAGGTCTGGTTTTCAACCACTCTTTATTATCGTGATCAACTTTAACGACATTTCCTTGTACTATAAGCCCCAATTGTCACCTCAAATAGATGTAATTATTGTACTCAGTCTATCTATTTATTGGCTAATATGGAATCTTCACAATTCGTTTTTTGAACAACAGGTCGTCCCTTTTTGAATAGGAGGGCATTTAACTGTTCCGTAAGAGCAATAAACGCAACAATCACCTTTTAACGGTTTAAGCAGTGCTTTACAGCTTTCGCATTCGTAATACCACTGACAAGCGTTTGTTAGCATGGTTTCCACCTTGCTAAATCCACATTCGGGGCAAGTGATTTTAGATTCTAGTTCTATACCTTGCATACTGGTTCCTTAATGGGCTTAACAATATCTAAAATAGACATTACGACCATCCAAATGATCCCAAAGTAAAATAAGTAAGTGCTCCAGTCGTATTGCCATAAAGGATACAGGGTCAGCAATACTGCAATTGGGCCAATGACACTTAAAACGCCTCTCAATGAATCTCGATGTTGATACCAATTATAGAAATTAACTAACAACGCTAGTGAAGCAAATAATGGCAATAAGGTGTTCACCGCTATCCCTTCAAAATGTGAAAGAAAACCTAACCCAAGAGCGGATGCCAATGAGCCGAGTGCCGGAAAACATGCTGTGCAGCTAAGGGCGGCTAGCCAAACGCCACCAGAACCTACTTTATCTAGAATTTTATTGATCATAACTATCTACCTCAATTTTTAAGGTAGTATAAACTCCGTACATAAGTACGGGGTCAATAGCTATTTAAGTGAATTTATAATGGGGCAGGTTTTTGGGTCTTGATTGGCCTTGCAAGAATCTGTCATATCTTGAATCACGTTCTCTAATCGCTGTAAATCATCGATCTTATCTCGTATGAGTTGCAGCTTTTGCAACCCCATCGACTCTATATCTGCGCAATTTCCGCTGAGTGACATCAGTGATTCAATTTCTTTCAGCGTAAACCCTAATGCTTTAGCTTTCAGAATAAATTTGAGTTGATTGACAAGGGCATCGCCATACATTCGGTAACCAGATTCTGGTTTTAAAGGCTGCTCTATCAGACCTTGACGCTCATAAAAACGGATTGTTTCAACGCTAATGTTAAGCTCTTTAGCAAGTTTACCTATGGTTTTCATAAACAGGCTCTTCAATTAATAAGTGTCATTATACCAATATTCAAAATTGCCCTTAATGTTGAAGAAATAATTCTCTCAATTATTATTGGTCACGGTTTTGTAATTGCTCACCGAGTCGATTGATATTCAGTGTACTAACATTCTTCATCAGTTAGGTGAGCAGCACGTAATAGGCTTCTTATGTCATCTGTGTCAATGTTCTCATCCACTAATGCTTGTTGCAGAAGTACACTAACTTCAGGAGATGGAGACAAGTTTTCGAGCTTCATATTTGCTAAAGCTTGTTTGAGCGTGTGTGGATTTTTTATTTTCACTGATTATAGTCTTAAGCTTGCGTATTCAAAGTAACACCAAAACTAGAATTGAGATCTACTATAGATTTAGTTTGCCGCCAAGTAGTAACCTTTCAACGGTTACTATTTTGTACTCCTTTGAAAAGTAACCTCTCAAAGGTTACTTTTTCAAAAACTCAATCGTAAGCACCACTTCTTAGCATTTGCTGAACGGGAGAGTCTATGACCCTCATTCTATACTATAATTACTCAGGGCGAACTATAGAGGTTTACGATGAATAGGAAACTTGAATTCAAGTACCCAAAACTTAGTGACGTTCTCGACTCGTTAGAATCCGACACTACAAGCTTTGACTATGCCGTTTCGAAAGATAACGAGTCCGATGATAAAATATATACATTTGAGACTCATCCTTTTTATTCGCAGGTTGGTGATCTAGGAGATCTTGAGATCCCCGATTCAGATATTTACTAATTAATATCGCCGTCTTTTAGTTGGCTTTGTAGCTTTTGAATTTCTAATAACAGTGCCTGATTCTCTGCATCTTTTTGCTCTGCGCTTTCTATCGCTTTTTGCCTTTCTAACTCAAGGCGAGTTTTATCTGATTCTAGTTCACTAATTTTTAATGACTTCTTAAAAGATTCAGTTTGTTGCATCGTTCTTTTACGACTCGAAATATAGTCTTCTAGAGAGCCGGAGCTACGATGGGTCATCTCTTTTTCCATCTGAAGTGCAATTGCGGTTTCATTAGCACTAAAGCCTAGCTCTATTGCAGCGTCCAAATGCTTATCAAGGCTATCGCCTGAAAATTTATGACGTAATGAGTATATCGATTTACCTTTAGGCCAGCCAAGTTCTGTGGTGATTTCACTGAAGAGCTTGCTGATATTTTCCGCCGTTAATGGTTTAAAGTTGTTGGGGTCTATGAACAAATGACCATCGTAGTTGCCAGTATCAATGTTGGTGAGAAACTCTTCCAAATCATTCTCAACGAAATTCCTGACAGCGAGCACTGTTGAGAATCTAAAGCTCACTGGCATAGTATTTCCTTGCTTAGCCAGCTTTGGAACAATTGATAAACTATCTTGCTTGTTGAGGAAGAACTCTTTTTCGATGATTTCTTTAGAAAATTGAAGTCTACGATAGCTACTAACTGAAATCGGGCGGCTACCCGTTTCATTCATGATCTGTGCAATTAAGAGTAGTGACGCTCGCTCATAGCCCTGATATTCATTAACTATGTAATTATTTAGTTCTTCTAGCTCATACTCACTTGCATCTTTTCTGTTTCGGCTTCTCGTATCACAATCTCTAAATAATTCTGGATAAAGTGAATTATTATTTGGCTTTTCATTTCTAGATACGGCGATTTCTTTCAATAATAATGATGATGTTATTTGATATGAAAACTTATTGGCCGGATCAAAACCAAGAATATTTGGGTGATATGTACCTTGCTTTTGTACCCAATGATAAAAGTTATAGATTGGCATCAAAAAATCACTGTTGACCGTTTGCTTGGCAACGTTTTCATTACCTCTGTAGCGAGAATCTGCTTTTGTTGCTTTTAAACAGAATGCCCTAAACTCCCTCATGCGTGAGTCGTTCATTTCAAGCCAGCTTATTTTATGTTTGCCAGAGTTTAAGAATTTAAATAATCGTCTGATAGCCTTTCGATAAGTGCGCTTGGTCTTAGGATCTCTATCAAGATTGATTAGAAAGTCAGTAGGCCCCCAAAGGACCTCTCCGTTGATATCTTGGTAAACATAGTGGTCTTGACGATCATAGCGTATCTTTGTTTCAGTAATACCGTTACTCATCTGAAACCTCCAATTTAAGCGGAACGCCACAATGTCTCTTAGCGCTAAACTCTGAGGCATCAACCGCATTGACTAATTGACTCCTATTGCCGATAAATAACATCGACTCTCTAGATGCGTTTATACATGTGTAAAGCCATGATTTATCAATCAAATAGAAATTATCCAAAATAACTAAAGAATGATTAAATTGATTACCCTGAACCTTCTGAGCCGTAATTACATAACAAAGTGCAATACTTTCAATATCATTTAATGACAAATCGATACAATCACCGCCAATGTCTATCTTCATCCAACACTCACGTCCATATGCAACGACAGGCTTTTCGTAAACTTCTACAATGTCTGCTAATGTGCCAACTGGTACATCGACAAATTTATTAGGTTTGGCAAAAATAATTGGCTCCCCCGCGTAGAAAATAGATTCTCCAATTTCTAGCTTTGCTACTTTTTTCCGATCAAAACGAACCCGTTGAATTTGGGAATTTATGCCATCGCACAATTGAGGACTAGAGCAAATGATCTTAGGTACATCACTTAACATTGAAGTCAATTCAAACCAAATATTGGTCGCAACGGTACTAAGCATCTCGTGAGATTTATCTTCAGTATGGTAAATACTTAGGCTTTGTTCTTCTGACACGTCAAATGCAGGAATAGCATCAAATACTGATGATGCAGCGCCACCAATTAAAGAGCTATACAGCCGTTGGATATCAGACTGGGACTCGGCACCGTTCACTTCAATTAACTCTGTTAGGGCTTCATCTTTTAATTCAACAGCCTGTTTGAAAAACGATCCCGGACCTATAGGGGGTAATTTAAATTTATCGCCAATAAAGCAAATGTGAACGTTAAGAGGAATAACCTTTAAAAGTTTATACAGCGTTAACATATCAACTGAATTTGAATTTTCTATCAGGATAAGTGCCTCAGATAATGCGCCTTTTAGGTTTCGCTTTTTTGCCTGTGAAATGAAGCGATTAATAGATTCTCCCTTTAAATTAGGCAGTATATTATCTTCATTACGAACAACTGAATTAACTTTCCAAACGTTAATACCATTATTAAGGCATACATCAATGATGATCTGGGATAGCAAAGACTTTCCTGTTCCAGCTTCCCCGACAATAAAAGAAACAGGCTGATTAAAGGCATTACCTAATGCCTGTAACTGGAGAGGATTTAGCTCAATATTATTGTTTTCTAGTACTGATAACGTTTCGCCAAACGCCAATGAACTCCTATCAAATAGCTGCTTTATCTTAGATAAACGCCTGTGAAATAATGCATTTATTGCCTTCTCAATCGCCTGATGACCTAAAATTTGTATAGTGTTATTTTGTTTGTTGAAACAAAGCGTCTGAAAAGCACAGTCTTCAACTTCATCAAGTTCTAGCTCAATTCCCGCTTCAATCAGCTCAGTTTTGACTTCATCAGCAGGTAATGCCATATCACCGTTATTGCTTAGTGCTGAATAGAGTAGTGATTCAATAAATGAAATCGCTCTACGCTTATCGTTCAAATTGATATCAAAATTAACTCTTAATTTTTTGTCTAGTGATTTCCATGTCCGCTTTGCAGCATTTACAGAGGTTATAGGATAGAGCAGATATGGATTCTTTTTTATCAGGCTACTTGCGTCATGTCCTAATAGCTGACGAGTCGCTTCAACATACTCAACTGGTAAATCGTGTCGTTCAAAAAATAGATTTAATTCAGTTTCACCAACAGCTTTAGCCCAACCATCACAAAGATTTTGGGCCATAACTGGTGAGATTTTTAGCTTTTTACAGTTAGATAACTTTTTAGCTGAGTAACTTTGTAAAACAGCTAATAAATCTTCACCAAAAGCGAGCTTAAGTTTCTTCGCCCAATAGCTATTTATCCCGACGAAATGGGCGTTGTAGATAAGAAAATCACAAAGAACATCTGTTGTAATTTCTGCGCTGGGGTGCTGCTTTGAAGCCTCATTAACAACAAACTGTGAGCCATACTCTTTATCAAAGAAATAATCACCAGTCGCCCTCCAGATTTCTCCTGTTTGTGGGATTGAGGTGATTGCACCGAATTCAGCCTTCACGATTATTTTTTCACGTGCAACCTTTAATAAAAAAATAGATGAAATACCACGTTTATCTTGTGTATGGTGCCGAACTAAAGTGACTACGCCTGTTAATTGCTTAACATCTTCGTGAAACGATATATTGCTTATTTGCATGACACGTCACCATCATCCAAGTAAAGTTTTGGAATATACCGACCTGTTGCCAACAAAAACTCTTCTGAAGCCAGATCTAATTGAATAGAGTTAAGCTGTGTCTCTAATGCCTTAACTTTCAATTCAAGCTCACTATTTGAAACCGTATTTTCTAGATTTTCTTTTACTGAATTTTCTTCTTCAACATCATTAGACAGCTCAATCTCAAGCCCTTTTTGTTTTCGAACTAGCTTCTCTATTGGACCATCAGGATCAAATAATTTTTGTAGATCTTCATTCGTATCTAGGGTTGATTTAGGCACATTATGCATCTTGAAAATTTGAGTCTTGTTAACCCGACCTTGATACAAAGGGATAACAGGCGAAGTATTTACCCAATCAGCTATCTTTTTAGCATTCTGTTTACCGATATCCTGAGAAGATTTTCTGCGCTTATTCACCATTATTTACTTCCCCGGAAAATCAATAATAGAGGTGCTCTCGTCAGCATTTTCGTAGCCGATACCATGTTCGTCTAAAAGCTTTTTCAGCTTTGTATTTTCGATACTGAGTTTCTTACTTTTTAGCTCAGACTGCTTAAGTAATTTTTTCTTCAGATCAAGCTGGGATTTTATAGACAAACGTACACTTTCAATCTGGTTTTCTAACGTGCAGTTCTCTTCTTCCAAGTATTTGTTAGTCACTCTAAGTTCAATTAATTCGTTTGCTAGCCCTTGGTGATTAACTTTAGATACTTTAAGCTCTTCCTCTAGCTCTTGCAGGGCGTTCTTTTCTTTAGTGTTGGCTTGCAGCTTGGCCTTAAACTTCAGTCTTTCCCAAATGTTTAGTTTATTTTTATCGCCATAAATTCTTAGCTTTAAGCTCGTAGGTATTGCATCCAGAGACTTTGCAGATGTTGTATATGTCGGAATATCATATTGCTTAACAACATCCTTACTATTTTGTTTACCGTTCCACTTTCTA
Organism: Pseudoalteromonas ulvae UL12; assembly: GCF_014925405.1. Classification (NCBI taxonomy): domain Bacteria; kingdom Pseudomonadati; phylum Pseudomonadota; class Gammaproteobacteria; order Alteromonadales; family Pseudoalteromonadaceae; genus Pseudoalteromonas; species Pseudoalteromonas ulvae. The sequence goes on from NZ_AQHJ01000034.1 coordinate 254,245, forward strand.
AGCCCTGTAGGGCTGGTAGGGAAGAATTCAAGGACATATTTTCCTTTGTCATCAACCTGTTTGTTACCATTAACTAATACAAAGGGGATTCCCTCGCTTGCCCACTTTTCAAGTATTTCCACTTTTCTTTCAATGCGCTCAAAAGCTTCTTTTTGTTGGGGATCTTGGGTTTGTTTTGTCTTAGCCATTAGGTTGCTCCGCTTGGAAAATACTCTTACTTCTTTTCATTGTGCGTTCATGGCTTTCAATTAAAATCTCTAAATTAGCGCTTTGTTCCTTAGCTCGCATACGTTCAACAGGGAGCGTCAAATAATCAGCTTGGACTGCCTTTAGCGCGATTAAGTCTTCTTTCATAATATTAAGCTGGGTTCGTTTTACTTCTTGGTATGCACAGCCTTTACACACAGATGGTTCACAAGGTGCCTTATGCTTTTTAGCTTCTCCCTCTTTTTTATGGCAAGTAGCATGTGGTTTAGGTTTGTGTTTGTGGCCTCTAGCATCCAGCACTTGAGCCATTTCATTACTTTTTTCTTCGTCAGGTAATTCGCTAAAGCCTTTACCGTACTTGTCTTTGGTATAGTTGTTGAATCTGACACTCTTTTGTAAAACTCGGTAAACCTTTTTCAAATAAGAAGTATATTTACCTGCCATTTCTTCGGTGCCCATAAGTAGAGCCAGAATATCTTTTGCCGTTGTTTCAACACCTACTTCAGCAATTATTTTATCTAGTGCTTTGTTTTCTTCTTTAATCGCAATGGTAGATTCAGCTCTCTCATTTCGAGTCAGCTTGGTTTTATGATGAAGTTGCTCATGCGTTTCTCTAGCGGCAGGCTCCGTCACATACACAGTTGTTTCATCGGGATCAACATGTCCTAGCTGGTGACATAATGCTAGTAAGTCTGCGTTTTTGTACTGATAATGGTAAATAACGGCATAGATACGTCTGAATGGGTGGCTTTTCATATCCACTTCTGCATCACCTAGCATCATTTTTAAGAAGGCGTTGCCAGTGATCTTTGAATCTTTTCCCTTATTAAAATGATATTTATAGTGTTTGAAGTTATCTTGTTCATCAATTCTAAAGGTTGGCACATTAAACAAGCCGTCAACATCAACAGCCCCCCATGCTTTTTTCAATTTAATTAAGCATTGAATTGCTTTGGTACTACCGTTATTAGTTGTGTACCAGCGGCGCTCACCATTTTTCTCGTTATAAAAGCAGGCTTGATACCAATTGAACTTTTTATCTTTGCAACGGAAGAACTCTTCTGTAATACCGATGAGAGGGTGCTGGATTTCTGCTTGTCTTCTTGCGTTGTAAGTTTGCAATATGACATAACATGCGGTCATCAATAACGTGATTACCTCGGTTACAGAGAACGCCTCTGATTCTTTATCTGAAGCAGTTAAACTCGATTTATGGATTTCAATGCCAAGCAGCTTTTCAAGCTCTTTAACTTTTTTTGAGCTAACTAAAAATTCTGGAAATCTACCTTCAGTCAGTGTTCGATGGCGAAGCCCTTCATCAAGGTATTGATTTTTTAAGTTGGTAATTTCATTTACTAATGAAATTATTTTGGATGAATATTCGTATACCCAAAGGTGTGAACCGCCCAATAGATCAACAACATGTTCTAAATCCAAGTTTTTTGTGCGACCAGCTACTTTACCTAGCTTTTTAGAAAGCTGGTTAGGGTTAGGAAAAGGAATAAACTGCATCCGATCTTCGTTATCTAGTTTTGCAAACCTATTCCAAGTACCAAACCAGTTATTCAAAGATTTAACGGCTGGTTGAGAAGGTGAAGATGCGCCTTTGGATGCTAAACGAGCACCGACTTTAACTCCCTTTGATTTTAGGTGTTCTGTTACTCTTTGGTAAACACTAGTTGGAACTTGATTTTCAAGACTAACCGCACCGATACATTGGGCAATTTTAGGTACTCTTATACTCGTTACTTTAGAGTTTTCGGTATTACCGTCTTTGATTAAAAATGGCTCTAGTTCGTCATTCTCGATTAACAAATCGACAAATGAATTAACTCGGTCATGCAAGGCCAGCGTTGCTGGAATACCACCTTCTTTGAGCGTTACTTTCATCTTATCGATTTGCTTTTGATTTACTCCATTTAGTACGAGATGACCATGTAAGCACATATATTCAATGAATTGCGCTGCAACGTTAACTTGCGACATTACCCCTGTTTTTACAAATGTCGGCGTATGTTTAGCTCTGTTTGCATAGATATCGATGATTTCAACAAGTGCCTTGGCATAGTCAGGGTAAACCAATATAGGCACTGGGTGCTGCCACCCCGCAGCACCGGGAACCCATATATCTCGCAGATCTACAGAGCCTTTTTGTAGCACCGTTTCATTGGCTTTAGCGCCAGTTATCTTTGCGTGATAATGTAAAACAGTACCTTCAATAGAGAGCTTTTCATCTGTAACTTGCAACAGTTTTGCATTTTCTAAAAGCAGATCATCATGCTCTTCCAGTATGTCTTCCGGCTTTATATCTTCTAAGAATTGGTACTTAAGATTACTGTTCATTTTCTAATCTCCCTTTAGCTTCTTTGAACATTAGAGGATTGGATAACTCTACATACTTCACCAAACCAAACGTAAATCGCATGTCAGGTGCAATATACTCATCAAAATATTCTCTACCATGCTTTGCCAACAGCACCTCTCCACGTGCTATGTAATAAGCCTGATGTCGCAGGGTTCGTACAAATTCATCAACACCCAATTCAACGCGATTGAACTCGCAACCTTCTCCTGAATGGCACTTTCGACCTTTACAGATACTATCCTGTTTAGATTTATCAACAGCAGCGAAGATGTCTGTGCATGATGAGCCGTCTGCTAAAATAAACCATTCAGGCAATTCTTCTTTATGCTCTGCTGGTGCTACGATCAAATCCTCGTCAATGTTGCTACGATCTAAGCCGTATTTCTCTATAGATGCTTCTTTATGTCTAAACTGAACGGTTGTTTCAAATTTTCGCTGGAAGTCTGCATTGTTGGCTTCATATTCAATCACGGCGATAGGGTGCGTTAGATAAGCAGAAGTTACTCTACTGGTTGCATGATTTCGTTCACGTTGTGAATTTACTAAGCTACCGTCGATACCTTTTCTTAGATTCATTTGATGTTTGGCTAATAACTCCATCCGAAAATAAGGAAGGGTATAGTGATCGCGTAGCCTGTCTAAAATACTTGCCGATAGGAAATTTAGTTTTGTCGAACCCGGAGTATCCCAAATACTCTCTTGCTTAAAGCCCATTCGCACCATGTTGTCATGATGTTGGATAAGAAAGCTGATCACCTCACGAATTTCTTTTTCATGTGGCTCAATCGTAACGGGCGTAGCCTCTTTACCTACTTTTTCTTTGAACCCAGCAAGTACAAAAGGTCCTTCTGGTATTTGCTCTGGCAAATTTGCACGAGTCAACGTAGCTATTACATCTTTATTCCAAGTGGTTCTAATAGCTAATCTGATAAAGCACACAAGAAGAATGTTTTTTGGTAAAAATATGCCTGACCAAAAGAAGTCTCTCATACCTGTACTTGAGTTAGGAAACCAATGTTTCACATAAGTTGGGATTAACTCAGATTTTTGAGAGCAGTAGGTTGTGCTTGTTGTTCCAATGGATAGTTGATGCCGAAGGTAAGCACCCATCATAACTTCATTTGTAAATTCTTTTCTAATGGCACTCGCTTGTGACTTTAGAATTCCTCTACCTCCCTCAACTTGATTGTTTTTAACTAAAGCAGTAACTTCTTCTGGGATATTTTTGATGTGAACCCCATTTTCGTCTTTTTTCGTGTAAGTGTTAAAAGTAGATACAAGCTGCTTATAGCATTCAACTTCTTTCTTACACGAATTTAGTATCTGGTTAATTGGCTTTTCAAAGTACTCTTGTACATTTTTTCTTAACTCTGATAGCGATTGTTGTTGATTTTGAATAGGGCTGGGTAATACATCACCATTCTCATCAACAGGCTCAATTAGCTTTTGAGCATTCATTTCGTCAGATGCGCTAAATCTAGATTTAAAACCACAGTTTTTTATATCAATCAAGCCGTTGATTTTACCAGCATAATTACTTAAGAATGTACGTAGACCTTGGCTTCTAGGTGCCTTTAATTGTATATCCATCTCATCGATGATGTCTTCAAGCTGAGCAAAACCTAACCTGAAATCTCGCTGTTCTAATTCAGACAGTAGGTTGGTAAGGATATGCTTTATTTGTGCTGACTCTAGTGATGTATCTACGATATAGCCCAAAGTCCGCTCTATGTCAGATAAAGATGTGGCAGGCATTGGTGTAGTCGCTGTGTGCGTTTGTAATTTATTCAAAGCTGTGACTAAGACACTGTTTAATTTCAACAAAGGTTTTAGCTTGGTCAGGTTAAATTTTACGGTGATATCATTCTTTTTACCGTTAGCTTTGGAATAACCTTGAAAAGCCATTGTATTAATTTTTTCTTTTGGATTAATAGTCGAATCAATCTCAAAATCTTTTAGTAACCTTCCACTTTGAGTTGGGGTTTCGCATAGGTTCAGAAAGTCACGAATGAGTTGCAGCTTTTCTTGCTTATTGTTTGGGAAGTGTTCGGTGATTAATAACTCTAGATCGATTAAGCCCTTGGAAACATTATAAGTAATCAAGTCTTCGGGCTTTTTAGCAAATAGTAATCTCCCATCACTATATCCCCCTTGCTGAAGCAGTATCAAGATTTCTATTAGGTCAGTTACGCTGTCCGTATCGGCAGGGCTGGTTTCTGATATTTTTTCGAACTGACTAAAACAATCCTCGCCCACACTCTCCAACGGCAGAACTAATGGTAGTTGAAATGAATCTACAATATGCTCATTGTTTTCACACTGTATTATGAAGCGTGGCTTAAATTTTAACTGACCAGCTTTGTTAAAGTTGGTTTTGAAGAGGTCTTTCGCTTTATTTAGTTCAGGAGCAGTTAGCCCATGCTCAAAGAGCTTCTGTCTAAACAGTGTACTTGGCTGATTCAACTTTCTATTTGGTAAAGCCTTATGTAAGTTTTTCTCAAAATCGATTAGCGAATCGATAATTGTATTTAGCGTTAATTCGTTTAATGGGCTGTTGAGTAGTATTTTTATCTGAGAATTTTCAGGCCACTTGTCAATTTCGCGTAACACATTTTTAAAGCCTGCGATGACGGAGTATTCAAATGGCTGTTCTTTTGAAGCGTTTTCTAAATTGATCAGAAGATCGTGTAAAACCGAGTCTTTAACAAATAGATTTGGCAAAGTGTCGGGATCAATAACGGTAAACTTAATCTTATTTTTTACATCAATGGCAAAAAGATCGATGTTGGGATTTTTCTTAAAGTCTACATTTGTTGATAATAGTGTTTCATATGTTAATTCTGATGCATTAAAACCATTTTCTATGGGAGCACTGAATGAATTGAAAAAGTTTCTGACTGCGGTGCTGTAGCTTTTGGCTCTGCTCAAAGGAAAGCTGTTTACTAATGCTAGATCAACTGACTTGTAACCTTGGATTAGATCTTTGATGGTTACAGTCTCTGGTTTACTCACTAATAAATGGATTAGTGCTTGGTGATCTTCTTCATCAGTATTTATTAGCTGTAGCAATTTTGATATCGCTAATCGTAAATTATAATGCGCTAGAGATGAGGTTTTTTCGTTTTCATCATCCCATTTAGAATTGATTAAACAATGTTGTAAAAAGCTGCCTTTTGGGGCTAAGCTTTGAAAAATTGTATTGTCGATGTTGAGGATGCTTTTATTTTTATTGTCATTCATAGGACTAGCTTAGGTATACCTTAAAATTGTATCGACTTTCAGATAAATGATTGCAAATAATAACACTTAATCGGTCGGTCGGTGTATCTATTTTGAATTTATAATACCTTAAGACCTTACTGGCGCTGGCATGTGCTCTAGAGCTTGTGATTGAGCAAGGCATCTATGACAAAGTCATTGTCACTCGTAATACCCCTGAAATTGCAGAATCAATTGGTTATTTGCCAGGTACCGAAGAAGAAAAAATGGCCCCTTGGCTTGCTGCGATTACTGATTCGTTAGAAGTGTTGCATAAAAGCGATCAAAATCCGATTTCGAGTCGAAACTACATAATGGAAAAGGCCAATATTCAGTTTAAGTCGGTAAACTTTATGCGTGGACGAAGTATTCAAAATGCCATCGTAATTCTTGATGAAAGTCAGAATTTGACGGCAGCGCAGCTAAAAACGATTATTACACGTTGTGGAGAAGGCACTAAGTTAATTTGCTCTGGAAACTTAGCGCAAATTGATAGTAGCTACCTAACACCTGTAACCTCTGGTTTAACATATTTGGTTGAACGGTTTAAAAACTTTGAAGGGAGTGCGACGGTTAATTTAAATGGTGTTGTACGAAGCCGATTAGCTGCTTTTGCAGAAGAAAATTTGTAATTGGCTGTCTATAGTGCTAGCTATTGTGTTTATTCGTGGTAAAAATTACCTAAAAGCTTTAGGGTTGGTAATTTTTGCCGCTATAGTAAAATCTAAGTTAAAAAATATACCTAACATAATCTGTTAGGATTGATTAAAAAGGTCTGGCCCTAGATGGGAGTAACGATGGAACGAGCGTTAATTTTAGTTGTAGATGACGACCCACTTAATTTGGTGGTGTTATCACAAACTCTGCAACCCCAATATCGTGTGATGACAGCGCGTAATGGGGAAGAAGCGCTCACGTTAAGCGCTCAACATCCGGTCGACCTTATTTTACTTGATATTAAAATGCCCGGGTTAGATGGATATGAGGTGCTCAAGCACCTTAAAAATCAAAGTGACACTCAGTCCATTCCTGTTATTTTTATTTCTGCCAACGATAGTCATGCCGATGAAGCGAAAGGGTTAGAAATGGGCGCAATGGATTATATTACTAAGCCATTTAGCCCACCTATTGTACAAGTTCGGGTCAAAAACCAACTCACTATTAAACAAAAAAATGACCTTCTAGAAAAATTAGTCTCTATTGATGGTTTAACCGAGATTAATAATCGTCGTTTTTTTGATGAAAATATTGCAAAAGAATGGCGTAGAACTGCGCGCAGTAATGAAGAAATGGTGATGCTCATTATCGATATTGATCATTTTAAATTATTTAATGACAACTATGGGCATCGTGCGGGCGATGAATGTTTAAAATTAGTCGCCACAACGATTAAATCTTTGTGCCAACGGGGGAGTGATTTTGTGGCTCGTTATGGTGGAGAAGAGTTTGCCGCTGTTTTTTCTCCATGTGCATTAGAAGATGCGATTAAACAAGCTGAACGTTTACAAAAAGCAATCTATGACTTAATGATCCCTCATCAGTTTTCGCCAACCAGTGATTACGTAACAATTAGCATAGGTGTTGCAAGTAGTCGCTCTGAAGGGGTTGTCGATGAAAACTCCCTTATCGAAGTCGCGGATAAACATTTATACATGGCGAAAGAAGCGGGCCGAAACCAAGTTAAAGCAGGGTAACTTTTAACTGTAGTATGGGCATCTAACCTTAAGCCTAGAATATTTCATGATAATAGCTTTTACCATCCACAAATGATCTCGAACTTTGAGACACTTCTGACAGCGGCAATAAAGCAGGACCAACTGGCTCGGCAAGTAAATAATTAAGCCCTTCTATATCAACATAATTATCAGTGCTGACTATGGGTAGTTGAAAACCAAGCAAAGCATGTTCAGGCAAGTAGAGCAAAACAATGCTCAGGCGGGGATAAATATTTTTCAAAATAGTGGCTGCTAAAATCATTTTACTGTCGCAATCGCCAATATTTTGGGTCAGAAGTCGTAGTGGAGGGTTAAACCCGGCCCCGTTAGAGCTTTTGCGATCTTCGAGTGGTGAATATGGGATTGACTGCACCCAGTTGAGAACGAAGTTAATCACATCTCGCGGTTTTCTTAAGGTCATTTGGGCCTCAATAGCGGCAGCAATTGGTGCAACATGAGCAAGACCTTCTTGAGCAAAGCGAAGGTGATCCACTTTGATGCTCGGGCCATGCCAGGGGCTTTGAAATAGTACGTAGTGATGTTTCTCTAAAAAAGCTTGTTGGGCAGAATGTTCAATTTCTGTCAGTTCAGTTAGTACTTTTTCCCTGGTATCATCATTTTTGCTTTTGATACTGTAGATGAGTTTTTTGTGGTGTCGTTTAAATTTGACGCGAACGTTTCTGGGGTTGTACTGGCTGACTTGAGACAGTAATTGTTGGTAAACAAAGTTTAAAGCTTCATCTTGATCATAACGTTTAAAGCGTCGATAGGTATTGTTAATTAATTCTTTTTCTAACTTAAACGCTAAGGTTTGACGTTGGTCATCCATGTCTCGCCATGTATAACGATATTCAATAACGTCGCCTAAATCATGCTCTGTTTTTTCAAAGCAGATGAGGTCGCTCGAAAAGAGCGTAAGCAATAACAGTATTAACAATTTCACAGTTGGCACAAGTCTTTATTATGGAGCGGTGTAATTGGGAATGTCGTTTTCATCAATATCTTCATCCGCAATATTTGGTACAAATTTCTTGGCGTAATCTAAGTATACTTTTTCTTTAATGAAAATGTTGAACAAATCAGCATCAATATGCTGATCTTTAGCCATAAAACCCATGATTTTCAAGCATTCTTTGAGTGTTTTCCCTGGCTTATATGGCCGGTCTGACGCTGTTAACGCTTCGAAAATATCAGCAATCGCCATCATGCGAGCGGGCGCTGACATTTGCTCTTTGGTTAGCCCTTTGGGATAGCCAGTCCCATCCATTTTTTCGTGATGCCCACAGGCATACTCCGGCACACTTTTTAAATGTTTAGGAAAAGGGAGGGAATCGAGCATCATGACCGTTACATCAATATGGTGATTAATAATGGTTCGCTCTTCAGGTGTGAGTGTGCCACGTTGTATTTTCAAACAGGCTAACTCGTCATCGGTAAATACGGATTGCTCAACTCCGTTAATCGTAATGACATATGTTTTAGCGAGATGTTCAATTCGCTCTATGCTCTCATTAGGTAAAAATTCACTGCCTAAATTGGTATGTTTAAGAAAGTCTCGATCTGCTGCTAGTTGTTCTAGGGCACTAGCCAGATCAATATTTAGTTCAGGTTCTTTGAGTGCTTTTAACTCAAGTTGCTGAGCATAAATCTCAAGTTTTGCGTCTAAGTAATCAATTCGGTCGAAAATGGTTTGTAACTTTGTGGCTTTGTCCATCACATATTCAGGAGTGGCAATTTTGCCGCAATCATGAAGCCATCCTGCGACATTAAGCGCACTTTTTTCTTGTTCACATAAATGAAATTCAGCCAAAGGGCCATGATGTGTGCGATTAACCGCTTCAGCTATCATCATGGTCAGTTCAGGCACGCGGCGACAGTGACCGCCGGTATAAGGTGATTTTTCATCGATAGCACGAGCGATGACTTTTGCTAAAGACTCAAATAACACTTCCATTTCGGTGATTAATTGCTTATTGGTTAATGCAACGGCGGCCAGTGATGTCATAGACAGCACTAAGTCGATTTCTTGTTGGTTAAATGGTACGACTTGACCCAGATATTGAGCGTTTATGAGCTGCAATACACCGTTAATATCGCCATCATGATTTTGCATAGGAACAGTAAGCACTGACTTTGTGCGGTAGCCAATCCTTTGATCCATCGCCCGAGCGCCACTCATATCGTGGTCACAAGCTTGATAGGCATCTTCTATTATTATGGGTTTTTGTGTTGCGGCGGCTAAGGAGACTAAAGCGTTTTTGTTAATTTCGCCATCGAGATAGATGGGGATATTTTTAAAAGGGATGGCTGTTTGAGAAGTGCCGCCCATGTATAAATTCAAAGAGTCATTTAGTAATGTTTCAAATTTGAGTTCTTGCCCATCAACAATTGAGTAAATAGTCCCGCCATCAGCATGAGTCAATGCCTTCGCACTTAATAATATGTCTTCTAATAACTTGGTGGTATTTTTTTCCGTAGAGAGGCGATAGCTCAGTGCCAGTAATTCATCTAATGCGTCTTTATTATTCAATAAGGGCATGCTGTACGCCTCAGTTATTAGGTAAAGCGCAAAGAAAATAAGCTACATAGTGCGGGAGTGATCGAATCATAAGTGGATTTCCTGTCCTTCTCGAGAAATATCAAACCTCATAGTGTGAGTATGGTCGTACTTGGCTAAAACTTCCTCGAGTTCACTGTCTTTTCTTTCTGGGGCATGGCTATACAGAATTAATTGTTTGACCTTTGCTTGCTGGCCTAAGGCAATAGCTTGATCGATTGATGAATGACCCCAGCCAAGTTTAGAGGGCATTTCAGAATCGGTGTACTGGGCGTCATGGATCAGTAAGTCAACGTCTTGCAAAAAAGAATACCATTCAGTCAGTGCCGTTTTGAGGTTATCGGTTGAAAAAAGCTCATTATCAGTGACATAGGCAACTGTTTTGTTGTCAGCACGAATTTTGTAAGCAAACCCACCGTTAGGGTGGTTGATAGGTTTGCAGACTATTTGAAAGCCTGTAATGTTGAGTTCTTTAATTTCTTCACTGAGGGGATGCACTTTAATTTCGGCCATTAATTTGCTGGCTGGGACGGGGAAAAAGCTTTGTGACATTTGCTCTAAAATGGCGTGGTGTTGAGTGGGCTCAGTGGGCGCGCTGTAAATATGGATCCGCCGTCCAGCTTGGTATGCAGGAATAAAAAAAGGAAACCCTTGAATATGATCCCAATGATTATGGCTAAGCAGAATATGTATTTTTTCGTCCGTGCTGGCTAGTTGTTCGCCAAGACGCTTTATTCCCGTTCCCGCATCAAGGATGAGCTTGTGGTGACCTGATTCTAACAATACACATGCAGTATTACCGCCAAAAAACACGGTATCAGGACCTGGGGTAGGAATGGAGCCTCGGGTGCCATAAAAGGTGACTTTCATATTCGTTCGCTTTTAGTTTCTGTTCAGAGATTTATGGCTAAGGCATTGAAGGAAAAGAAAACAAGAAGGCTCAGCCTCCTTGTTTTATAGTGATAAATCGCTTATTTGTCCATTAATTGGCTGATATATTTGACCGGTGAACTACCAAAACTCAAGAAGGTTTCGTGGAATGATTTTAAGTTAAAATCCTCACCTAATTGCTGTTTTTGGCGTTCGCGTAAATCATAGATTTCTCGATAGCCACTAAAGTAACTCGTTAGCTGAACTTGGCTAAGAGTTGCACGTCGCCATTTTCCTTCGGCTTCGGTGCGCTCTTGAAATGCGCCATTCATAAGTAAATCAAGGCCCTCTTCTTTATTCATGCCTAAAACTTGAATGCTGTAATCTAAAATTGTGTTGCAGATAACACGTAAGTTCCACTTGTAATACATTAGCCACATTTCAGGTTCAAAGTCGCCGTAGCCTTCTTCTAGCATCATACGTTCGGTGTAAACTGCCCAGCCTTCAATCATGGCACCGTTCCCTAAGATGCTTTTAATGAAAGAGGGGGATTTATTGGCATAGACTAATTGCGAGTAATGACCTGGGATCGCTTCGTGGATATTTAAGATTTGTAAAATCCAGTGGTTATATTCTTTTAAATAAGATTCTGCTTGTTCGGCGTTCATGCCATCTAAGGGAGTGACATTGTAATACGTGTTCTCTTTACTGTCGTAAGGGCCTGGTGCGCTGATAGAAGCACCAGCAAAACCTCGCATATAGTCTGGTGTTTCACGCACAACAAGCGGTTTATCAGCATCTAAGGTAATTAAGTCCTTTTCGCGCACAAATTGTTCTAACTCTGGAATTTGGCGCTTAATCTCAGGCACAAACTGATCAGCCGACACATGTTTGACAGCTAAATGGTTGATCAGCTGAGCAATCGCTTGATTATTATCATTTGGCATTGCTTGTTCTGGAAAATACTTGGGCCACAACTGTGTAGTGATTTTGACCATTTCAGCTGTGACACGTGTTTTGTCGGCGACGGCCTTTTGGTACATTTGTTTTGCGCTGTAACCAGATTGAATATCGAAGGCGAATTTTTCTTCATACAAGGCTTCACCAATTCTAAATGAGCGCGCAGAATTGTTAGCAACCAGCTCTTTTTCAAGTGAGGTTAAAAAATCGATATAACCTTGCACGGCTTGCTTTGCAGCATGGAAACGCTCAGTAAACAACGCTTTATCTGAATCACTTAACGCGGATTTTTGGGCACGAGAAAGTAAATCATCAGAAAAAACTGAAAATGCGCCTTTATTTTGTGAGATCCCCAGCTGAGTGTATTCAAGTGTTGGGGTCGCAATATTTGCTTGAGCTGCTTGATAATAAGCTGGCACGTTTTCTAATCTGACTAATACTTTTTGAAGTTTGCTTTGTTCATCTTCTAAGCGGCTGTTAATGATTTTAGCAAAGCCACCGGCCACATTGTAAGACGATGGATTCCATTGCCAGCTTTTAAATTTGGTGTGCTGCCAGATGTTTTTCTCGAGTAAATTCTTAATTAAGTAGTAGTCTGTTTTTTGATTTTGATTGAGCTGATCCAGATCAAATGTTGCCAGTAAAGCGAGTTCAGTTTGGGTATTGCTGAGGTCTTTCGCGCGACTTTCAGCATTTGGGATAGTTAAAACATGGTCGTATTGACCGTAACCTGCCCAAAGAGACCATTCAGGGTTGTTTTTCCATAAACGTTCAATAAATTGTTCGCTGTAAGTAGCAAAAGCCTGCTCCGGCATTGACACTGATGCAGAAGATAGCGGTTGATTGGCTGTTGAAGTTTGATTGGATTGGCAGCCTGTTAGACTAACTGTTACCGCCAGAGCAACACCTAGTGCAGCTTGTTTCATCACCAAATTTTTCATAATTATTGGGCTCTACTATTCAATTGTTATTTTAAACGACACTCTGTTATAAGATATTTTCAATCATTTAAAAAGAGGCTTGCTTCGTATTAGCGGCAAATTAAGATGAATCACCAAACTCTCCCCCTTGCACCGTGGCAAGATAGTTTTATCTGTCGGTATCAGTTGCCAAAGCACTATATTGAGCAGGTTGCTCCAATAGTGGCAAATATCGTTTCCTTGTATGCGCAGGTCTGCAATGATACTCCTTGGTTGTTGGCTATAAATGGCGCACAAGGCACTGGAAAATCGACCTTAAGCGCGTACTTGGCTGAGTATTTTCTACATCAACATAACCAAAAAACGCTGGTGGTTTCGTTGGATGATTATTATTTATCCCCTTCTGAGCGAGCCGATAAAGCGCAGCGAGTCCACCCTCTATTTAAAACAAGAGGGGTGCCGGGTACTCATGATATTAAACAAGCGATTAGTGACATTCATGCTTTAGTTGCAGGTGATGAATGTGTGATCCCACGTTTTGATAAAAGCCGTGATTGCCCAAAACCCAGATCCCAATGGCAGCACGTGACTGACAAGCAGCATATTGTGATTGTTGAAGGGTGGTGTATGGGCGTGACAGCGCAGACTAATGAACAGTTACAGCAGCCAGTTAATCAATTTGAACAGTTACAAGATAGTGATGGGCAATTTCGTCAATTAGTGAATGAAGAGTTACAGGCTGATTATCAAACCTTTTTTGCATTGTTTTCGCATTATGCCTACTTGAAAGTCTCTGATTTTAATGATGTCTTTCGCTGGCGGTGCCAGCAAGAGCATCAGCTTATTGCGCAAACAGGGCGGGGCATGTCAGATCACGATATTGCTGAGTTTATTCAATACTTTGAACGCTTAACACTGTGGGCTCAATCTTGTTTACCGAGTCAAGCTGATATTATTGTGCAAGTGGATTGCGCGCACCACTTGCACTTAATGCCTGCGTGTTAAACGACCCGATTACGTGGTTGATGTTGGTAAAATGCGGTGATATTTAGGGCGATTTGACCGATTAACCGATTCACTGACTGAGTGCTTGCCCAAGCAATATGAGGAGTTAAGAGCAGATTTGGTTGTTTATAAGTCATCAGCGGGTTGTCAGCTTGCGCAGGCTCTTGACTGAGCACATCTACCGCGGCAGCGGCGATGATTTTTTTCTCAAGTGCCTCACAGAGTGCTTGTTCATTGACTATGCCACCGCGAGCAGTATTTAGTAATACAGCACTGGGTTTCATCAGGGCAAATTCTGGCTCATCTATGAGGTGGTAAGTGTGTTCTGCCAGTGGGCAGTGCAATGACACAATATCCGCTTGTGAAATTGCTTCTTCGAACGAAACACGCCCCGCACGCGGGGGCTGATCTCTTCGCTCGGCAATGAGTACATTCATCGCAAAAGCCTCTGCGACTTTGGCCATGGCTTGACCGAGTTCACCATAGCCAATAATGGCGATAGTTTTATCTGCGACTTCATCAATGCTGTGGTCAAGTCGACAAAAATGCGTACTTTTCTGCCAAAGTCCTTGTTGGCAATCGGACAGGTAGCGATGAGTATTGCCTAATAAGTTAAATAGCAAACTAAAAGTATGCTGTACCACACTGGCAGTCGAATACCCTGCTACGTTACACACTGCGACTCCCTTTGCTTTTGCTGCATTCAAGTCCACATTATTTGTACCCGTTGCGGCAATACAAATGAGCGTTAAGTGAGGCAATTGATTAATCGTATCTTGATCAAGGACCACCTTATTGGTAATGATGACCTGTGCATCTTTACAGCGTTCAAGGATCTGTTGTGGTTGAGTGTGCTCAAAACATGTCAGATGACGAGTTAATTGTTTAAGAGGTGTTAGGTCAGCGCAAGTGAGTGTGCCGTGATCAAGAATAACAATATTCATATTTAATTTTTTTTGATAGCAACAGTTGACCTTGGAGTTTACTCTAAGCTTTATACTGGGCTCAATAAATTAATCGCCTCAGCAAGGGCGCTAAACAATGGTGTGAGTGAGGGAGGAAGCATGCAAATTGGACAATTAGCTAAAAAACTAGCGGTATCGACTGATACACTTCGCTATTACGAGAAAAATCAATTGCTTCAAGCTAGTGAGCGAACAGCATCTGGTTACCGTATTTATGATCAAAGCAGTGTAAAACAGCTAGAGTTTGTTCTGCGAGCAAAAAGTGTTGGTTTTACATTGAACGAAATTAAAGAGCTTCTGGCGATTAATGTTGAAAAAGCCAGCCATAGCTGTGCTGAAGTCAAAGGCTTAACAGCCAGCAAGATGGAAGATGTCGCCAATAAAATTGCAGAGCTGCAACGTTTCCATCAATCGTTGAGTTTACTGCATGCATCATGTTGTGGTGGTCCAGAATCTGCTCAGTATTGCTCTATTTTATCTGCATTGGAGAATGTTGATGACATTATTAACTAATTTTTGGCAACTTTTTATGGTGTCGGCTCCATGGCTATTATTGGGGTTATTTATCGCAGCATTGATCAATGTGTATTTACCCAAAGATTTTTTAAATAAGCACTTAGGAAAAGAAGGGTTTTGGACTACGGTCAAAGCGGCTTTAATTGGCGCACCAATGCCGCTGTGTTCATGTGGAGTGATCCCCGCGGCTGTCGGGCTTCGTCGAGCTGGGGCATCAAAAAGTGCAACCACGGCATTTTTAGTTTCGACACCTGAGACAGGTGTTGACTCAATTTCAGTTTCGTATGTGTTACTGGGCCCATTTATGGCGATTATTAGACCGATTGCAGCCATTGCCAGTGCGATTACCGCAGGTGTGCTGGTGGGTAAAGAGAACCAGCCTGAGCCTAAACATGACAAGCATGCTCATCCAGAGAAACAGAGCGCTTCATGCTGTGCAACCAAGGCAAGTAGCACATCAGTGCCAACAGCGATTGAAAAAGAGGAGCAATTAGTTACTGATAGTTGCTGCGCAGCAAAAACCGAAGTGAAACCAAACACGACAAGCTGCTGTGCGAGTACGACGGCCGAAGTGGTAACAAAGGTTGAACCAGAACAGAAACAAACAAGTTGCTGTGCACCGGTGACACCCAGCAATAAAACCTTAATTGCTGAAGATGAAGCAAGCTGCTGTGACAGTCATAAAGCCATCCCCGAGAGCCGTTCACAATGGTCCAAACTTAAACAAGCATTTCACTTTAGTGCCACTAAGTTATTACAAGATACAGCGATATGGTTATTGATCGGCTTATTCTTTGCAGCCTTGGTACAAACATTTGTTCCTGAAGGATTCTTAGCGCAATGGGGAAGTGGTTTGTTAGCGATGACCGTGATGGTTTTAGTGAGTATCCCGATGTACATTTGTGCCACCGCTTCGACGCCCATTGCCGCAGGTTTATTGTTATCAGGTGTTTCACCGGGTGCTGTGTTGGTATTTATGTTGGCAGGTCCTGCCACTAACATTGCAACCTTAGGGGTGGTAGCCAACGAGTTAGGTAAAAGAGCCGTGGCTGCATATTTAACTGCGGTCGTAGGAGTGGCGTTAATATTCGGTTATCTAACCGATTATTTAGTGGCTGAATATGGTTTTGTGGTCGCGCCCAGCATAGCGAATGGTCATGAGGTTTTACCCTATTGGCTAGAGTTAAGTGCGGCTATGTTACTGACTGGTTTATTGATCCGCTTGTTGGTTATATGGCTAAAAAATACATTCAAAACGTCAATGTTATGAGTTACAAAATAAAATGCACTCCTTATGCGAGTGCGCTTTATTTGTTCAATCTGAACCATAAAGTTATTTTAATTCATCGACTAAGTCCATTAGATTATCAAATGCTTCTTTACAAGTTGGAGCGGTTGCTTCTATTTCTATTCCTCCAACCGAACCTTTCACCGTACAACTTCCTTGTAACTCATTTTCTAAACCGCTATTTATAGCTAGCTTTTGATTGATAGACACAATTTTAAATTCTAATCCTTGTGCAGATAAATCATTTTTAAATAACTCGATGGTGTCAATGACTTCAGGTGAATCTTGAAGTACCTTCTTTAATAACAGTGGGCTTATTTCTTTTACTTGAACTTCAGCAACAGCTGTTGCGCTTAATGCTACGGAAATAAGTATCAGGGGTAATAACTTTATAGCCATTTATCTATCCTTGTAGTTAATTCAATGTGTATTTTTGTCCCTTTTTTCACTATATGTTTTGTGTTTTTTATTGTCAAGTTGGCATTGTTAAAATTGACTTGTTTTAGTCGATCTTAGAGTGTCTCTTTATTTAAATAGACACATCTTCAGCTTTTATTCAGATAAATCTCATATCTAATAAAACGAAAAAATGGTGTAGTTCCAACATCAAATTAATCTGGAACTATTGCTATGAAACTTGGTGTTTGTTCAGCCTTATTTATTCTCACTTCTTTATCGTCAGCCGTTAGTGTTGATGCGCACCAGCAAATAGGTGTGGCTCATGCCGACACAGTGCGTGTCAGTAAAGATGCATATCAAGGTTTTGTTTATCCAAATAATGCTCAAAATGCGGTGAGCTTAAGCTTTGATGATGCACGGGTAAGTCAAGTTGATATTGGTTTGCCAATTTTGGATAAATACGGAGTGAAAGCTACTTTTTATGTGGTTCCTAATGCGGTTGAAGAGCGTTTGGCTGGCTGGCAACAAGCAGCAAAAAACGGACATGAAATAGCGAATCACACTGCTAATCATGTCTGTAGTGGAAACTTTGAATGGCTCAGACAAAAAGGCCTTGGCTTGGAGCAAATCGATTTAAATTGGCTTGCTGAAGATATGGATATCACCAGCCGTTATATTGAAGAAAAACTCGCTGTTAAAGCGACAGGGTTTGCTTATCCGTGTGGCCATACATTTGTTGGGCAGGGTGAAAAAACACAAAGCTACGTCCCTCTAGTCGCAGAAAAATTTAACGTAGGGCGTACTTGGAATGATGAAACGGGTAATAATCCAAATTATGTTGATATGGCGCAAGTGGCTGCAATCCGAATGGACGGAATGAGCTTTGAGCAACTGGTTGAGATGATTGAATTCATGCGTGTGAATAACTCGTGGATTGTCTTGGCTGGTCATGAAGTAGGGAAAAGTGGCTGGTATACCGTTGATGAGCAAGTGTTAGTTCAATTAATTGCTTATTTTAACGACCCTAAAAATGGTTATTGGCTTGATACAATCGATAATGTTGCCACGCATATTACGAAGCAGCGCGCACATAACTCAGAAAAACGTGATTCATCTCAACTGTCTAGTGGTGATTAATCAGTGTGCTAAAGTCGGGGTTTGTATTACTGATTTCACTTAGGAATGACTATGAAAACCCCCACAATCTATCAAAAATCGGTTGTTTTGTTGGTAACTTCTTTTCTAAGTTGCGGCGCGTTTGCTGTCGACTACACGCAATTGCCTCAACAAGAAATTCGTTATGAAGCGCAATCAATGATCGACAACGTATCGATCCCTTGGGCCATGGTGCAGTTGCCAACAGGCCAGCTGCTAGTCAGTGATCGTAACGGTGAGTTGTTACTTCAAAGCAGTGATCAGCAAGGCATCCGCATCAAAGGATTACCTAAGATTGATGTCAATGGCCAAGGTGGCTTGCTCGATTTAGCCTTACACCCAGAGTTTGAAAGCAACGGCTGGTTATATTTCACCTTTTCAAGCTCAGAAGGTAAGGGAGAGGGCAGCCACACTGCGTTAATGCGAGCAAAATTAGACAGCAAAAAAGCACAACTGACAGAGCTTCAGTTGTTATATAAAGGCGAAGGGAATAGCAAAAAAGGCCAGCATTACGGCAGCCGAATTGCATTTGATAATCAAGGTTTTGTGTATTTTTCGATTGGCGATCGGGGTGCACGTGATGTCAATCCGCAAGATTTAGCTCGAGATGGCGGCAAAATTTATCGTTTGCATGATGATGGTCGCATGCCGACAGATAATCCGTTTGTCAGTCAAGCGGGCGCTAAAAAAGCGGTATGGTCATATGGTCATCGTAATCCACAAGGTATGTGGTTTGATCAAACAACAAAGCAGCTTTGGGCGCACGAACATGGCCCCAAAGGTGGTGATGAGCTGAATCTTATCAAACCCGGACTTAACTATGGTTGGCCTGTCGTGAGTTATGGGGTCAATTACAGTGGCACTGAATTTACCGATTTGACTGAAAAACAAGGGATGGAAAATCCAGTTCTGCAGTGGACACCCTCAATTGCCCCTTCAGATATGGCTTATGTAAATAGTGACAAATACCCGCAATTAAAAGGCAAAGTGCTGTTAGCCTCAATGAAGTATTCGTTTTTAAGTGCACTTGAGATCGCACAAGGCAAGGTTGTAAGCCAAGACAAAGTATTTCAAGGCATTGGCCGAGTCAGAAGTATTTTACAAGGACATGATGGCTATATTTATATCGGCATTGATGGTCAAGGCGTGAAACGTTTGGTGATCCAAGCTCAGTAACGATAATCTGAGACAAGTTAGCGCGAAAAAGGGTTGAATACACAGTATTCAGCCCTTTTTTAATGCCATTAATGTTTTTGGCTGTTTAACTTTTCTTTGGCTTCTTCGACTTTAGCAAAGTCGAGCCCAAGCTCTTCAACGGCTTCTTTGATTAAATTAGGTTGCGTCATCACTAAGCCCATCAGCTGTTGTAGTTTTTCAGGTGCGATCCCGAGCTGCTGAACTAATGTCATCGCCATAAATGGGTTTTCAGTAAAAGATTGAAACAGCTCGTGGGTTTGTTGCTCACTCACATTGTGCTCTTTCAAAATTGCAATAATCGGGTTCATAGTTGGCCTTGCTCTTAATGTTTAATACACAGATGTTTACTTAATATGGGCATGTTACACGGGTTTAAAGTCTTCGAGCTTATTTTAACGTGTACGCCTCTGATTGTGAGGTGTTCTGTGGTGTTTATGTGATTCTTTGTACTGAAATGGATTTAAGTTTTCTTTATATTTAATTTAAACGATAGTTATTATCATTATTGATCTGATTGTTATTACCGTGTAGCATCTGGCGCAAATAACATTAATTATCATTTAAATAATGAAAGGGAACGCAATGAATACAATGAAAAATATCGCACTTTCTTTAATTGCAGCAGCAGTCTTAGCTGGATGTGGCGGCGATGATGGCAAAGACGGTGTGGCAGGCGCACAAGGTGTTGCAGGTCAAGATGGCGCTAACGGCACGAGTGTCTTTGTGACCACGCAAGATGTGATCAACACTAACGCACAACATGCGTATGCTGTGTATGCCGATTCATTGATTGCGGCGAAAGCATTAAAAGAACAGCTTGCAATATTTGTTGCCAACCCTACAGATTCAAACTTTACCTTAGCTAAACAATCATGGTTAGCGGCACGTGAACCGTACGGTCAATCTGAAGTCTTTCGTTTTCGCGAAGGGCCGATTGATAATTTAACTAAAGATGATGCGGGCAACTGGGTACTAGAGCCAGAAGCAGGCCCTGAGGGGGCAATTAATGCTTGGCCACTTGCAGAAGCCTTGATTGATTACACCCAAGATATGGATGGTTTACAAAATCCAGAAAACCCAAGCTCGCTCCCTGCTGGTGGCAATATTATCGCTGATATAACAAGCTTTCCTGTAATCGACAAAGCGACGATCCAAGCGCAGTTTGAGCGCGGTGATGATGAAGCGAATGTGACCTCTGGATATCACGCCATTGAGTTTTTATTATGGGGTCAAGATTTAAACGCTGACGGTACTTATACAGCCAATCGTGATTATTCTGCTGGCTATCGTAAAGCCAGTGATTTTTATACGATTGAGAATCAAATGGGACAATGTACGTCTGGCGAAGCCGGTGCTGCCAATGAAATTTGTTTGCGCCGCGCTGAGTATTTACTAGCTGCAGCTGACTTGTTAATTGATGATTTAAAATCAGTTGTTGATGCGTGGACACCAGGCAGTGGCTTCCACTATGTTGCTTTTACACAAGCAGAAACGCAAAAACAGTCTTTAGCTAAAATTTTAGAAGGAATGGGGCGCTTAAGTTACGGCGAATTGGCGGGCGAGCGCATGAGTATTGCCCTTCGTACTGACTCACAAGAAGATGAGCATTCATGTTTTTCAGATAATACGCACCGTGATATTTTCTTAAATGCCAAAGGGATTCAAAATGCCTTTAATGGCCAATACACTCGCTTTGATGGCGAAGTGTTACAAGGGGCCAGTGTTTACGATTTACTTGTGGTTGCAGGACACCCTGAACTTGCGAATAAATTACGCGGTGCACTTGAAGAAACTATGGCTAAAGCTGCAGTAATCGACACCACAGCTAAATTAGGGTATTCGTTTGATGTGCAAATTCAACAGCCTGAATTAAAAGGGGCTGTTACGCACACGATTGAAGCACTTAAAACACAAACTCAAGTTATTAAAGAAGTGATCGAAGCGCTTGAAGTCACGACAGGTGATCTTGAAGGTGATACTGACGAGTTTGGCGGTTAATCCTAGCTTGCATATTTAGCCCATCCATTTGGATGGGCTTTTTGCGTTTATTGGAAAGGTTAAGCGAATTAAGTTAAATGGGTTATTTTTCATCTTGCGTGGGGCGACAATGAAAAAGCAGTTTTGTGTAGTAAGTTGTGTTGTGTGGTTAGTGGCGTGTGGTGGTGGAGGTAATGAGCAAAAAACAGAAGTGATCCCTCCTGTGACTCCTCCTAGTGTGGTGATGCCGGGTCAACCTGACGATGGTTTAGCTGCGCTTAGCCCTATCACACCTGATAATGTTGAGCATTTAGCGGGTGGGGACGTCACCACCATAGTCAGCAATCAAGATGCGTTTAGTCAGTCAGCTCCCGCAATCCGTAGTGACTTTGAACTCGATGGTGTGTTTAAGTCTGGCGATCATTTATTTCGGGGAGTGCATGCAGGGCAAGGGCCACTTTTTAATAACCCGACTTGCCAAGGCTGCCATATTAAAGATGGCCGCGGTGAGGTACCAAGTCACCCTTCAGAGGCAATGAGCAGTATGTTTTTGCGGATCAGCGATGCGCAAGGAAATGCGGATCCTATCTATGGCGATCAAATTCAGACATTTGGCTTAAAAACAGGTCAATCACAAGGCTTGTTACCTAAGCACAGAGGGGCGATAGAAGAAGGTATTGCCTATGGCGAGGCGTATGCGTGGGTTGAATATAAGTTAATCGAAGGAGTGTTTGATGATGGCACGCCTTATCAGTTACGCCAACCAACGTATAAAGTAAAAGACTTATCTTATGGTGATTTTAATCCAGATGTGCGGTTATCACCTCGGGTCACTCCAAGCATTTTTGGCGCAGGTTTGTTAGAAGCCATTCCTGAAGCGTCAATTCTCAGTTATGCCGATGCAGATGATGTGAATAAAGATGGGATTTCTGGTCGAGCTGTGTTTGTTACTGAGCCGATTTCTTTACAGTCGAAGTTAGCGCGCTTTGGTTATAAGGCTGTGACAGCCTCAGTGTTGCAGCAAATATCAGGCGCTTATCGCGGTGATATGGGGATCACTAATGTGGTCGCGACGCAAGAATCGTGTACTGACTTACAACCAGCTTGTATTGAGCAAGCCGCTCAAGAACAAGATAAAGAGCAAGATGGATTGGATTTAAGTGCTTTAGCGTTAGCGCAAGTTGAGTTTTACAATCGTTTATTGGCTGTACCAATGCGACGAGGATTTGATAGCAATAGCCAAAGTTGGCAAGCGGATGTGTTGGCTGGCCGCACTCTCTTTTTTAATGCGCAATGTGCCAGTTGCCATATTCCGCGACATAAAACCGGCGAAGCGCAAGGAAGCTTACTCGGTGATGCGGGTTTACTCGATTTGGCTGACAGCCGCACACCGATTGCAGCCTTAAGCAATCAAGTTATTTATCCCTATACTGACTTACTTTTGCACGACATGGGGGGAGCTTGTGAGCTTATAGCGCGAGAAACAGCGCAAGGAGAGGCGTGTGATGACGGCGCGCAATGTTATTGGGTACAACGATGTCAGGGACTTGCAGATGATCGCCCAGAAGGCAGTGCATCAGGCACAGAATGGAAAACACCACCACTTTGGGGCCTAGGTTTAGTAAAAACAGTTAATCCAAGAGCGACTTTTTTACATGATGGCCGAGCTCGCTCAATCAGTGAGGCTGTGTTGTGGCATGGTGGAGAAGCAAGCGCGGCAAAAGATAACTTCAAAGCGATGACTTTAACTGAGCGTGATCAGTTACTGACATTTTTAAATTCGCTATAACAGTCATGATTAAAAAATATAGTTTACTCGTTCTTATCACTTGGTTGTGCGCCTGCACCGATGCCTCAAAAGCCCCTGAATTTTCTGATTCAGAATTACGCCCGGGTGGCGAGGCAACCTTAAAAAGGGTCAATACCCGAACATTTATTCATCCGTCTGGCAATCTTTCCATTGATCATGAATTGGAGTTTTGGGATGGACTGTCTTTTTTTCGTGATCCATGGGTGGCTTCACCTGCCATAACGGCAGATAGAGATGGCCTTGGGCCTTTGTATAATGCTCGTTCGTGTAAGGCATGTCATAGCCGAGGAGGTCGCGGTCGGTTGGTTACAGAAGGTGTGTCGAGTCCGATGGCGTTATTGTTTCGGTTAGGGCATGGCGAGCAACAGCGACCCGATCCTATTTATGGTGCTCAGTTGCAGACATTTGCGGTGCTCACCCCGACAAATTCACCTAAATTACAGGCTGAAGGACAAGTTGAATTGCAGTATGAATTCATTGAAGGGCAGTTTGCTGATGGTACGCGTTATCAATTACGTAAACCGAGTTATCGGATCGTTAATTTGAGTCAGGGAGAGCTGCATCAAGAAACGCAGATATCGCCTCGTTATGCGCCGGCAATTTATGGCATGGGATTGTTAGATGCGATAGATACACAGGATTTGCTCAGCCTTGAAGATGAGTTCGATAGCAATAATGATGGAATTAGCGGCCGCTATAATCGTGTACCAGATGTACTGACGGGCGAGATGTCAGTCGGGCGATTTGGCTTTAAAGGTTTGCACCCTACGTTGAATCAGCAAATTGCTGGTGCGTTTGTTAATGATATTGGGATTACTAATCCGTACTTTCGTAAAGAAACCTGCCAATCAACTCAGCTGGCTTGTTTAGCTGAAGCAAAGCGAGTTAAAGGGGAGGAGCAGCCTGAAATACCCACTAAGTTGTTGCAAACCACAGAATTTATGAGTGCTCAATTAGCAGTCCAGCCTACTCGAAATTTAAAAAGTGCCGAAGCCCAGTCCGGGCGAGAAATTTTTTATCAACTCGGTTGTCACCTTTGTCATCAGCCTCGCTTTAAGACGCGGGTGGACTATTCATTACCCGAATTAGCAGGGCAAGTGATTTGGCCTTACACCGATTTGGCATTGCATGATATGGGAGAAGAGTTAGCGGATGGTAAGCGTGAGCATTTGGCAAATGGCCGAGAATGGCGCACAGCGCCACTTTGGGGAATTGGCTTACAGCATCGAATTCAAGGCTATCAGGCATATTTACATGATGGTCGAGCACGAACCATCAATGAAGCCATTTTATGGCACGGCGGTGAAGCAAAAACATCTCAAGAGAAATATTTAGCCTTATCAGCAAGCGAGCGCCAAGCGTTACTTTTTTTCTTAACACAAATTTAATCAGTTTTGACAGGAACCAATATGAACAAATACCTATGTGTGATGCTGAGCGCATCATTATTAACGGCATGCGGCGGTGGGAGCAAGCAAAGTACCCCTGTGGTCGTTGAGCCTCCCCCTGTTGTGGTTAAAACAAACGAACAAGCGATGAGTGCGATACTAACGGACTTAGCCGATAAAGTGATTATTCCTGACTATCAGCAATTTCAGCAGCGCAGTGAAGCATTTGAAGTGGCTTCGACGCAGTTTTGCTCGCTGAGTCAAGCAAACCAAAGCGATTTGACAGCATTACAACAAAGTTGGTTAGCGCTAAATGCAGCTTGGCATGCAACTCGTGCGACAAAGTTGGGCCCGGTATTTAAGCAATTTCGCTATTCACGTTTGCAAACTTGGCCAGACAACAATGCAGCTGTTTCGCGAGGAGTGGCAACGCTTTTAGCCTCTGATAATTTAACTGCACAGGTTGTGGCCAATACTCAAGATGGTGCTCAGGGCTTACCTGCCTTAGAGTATTTAATTTTTGCTGAGCAATCAGAGAATAGCTTGCTCAATGCCACAGATAAAGCGAAGCGTTGTTTAGCTGTCATGGCTATTGCTGCCAATGTGACGCAACTGAGTACTGAACTCGTGACTGGCTGGCAAACTGAAGGAGACAACTTTCGTGCTCAATACGTCGCTGGTAACGGTGATTTTGTATCAACCAAAGATGCACTAGAAGAGCAGCTCACAAATTGGTTTGAATTAGTCGAAATAATTACGGATAACAAAATTGCTGAACCGCTAGATCTGTTATCGCCAGGGGTAATAACCAATGCTGAGCAATATCGCAGTCAAAGCTCGCTTATGAATATTGAACAAAATTTGCTGTCATTACAGCGCATTTACTTAGGTGGCCAGGGATATGGTTTTGATGATTATTTAGCAGAAATTTATCAGGCGCAGACTCTTGATAACGCAATCAAAGAAGCATTTAGCGGCGTTTTTACCACTTTGAATGATGTTAATGATGTGCTTGAAGTGGCCATCACAACCGATGACGGGCGCAGCCAATTAGTAGCGCTCAGTAACAAAATTAAGGCGCTGCGCACCATTATGGCCAGTGATTTTGTGCAAACAACGGGTCTTAATCCAAGCTTTAACTCTAATGACGGGGATTAATATGGTCGCTCTTTCGCGGCGTCGGTTTTGCCAATCAATAGCCGGTTTTGCTGGAATGATGATGTTGCCAAGCTGTTCATTGCAACAACGGGAAGAGCAGTTTGTTAGTGCTTACACCAATTCGCAAGGGCGACATTTTGTAGCTCGATTTAATCACCAAGCCAAGGTGCTCGCGCAAGTTGAGCTCCCGCTTCGTGGTCACGATATGGCGGTATCGCACACTGAATCTGGGCGCGTTTTGGTGTTTTCTCGGCGCCCAGGAAACTACATATTTGATGTTGATTTGAGTCGTGGCCATCTTAATCAAGTTATAAAAGCGAATGCTGGTCGTCACTTTTTCGGCCATGGTGTTTTTAGCCCTGATGGGCTACGACTTTTTACGACCGAAAATGATTATGACACTCAA
The DNA here is from genome assembly GCF_014925405.1 of Pseudoalteromonas ulvae UL12. Taxonomy (NCBI): domain Bacteria; kingdom Pseudomonadati; phylum Pseudomonadota; class Gammaproteobacteria; order Alteromonadales; family Pseudoalteromonadaceae; genus Pseudoalteromonas; species Pseudoalteromonas ulvae. Next base: position 280,361 of record NZ_AQHJ01000034.1, read on the forward strand.
ACGGGCAAGGTTGTGGCTCGAGATGCGCAATCTTTGCAGGTGATTAATGAATTTGACAGTGGTGGAATTGGCCCACATCAGCTGGCGTGGTTAAATGATGGTCAAACTTTAGTGGTGGCCAATGGTGGGATTGCCACCCACCCTGATACGCCACGCAAAAAACTCAACTTAACAACCATGGCACCCAATCTTACTTATTTGGACGGTGTTAGTGGCGCAATCTTACAGCAGTTTTCTCCCCCTCATCATCAATTGAGTATTCGGCATTTAGCGGTCAATCAAGACAATAAAGTGGTAATTGGCATGCAGTTTCAAGGCGAACTCAGTGATATTAATCCGCTGGTGTTTACCCAACAAGGAAGTGGGCCGATCACAGCGTGCACTTCTTCAGTCGATGTTTGGCAAAAAATGAACCAGTATACGGCCAGTGTCAGTATTGATTTGGCGGCAAATATTGCAGCGGTCAGTTGCCCACGTGGTGGCTTTGTAAGTTTTTGGGATCTTAATCAAGACCTTCTGATTGATGAGTTTTCAATAAGAGACTGTGCAGGTATTTGCGTGACAAAAAACGGGTTTGTATTGAGTAACGGCAAAGGAGCGATACAGCAGGTTGCGCCTTTTTCGAGTAGTGCGTTGTCGCATTTTGAAGCTTCTGGGCACAAGTGGGACAATCATATGGTGAATTGGTTAAGTTAACGCTCAATACTCATGTCCTTTTAAATCCACACTTTGACATTTTTGTGCAAAAGCGATGAATAAGCATTTAAAAACTTTAACTTTCTTCGCTACATGTTAACTGGTAGGATTTGTTAATCTTCGCCTAGTTTAACCAAGCAGGTTAGAATAGCGTTCAAATTTTTAATTGGTGTAATAAGAGTAATGACACAGGCAGTAGATCCATTTGCAGACATCCGTCCATACAACGATGATGAGGTCAGCGCTTCAATTCAACGTTTAGTGAATGACGATGCTTTTATTGCACTAATCGCAAAGCACAATCTGCCGAGTTGGTTAACCCCTTTTCATGGCTTACTTGCGCCATTTTTAAAGCGTTATTTAGCAAAGCGATGGTCAAAATTTACCACGGTTGACCAAATTCAAAATATTGTCGCCCATTATTTGGGCCGAGTGATAAATGAAACCACGTCGCAAGTCACCTTTTCGGGCCTTGAGCATTTAGACGAGCAACAAGCGTATTTATTTATTTCAAATCACCGTGATATCGCCCTTGACCCAGCACTTATCAATTGGGGATTACACACCCATAAAATGAATACCGTGCGCATTGCGATTGGTGATAATTTATTACAGATCCCATACATCACAGAGTTAATGAAGTTAAATAAGAGCTTTGTGGTTAAACGTTCAGCCAAAGCGCCAAAGGAAATGCTCAGAGCGTTATCGCAACTGTCGGCTTATATTTTTGATTCGTTAAAAAGTAATAACTCTATCTGGATCGCGCAACGAGAAGGGCGCACTAAAGATGGTGATGATCAAACAGATCCTGCTTTATTAAAAATGCTTCAACTTAATGGCCGTAAACTGAAATTAGACTTTGCAGATTACGTACGAGAACTCAAAATTGTTCCTGTGTCTATTTCATATCAATTTGAACCATGTGCCATAGCTAAAGCCAAAGAGCGTTATCATAAAAGCACGTTTGGAGAGTACAAAAAAGCCCAAGGGGAAGACATTGAAAGTATCATGGAAGGATTTCGCTCTAATAAAGGACATGTGCATGTCGCTTTTGGTCAGCCGATAACCGACAGATGTGATACACCTGAACAACTAGCTCAGACAATTGATGAACAAATTTTATCGTCTTATTATTTACATCCTGGCAATTATTTAGCGGCTAATTATCAGCTAGAGAATATCCCAGCTAGTCAAAAAGCGTTATTTGAACAGCGAATGGCCCAAGTGCCTGAAGAGTTAAGAGAGCTGGTCATGGCTATGTACGCAAAGCCCGTTACAAAGCAATTCGCGTCACGTTAAGCACTAAGAAGCCGCAAAAGCGGCTTTTTTTGTACTTTTAGAAACGTTCAAATCATCCAATGTATTGATTATTCATCCTGACAGTTGTACAAAGTTCTACTAAGATTATTTAAGCCTGAATACTGCTTGGGGGGTTCATGCAACAAATTGAAATTTTTGAAATTCCATCCCCTTGTATCGGTGTATGTCAAACTAATAACCGCGGCTATTGCTTAGGATGTTTTAGAAGTCGTGATGAGCGTTTTAATTGGCAAACAATGTCAGATGTAGATAAAAAGCAGGTGATTGTTTTATGCCAACAACGTAAGCGACGGGCTGCGAACGCGACTAACACAAAAAAACCGACAGCCGAAGGTAAGCAAAATGATTTTGATTTTTAACCATTACGTATTTGAAGCATGACTATAACTGTAAAACCAGGCACATATTTTAAACTGACCATTGCACTGATTATTATACTCGGTTCGTTTGCTATGGCGGCCAATTGGTACATTGAAGAGCGAGCGAGTGCATTATTATTTCAAAATTTAGAAGAAGTTCACCGTAGTCAAAAAGCGTCCTATGAATACCTTGAAACAAAAAAAGAAATGGCACTGCTTGCACTCGCCTATGCAAATCAAGATCAAAAACAAGTGGTTAAATACCGAGACATTACGCGTCTTAAGATCCGTTCATTACGTAAAGAGCTCAATTTATGGCGTTATGCAGTTGAAGCGGACTTAAGCCTTGCCACTGACTTTGTCCGTGAAGCTGAACAAGAAGAATTAGACGAGCTGATTGAATTGTCTGAGTTAGTCGTGGCATTACAGCAAAATACCAACTTATTGTTGGCCAAAACAACCACGTCTGAGCTCACCTTTGAGCAGTTTAATGATTCTTTTGTGCAGTGGACTGAAGAAAATAAACCACTTGATGTGGCATTTTCGGAGTTAGTTCGTGAAACAAAAGCTGAAAATTACCTCGAACTAGATGAGTTTGGAGAAAAACTAAAACTGGCAAAACAAGGCGATGTTATTTTATTGGTGTGTACGGTATTAATCGCTGGGTTATTCGCTTATTTAGAACGCCGAACTACCAGTGCACCTTTACAAAAAATCAGCAACTTTTTGCTTAGTTTACGTAATCAACAAGCGCGAGAACTTGATTTAAGCGCATATGGTAATTTTTATCATCGGCTTGAGCAGCGCTTGAAAGCCGTTATCAGCTATCTTGAGAATGAAAAATTGCAACACCAAGATGAGATCAAACGCCTTCAGCATTCAGTAAATGATTTACATCAGCAACAAGAAATAAATGGCTTTGTACTTGATAACATTGCAGAGGCAGTCATTAAGACGAATTTAAGTGGTGAGATTATCTTTTATAATCGCGCGTTTGAATCGCTTTTGCGTGGTACTAAAATCGCTTTAATTCGTAATATTCAATCGATAGTTATTTTACGTTTACCCAGTGGGGAATTACTGCAGTTTGAACAGTTTATCAAAGAAGTGGCCGCGTTGAGTGAACAAAAAGCGCAGAAACATTTGTTATTAGATACGACTTCGGGTCAGCTTCAAGTCGAAGTGTCAATTCAGCTTTTAGATTCGGGAGTGTTACTCACTGTTGCTGATGCATCTGTGGTCCATCTTCAAAAGGCGCAAGATAATTTACTTCATAGTTTGTATGAGAGTTTTGAACAACCTATCTGGCTGCTCGATCAAAATTGGAACGTGTTGGATTTAAACAGTTACGCATGTAAGCAATTTGATAAAGAAAAACAGCAGTTTGTTGGATTTCGTATGCCCATGATTGACTTACTTTTGACTAAGCAGTTGGATTATCAAAGTATTACGCAATCTCTTGAAGAACATGGGGTTTGGACTGGGCAATTACTTGATTACAGTAAAGATTACCAAACAGTTCAAGTGGATGTTGAGATTAAAAAGTTAGCGACACCTTCATCGTTAGGCGTGTTTTTTGTAACGGTAAAATCAAAAGATTAAAGTCAGTTACAACGAACAAGCTGGCTACTTAACTTGGTGTTTTGCTTTGAGTGCGTTGAGTGTACCGTTGCTTTCATATTGCTTCAGTAAACTTGATATACGTTGATGCAGCTCTGGATGACTGTTATGAATATAATGGTAGCTGGAGGTGTTATTCACTGGTTGTACCTTATATCTATTGGCGGGCAAGGTACCGACTTCTGCTTGAAGGTGAAAATCTAATACTAAAATCGCATCTGTAAGCTCTTGATTCAAAAGAGTTAGTTGGCTCTTAATGCTGGTGACTTCTACTATCTCACCTAAAAAACCATGTTGTTCTAAAAAGTTATTGGCTGCGGGATAGGTCGGTACAATACTAATTTTATTAAAATCATTGATTTGGCAGGGGTCACATTGTGTTTTTTTGTGTATCAACAGTAATTGAAAGCTAAATAACGCAGTTGGCACTCGTAGTAGATTGTTATAGGTTTTTTCAATATCAATCACTCGTGCGAGCTGCCCATCTAGCTCGCCTGTATTGGCTGCAGTTAATGCGCGTTCTCGTGGAAAATCGACTAGAGAGAGTTGATAACCTGATTGCTGATAAGCTTGAGAAATTAACTCAATCACGTATCTTGATTGCGCTGTATCTGCAGGTCGATTGAATATTAGTGATTCAGTAGAGAGCAAGGGAGAGGTGAAAACGAAGGCAAAAATGAATAAGAGTCGATTTGAAATCATAGAGACCAATTTAATGATGACTGAGTCATGTTTGTATTTTTTCATATTTAAAGGTTATGGTAAGCTTCCTAGCTAAGCTAATATCTATACTCTCAGTGGGGCATTTTTAGTATATGAGTTATAACTTATGTCTTTTATCACGAAATGATAAATATCAAATTCAGCTAGAATATGAAGCATCTTATTGGGCTTATCAAGTTAAAAAAGGTAAAAAAACCCGCGACGTTGTTTATAGCACTATTCTTTCTCGCTCTGTATCCGAGCAAGATTTTTTAAAGCGCCAGTTTGAGCAATACCTAAGTATGATGTAATGCAATTGACTGAGTGTGAAATCGTTCAACTTGATGCGCTTAAAACTCCCTTAGTCAATAAGTTTTATGATCGTTGCCGTGCCAAAGGACGAGCTAAAAAACATGACAATGTATGGGTTGTTTATTATCGAAGGCAAATAATTGCGGCATGTCGTATTCAGTCTATAGACTGTGAATACTTCTTATCAACCGTCATGGTTGAACCTGCGTATCGAGGGCAAGGGCTTGCTCGTTTTTTTATCTTGAATATTTTGTCTCAGTTGAGTCAGCCTCTTGTCACTTTTGCTTATTCTCATTTGCGTGATTTCTATTCAAGCCTTGGTTTTACTGAAGTTGATGGTTTGTCGACTTCGTTATCAAGTCGTTTCAATCAATATCAAAAACAGCAAAGTAATCTATTAGCGATGAGCTTTGTGCCTTGAAGTGGAAAAACACACAAATTTAGTTACAAATCACAGTGTTTATGTTCATAATTAGTTAATCCTATTTACAAATCTTGCTTTTTAAAGGCCTAAATTTGTTACTAATCGCGCGTATTTTCTTAGTATTCATTTTATTTAGTCTCCTATGTCCATCGGTGTTTGCAGCGCCAGTAAAACGGCTCTCGCCTGACGAAGGGCTCACCCAGAGTCATGTCAATGAATTATTAGTTGATAAACAAGGATACCTTTGGATTGCGACGCAAGGTGGGCTGAACAAGTATGACGGAATAATAAATCAAGCCGTCGAAGGGCCTGATGGGATCTTAAAAGACATGGCTATTGATCTCTTGTACCAAGATATGTCTGGCACGATCTGGATTTTTTCATTGGCTCAAGGATTGTTAAGTTTCTCAGTAGATACTTCGCAGTATCGTCAGTATTTATTTCAACCTCAGTCTCTTGAGCAAAGCTACAGTCAGGCTGTTTATGCGATGCTCGATGTTGGTGATGACACTCATCTTTGGTTAGGGCGAGGCACTAATGTTGCGATATTAAATCGTCATACAGGTGAGATAAACACAGTACTTGAGATCCCAAATGCTGATTTTAAGGCATCTGCAGTTCGAAAATTATTGCAATTTGAGCGCTTTTTATTCGCTGCAACAACCGAAGGACTGTATGTATACGATGTGAAGTCTGGGCAATCACGTTTAGTCGAGCATACCGCTGAGACACCAACGTCCCTCAATCAAAACAATACCAAAGAGTTAGCATTAATCGATAATGAAACTTTATTGCTTGGCACAGTACAAGGGCTGTATCAGGTTGATATTTCGAATCTGGCACAAATGATGGAAACCCCTGATGTGCCGTTTAAAAATATTGAGCTAATTTCTGACTTAAATATCTGGACCATTAATCAAAAGTCAGATTATTTACACTTAGCAACGAATCAGGGCTTGTATCAATTTTACTTAAAAGAGAACCACTTAGTTAAAAATAACCTTGTAAATGAGCAGTTTACGTTATCTGATCCAAGCTTTGTGAATATGATTGAAGACCAGCATGGTTCAATGTGGCTGGGGACGAAAAATGATGGTGCCTTTTTCATTCCTGAAAACCGTAGTTTGTTTTTTAATTATCATAATGAAAACCTAAGAGGGCCTGGTTTATCTCATCACAATGTTTGGAGCATTGCAGAGCAAGGTGAATACGTCTGGTTAGGGACTAATAACGGCTTAACAAAGCTCAATTTAAGCACATATGAATCAGAAGTTTATTTACAAAATTACTTTGCAGATGAGTTTAATAGTGAGTTTAATATTCAGCAGTTTTATTTGGTTGAGGATCATATTTACTTATCTTCAGTCGAAGGAATGATGGCGTTTAATACGCAAACTTATCAACTTTCAGCCCTTGAAACGGTTACTGAGCAACATCAAGATTACTTAAAAGATTATAGTTATGGTGGGTATATGCTCAATAACGAGCAATTGTACCTTATCCACATTGAGCTTGGCCCCTATATTTATAATATCCGCACCCGTGGAATTACACCGCTAGGAGGGGATTTTACTGACTTAGATATGGAATTAGCTCAGCGTTTTTTAGCGCCATTACCAGATAAACCCAACCAGGTGTTATTTTTTCAAGGTGGAAAACTGTTTAGGGTGGACAGCGAACAACAAACGCTTGAAGTGATATATCAGCTTGATCGTATGGTACACAATAATTCAATCTGGTTGAGTAGCCACCTTGTCGATAAAAACAATATTTTATGGTTGTCGTTTACTACATTTGGTTTAATTGGCCTCGATGCCGATACGTTCCAAATTGTTCATCCATTTGAAGATGACAAAAAGGATATAGGCAGTCTGTTGTATGGGATGATCAGTGATGATGAGGGGATGATTTGGTTATCTACCCATCAAGGAATATTACGTTTTGATCCAGATAATGGGCATTTTCAGCGATTTACAGTCGATGAAGGTCTAGATACCAATGAGTTTAATGACAGTGCCAGTTTAAAATTATCAGATGGCCGGATAGCGTATGGATCAGTGAAAGGGTTAACAGTTTTTTCTCCTAAGCAAAACCGCCCACACCGCGATATTCTAAAGCAAGTGAATATTACATCAGTGAAGTTGATGTCACCGCGAATGAACCTGTCTTCAATGAGCAAAGTATCCGAAATTGAATTAGATCATGATGTAGTTGGTTTAGAAATCGCTTACTCAGCGATGACGTTTAAACTACAAGATCGAGTGGAATACCAGTATCAACTTGGTGAGCAAAAGCGCGTTTCAACAAAAAATAACAACGTTGTATTTCCTAAGTTTAACCCGGGAGTCTATGAATTTAAAATCCGCGCACGTGATCCTTTAACTGGCAATTACACCCCTTATACTTCGCTAAAAATTATTATTAAGCACCCGCCTTTTCGTTCGCCTATTTTTATGACTTTATATGGCTTATTGTGTTTAGTTGCCTTGTTTACATGGTTTTATCGGCGCAATAAAATTCAATTACAACTTGTGCAAGCACATAAAGAAAGTCAAGAGAGTGAAGCGAGGTTAAAGCTTGCTTTGGAAGGAAGCCAATCAGGTGTGTGGGATTGGAATATTCATTCAGCGATGATTTATCAACCGCGTTTAATTAATGAGCTTGGTTACGAATCAGAGCAATTATCATTAGAAGAGTATTTAAATAAAATTCATCCAGACGATAGGGCTAAATTTAGAATCGAGTGGTTGGAGTTTTTATCAACGAGCAAAGGTTTTTTTGAATGTGTGTATCGCGTCAAAGATCACCTTGGTCATTGGCGCTGGTATAAAGACTTTGGCAAAGTGATGGCATGGCAAAACGATATGCCTAGCCAAGTCGCGGGGACCTATACCAATATGACCCGAGAACTCGCGTTTGAAGAAAGTGCGCGGTTATTCAGTGCGGCTTTTGAGCATACACGTGACTGGGTACTCATTTTAGATAAACGGTACCGCGTTCGCGCGGTGAATAAAGTCCTGAGTGACGCGTTTTCATTTACATTAGAGTCTCAGACAAGTCGCTCATTAACTTTGGGGCTCAGTAAAGAAACGCGTCTTAATTATTTACGCATCATGGCTAAACTCAATTTAGGCGAACACTTTCAATCTGATGAGGTGGTAATAACTGCAGATGGTGTATCACATCCTGTTATTATTAAAGTCAGTACCATGGGTAATAAAGATGACTGTATTGATAACTATATTGTTGTTATTACAGATATTACTGAGCAAAAAGAGGCTGAAAAAGAGCTCAGAGTGCTTGCTAACTATGATCCATTAACAAAATTGCCCAATCGTTCACTACTCGTTGATCGCATTGCTCATGCGACAGAGCTCGGTAAACGACATCATAGTCGAGTTGCACTGCTTTTTATTGATTTAGATCACTTCAAACAAGTCAATGACACTTTAGGTCATGACTATGGTGACAAGTTATTGATCACTGTGGCTAATCGGTTGAAAAACATTTTAAGAGAGCAAGATACGGTCGCACGTCTGGGCGGCGATGAGTTTGTGATCTTAATAGAAGACATTGACGAGATTGATGAACTCATACCGGTTTGTCGTAAAATTTGCCATGAAGTAGGGCTACCTGTGCAGCTGGGTAATCACCTGATGAATGTCACTCCAAGTGTTGGTGTTGCGATTTACCCTGATGACAGTAAAGATCCAATGGGATTGTTGAAGTCATCTGACATTGCGATGTATCACGCTAAAAAGCAGGGTGGAAGTACCTATCAATTTTTCCACCAAGAGATGAATCAAAAAATTCAACGTAAATTGCAACTTGAAATTGAACTCAAAGAGGGCGTGCAACACGACGAGTTTATCAATTACTATCAACCAATTATTTGTGCCACAGAGCATAAACTTAAAGGCTTTGAAGTATTATTGCGTTGGCAACAGCTTACAGGCGTGGTGTCACCTGGGGAATTTATTCCTGTGGCTGAAAGTATGGGAATTATTACCACACTAACGTTAGCAACTTTGGAGCGAGCGCTAAAAGATTTGGCACATTGGCTGACAGTACAACCAGATTGTTATATATCCATTAACTTGTCGGCGCGAGATTTTGATTTTGAAGGCATTGCCGAGCAGTTAACCTTACGTATTGAGCAGGCAGGCATTAAAGCACAGCATGTGGTATTTGAAATAACAGAAAGTGCGCTGATGCAAGATACAGAAAAAGCACTCGAAGTCATGCTGAAATTAAAAGAGTTGGGTTGTCGAATTTATATGGATGACTTTGGTACAGGTTATTCCTCATTGGCTTACTTAAAGCGCTTTCCTATTGATGTACTTAAAATAGATCAAAGCTTTGTGCATGACATAGGTCAAGATGTGAGTGATGAGGCGATTATTCATTCGACGCTGGCTTTAGCGCATAGTTTGGGCAAAGCTTGTGTTGCAGAAGGTGTTGAAACACAAGTACAGGCTGAGTTTTTACAAATGTTTGGTTGTGATTACCTGCAAGGGTATTTGCTCTCTAAACCACAGCCAGCCGAGAATATTGAATCATTGTTAAACACTGATTGGCGAACGTATTTTTAAGTACTTATCCAACTTTATTTAACCATTTAACCATTTAACCATTTAACCATTTAACCATTTAACCATTTAACTATCTAAAGCATAGCTCAGTGATTGAGCTTTTCTCCGCAGTGAGGGCAGTAGTTTAATTGGCTGTTAGCGTTGAGTTCATTACGGATAGCCGCTTTTGTTTCTAGTTTGCTTAAGCCTAAATTTAATCGTAATTCTTCAAGCTTCATAAGCTCATCTTTGGTTATTTTACCGTCTTCTAATGCAGCATGGACATGGTCAGCAAATAATGCGCGACGTTTTCGTATTTGTTCAGAAAAACTAGAGGCAAGTAAACCGGTAGGGATAGCGACCATACCCATACTTAATACGGTGATCACACCTCCAAAAAATTTACCAACAGGGGTAATTGGCACAACGTCACCGTATCCAACGGTGGTGAGGGTCGCCATTGCCCACCACATTGCCGCAGGAATTGACCCAAATTTGTCTGGTTGAATATCATGTTCGAGTAAATATATGCCGCACGAAGCCATGATTAAAACAACAGCCATAATAAAAAAAGCAGCGAGGAGTGAGTTACTTTCTTCTTTAAATGATTGCAACAGTAGTTGCATCGCACGGGAGTAGCGAGTGAGTTTGAAGATCCGCAATAAACGTAAAGCACGTAAAAATCTTAAATCAAGATTAATAAAAAACATTAAATAAAATGGCAAAATAGCTATTAGGTCAATAAGGGCTAGCGGGCTAAACATATACTTGATACGAATTTTGAATGGGCTATCTGTTGCGTGTTCATATTGCTCTAAATCAACGCTCACCCAAATTCGGGTGAAATATTCAATCGTAAATATCGCGACAGAAATTATTTCAATCCAAATAAACAATTGTTTGTGCGCTTGGGCGATGGAGCTGACGGACTCAAGCACTATGGCAATAATATTAATACTAATCAGTAGCACTAATACAGCATCAAGCCAGCGACCTTTGTTTACATTTTTGCCAGAGCCTTCAAGGATCTCGGCGAGAACTTGTCGAATCGCGCGCACAGTGTAATCCAATCTATTTAAATTATTGATTAGTTTAAGAACTATAAGCCTTTGATACAATCTTTAGACTACTTTTTTTGAAGCGTCAGGTGGTGAGATCGAGCGCCATAGTAACGGTGCCCTCTTCAAAGTCTCGCTTCACGATAAACCCTAGTTTTTTGGCTAATGCAATCATACCGGTATTTTCAGGTAACGTAATGCCGCTAATGATAGACACTTGCTGATTTTTACAATGGTCGATTGCACTTTGCATCAATACTCTACCAAGGCCTAAACCTTTTAGGTCTGATCGGATCACAATCGCAAATTCGGCTTCATGGTTATCAGGATCCATTAGCACACGTGACACCCCTAGAGTTTGCCAACCTTGTGATGTTTCTTTAGACACAATAAAGGCCATTTCACGGTCATAATCAATCTGAGTCATTTTTGCTAGTTGTTCATGGCTAAAATCAGGCAACTCCCCAAAGAAACGCTTGTAGCGATCTTCTTTGCTGAGGGATAAATCAAATTCTCTGTGGGCCGCTTCATCTTCTGGTTTTATTGGCCGCAGTAAAGCTGTCGAACCATCTTTTAAGGTAATGATCTGCTCTAATTCTTTCGGATACGGGCGAATACAGAGGCGTTTCGTGCCTTTAATTTGATATTTTTTTAGCGTCATCATTGCATCAAGCACTAAAAATTGACCATCAATAGCCAGCACAGGATTGAGCTCAAGAGAAGCAATATCGGGTTGATCAACAATCAGTTGTGACACACGAGTCAATAAGGCGCATAAAGTGTATTTATCAATTTTATCAGGAAGGTGTTTGTCTTTGATAAAGCCTTTATCGTGAGCGGCAGCAATTAAATACTTAGCTAAGTTCATATTAAGAGGGGGAAGCGCAACAGCCGCCTGAGCGTAACTCAAACCTGTCCCGGATTCGCCGAGCAAGATAACGGGTCCAAAACAGGGATCACTCTTGATTGCGATGCGAAGCTCTTGTGCACCCGCTCTTGGCGCCATTTTTTGTAATGAAAAGCCCTCAATAATGGCATCCGGATAGGTTTGTTTGATGCGTAACAACATCGCAAAAGCTGTTTGCTCGACTTCATCGCCATCATTTAAATTAAGCACAACTCCACCCACATCAGATTTTGATTCAATACTGGGGCTAATCAGTTTGAGTGCGATTGGGAACCCTAATTCTTGGGCTTGCTCCTTTGCTTCACTTGGAGTGAGTGCCACTTCGGTTTGAATGATATCAATGCCGTAATGTTGCAAAATAGGTCGGGTTTGATAGGTTGATAAATAGCTTTGTTCGTCGAGTAAATGCTGTTTAATCATTTTTTTGGCTGAACGATTATCAACACTGTACGACTGTGGCAATGATTCAGGTGTTTGGGTTAAATGCTTTTGGTTGCGACGATATTGCACTAAATGCATAAACGCCCCAACAGCACCTTCAGGGGTGCGATAGGTTGGGATCCCACCCAAATTACACACTTTGCGTGCAGCATAAGCGGCATCTTCACCCATGAAATTAGTCAAAACATAAGGGCGCTGCATTTTTGGAAGGGCATTAACGGTATCGACGATAATTTTTGCGTACTCTTCGCTGGGGGCTAACGCAGATGGGCTGTGTAAAATTAATAAATTATCAACCTCAGGCGCTTTTAGCAGTATTTCAAGGGTTTTTTGATAGCGGCTCGGATCAGAATCACCAAAAATATCAACAGGGTTTGCAATCATGTCATCTTGCGGCATGACTTTATTGAGTTGCTGAATGGTATCCTCACTAAGTGTCGCAAGGCGACCTGAGCTTTGGATTAAGGTATCAACAGACATTACACCTGGGCCACCGCCGTTCGTTAACACAGTTAAGTGCTCTTTTTTAAGAAGTTTTGGATGAAGTGCTAGGGTCTGCGTGGCAGCAAAGAGCTCTCGTAAGTCGTTTACTCGTAGCATACCTGCGCGTTGGAACATCGCATCGTAAACAGCATCTGCGCTGGTATAACCGCCTGTATGCAGTTGAGCAGCCGCTGCACCTAAATTGGTTTTGCCGGTTTTAATCGCAATAACGGGCTTATTGACTGCTGCAGCGCGTGCGGCCGAGATAAAGCTGCGTGCATTGGCGATATTATCGATATACAACAAGATGGCTTGGGTTTTAGGGTCGCGCCCTAAAAAGTCAATTAACTCGTGGAAATCTATGTCGCAGCAATCACCCATAGAAACAAAATAAGAAAAGCCAATGCCTTTATTTTGTGCCCAGTCCAAAATGGTTGAGCACACCGCAGCTGATTGAGAAATAAAAGCTAATTTACCAGGGCTTGCGATAGTATGAGAAAAGCTCGCATTCAGGCCAATACTTGGGATCAGCAGACCCAAGCAGTTTGGGCCAAGTAAGTTAACCCCATGTTCTTTCGCAGCTTGTTGTAATGCTTGTTTTTGCGCTTCTTTAAAACCTGAGGCGATTAAAATGGCATGCTTACAGCCTTTTTCGCCGAGCGCTTTGATTAATGCGATTGAGATATGTTTATTGGTGCATAAAATAGCTAAATCAGGGACTTGCGGCAAAGAAGCGATATCAGGGTAAGCGAGTACGCCATGAACGGCTTTATATTTTGGTGTAACAGGCATAATGGGCCCATTAAATCCGCCCTGTAGTAAATTTCTCATCACAACAAACCCAGCTCGGTTCGTTTGATTCGAAGCGCCAATGACCGCGACAGAGCGAGGATTAAAAAACTGACTGATCCGCTTTACACTCATATTCTTCCCTCAAATATGCTGTTTAGAGGCCTTGTTTGGCCGATTTAGCCATAAACTAGCGTGTTTAGAATTAGATTCCAATTAGCGGTTAGTTTATAGTGTCGTTATATTGTAACAAGCTAAACGCTTATTTTTATTTATCTTACAGGCGTCAACATGACCTTATTGCTTATTTGTGCAGCCTTAGGTGCAAGTGCTATTGATTTAAAACACATGATCCCATCCCATCAACAAGATTTAGTCACTGTTCATTCCTTAGGATCGCCTGAAACGGGCACAGAGCATTTGATGTTTATCAAAAAGTCGATACCTTTAATGGTTAATTACCAAAAAACTGAACGCATTTATGTACTCAGCGGTCATGGCACGGTGACTGTCGATGGTTCATCACTTTCGGTAAAACAAGGTGATTACATTTCGGTGCCAACTTCAGAGTTAGATGTATTGCTTGGTTTTGACCAAGATGTCAAAGTGTTATCTGTATTAGGTTAAAAAATTAGATAATAAAGGAAGAACGCCATGGAGAGATTTTCGATTAAACAACCGCTGATTTTAGGGGCGTTATTGGCTATTGGTTTGAGTTCATTAGGCTGGCAAATCAAAACGGGTTTACTTGAGTACAAAGCGATGGAGCGTACCGTTTTAGTCAAAGGGCTTGCTGAACAAGAAGTACTCGCCGACACCGTTATTTGGCCAATTCAATTTAGCGACACAGGCAATGATTTAGCTGAGCTTATTGAACAGGTTCAATCCAAAAATGAAGCGATTAATGCATTTTTGGCTCTACATGGCTTTGATCCAAATGACGTGTCGTTAGGGGCGTTGGCGGTGATTGATAAGTTGGCCGATCAATATAGTAATAATCAAGGCGTTCAATATCGTTATCTAGTTCGCTCAACCATCACGGTGCATAGCCAAGAGCCTGAAAAAGTAAATAATGCATTAAGTAAAATTAGCCAGCTAGCGAAGCAAAATATTGCGATAGCAGGACAAAATTACGAAAGCAGAGTGCAATATTCTTTTACCGGTTTAAATGATCTCAAACCACAGATGATCCAAACGGCGACCGAGCAAGCACGCGAAGTTGCCGAGAAATTTGCAAATGACTCGAAATCGAAATTAGGTAAAATAAAATCTGCGCGACAAGGGCAATTTAGCATATCAGATCGCGATTCCAATACCCCACACATTAAACACGTGCGTGTAGTTTCAACCGTCGAATATTACTTATCAGATTAATGGGCTAATCAGCGATGCTTCATATTACCAATGGCGATAATGCGAATTTATACCTTAAAAGAATCGGTATTCAAGGTGAGTTTCAGGCTTGGCAAGATGCTTTACATGAAGGGCAAATTACGGCTCATACTGACTTAAAAGACATCAGCGAAATACGCGGTCATTTTTTGGCTGAATATTTTTGTATTGATTTAAAAATTGTACAAGAAAAATTCGCTGAGCGTGATGATACACTGCTTCAATTACCTGAGCATGAAGCTATCACGCTATGGCTGACTCCAGAACTATTTGATGCCTTAATAGGGTTGCAGTTTTTAGCTTGGTACCGAGCAACGGGTCGACCATTAAACCAGCTTTTTATCGTGATGCTTCCGGAGTATTTGCCGCCTCACGATTTAAATCCAGAACAAATATCACAACATTATCAAAGTCGTTTTAATCCCAGCGCTGAGTTTATTCAATTAGCTGAACAAGTGTGGTTAGGGCTGGTGACTTCTCTGAGTATGCTCGAGCATACATTGACACTTGATTTTAAGTTTTGGCCAAATCTTAAACCTGCGATGATACGTTACTTAGAAGAGAAGCGTTTGAATCATGGTTATAATCGGACTCAATGGCAAATTATAGAAGCCCTCGCGAATGGGCCTTTATCATTGGCGCAATTATTTGGTGCGAATCAAAACCAAGAAGAAGTGATATTTATGGGCGATCTCAGCTTTTGGTGTTTACTTGAACAAATGCGCGATATTATTAATATCGATACTGATGAATGTATTTTGCATCAAGATATTGAGTTTTATCACGGACATCGGTGCGAGCTTAACTCCAAAGGTTGCTCTTTGTTATAAATCACTAGATATACATGTTGATTTTAGTCAATAACAGTTTTTTATACTGGCATTGAAAGGGGAATATATTTAACAATTAATCTATACAAAACCCATGGCACAAAACTTTGCGATAGCTTGTTGCCTATTCGTGCTATTAGTTTTTCGAATGCAATTAGCAATATGATAATTAACTGTTCGGTCTGTGATGGTTAATATTTGGCTTATTTCCCACGATGTTTTTCCTTCAGTTGCCCATTTTAAGCACTCAATCTCCCGTTTCGTGAATTTTATTTCATTTGCTTTACCTTTTTTACTTCTTTTAAATGCATCATACATATATTGAACACGGACAATAGATTTAAAATACTCGTCTTTTAGTGTTTTTTCATCTTTTGTTCTTAATATTAAGCAGCCATATTCATATGCTGAACCTTTAAAAGGAATGAGTAATGTGTCGCTAAAAATATAAAAAGCTTTTTTCTTTTTTAAATCTTTTAATTGGTAGTAATTACTTATTTCGTTGATTCTAATTGGTTTGAAATCTGATTGACAATAAGATTTAATTAACTGACTTTCTATGATTAATTGAGAAAGTGCACTGCCTAGAGTTCCATATATATTTACAGAATCTTTCTCTGGTAGATCGACAGAAAAAACACAGAGTGCGTAACTGATAGCGTTTAAATTTTTTGCTATGCACTTTATTTCACATTCTAACTCAGCTAGCGAATTCACTATTTCGAGTTTTCTTGTTGAGCCTTTTAGGTTATTAGTTGTTACTTCAGAGAGCACTTAGTTCACCATTAATTTAAATAAAGTTGCAAGTAATAAAAGCTAAAAATGAAAGTTAACATATTAATTTAGAATTTTAGCGAATTAATAGCATGTATGAATAGCTATTTTTAATGGTTGCATAGGATGGTTTTTGGATTTAATAAAATTAATTATTGATGTTAATGCCAATTTAATTATTAAGTTGGGACTGTGATTAATAGTTGAAGATTTCTTATTGTAAATACTGGTTTTGTTTATTTTTATATAAATTTCAATTTCAATTTCGGATTTGTGACCGTTTGATGTCAATTTTAAGTCAGTTTGGTAATCTGATTTTTTTACTTTAAAGTTACTAATTAGAGATTTTTTAGTTGTTTTTCTTTTAAACAAGTACGAACTTATTGCTGGTTTTAAACTGTTTAATTTGACTCGTGCCCACGCCGTATTAATCATTTCAATTAATCTAATAAAAACTTCTTATAAATAATGATAACAAGAATTATTAGTGATTCATAGTGCCTTTTATGGGTACTGGTATATTTATCAGGTTTAATTGTTTTTAAAATTTTCATCCCAGAGAATCATATCGAGCTTTCATGTCGGTTTAATGAAGATTAAATCATCTTTGGGCTTAAGAACCTTTGTACATTGAATTTATGAAAATATTTATCTGATTACTGAGGGATTTAAATATATGTAATCAGGTAGGTGCTTTATAGGTTTGAGTTGTAACAAGTATTTGTCAAGGGAACGTTAATTTAAACAATACACTTAAAATTTAAGAGATTAGATAAATATCATGACATCAACAATCAAAAAATCGAAACTAGCATTAGCATTGACTGCTGCTGCTTTTTCAGCATTTGCAACCGCTGCGCCATTAGATCAATCAGAAAAAGATGTTCAAGGCTTTTTCTCTGTCGATACTCAGCAAGCATATAATTTATATGCTGATTCTGCTGATCAAAACTTAGTTTGGTATGTTCCTAAAGTAGGCCAAATTGCTTTGTCGGGAGCCAGCACTTCCGCCCCTAAACCTCGTTTTTCAGTTTATTCTCGCGCACCTTGGACGGGTATTTTTGCAGGCCAAAATTTAGTTCATTTTGGTGGTGCATTTAATACCTCAGGTGACCGTGGTGCGCTTTTAAAGCTAGAAAGTGAAGCACAAGCTCAAGGATTTCGAGTCGCTCCAGCTCAAGCTGCAAAAGTAACAACTAAGTTTTTATTAACTGATTTGGTTGTTGGTAATGATGGTCGAATTGACACTCATTGTGATACTGAAGAGTGGACAGGCCCTAATGGCACTGTGCTTATTCCGGTATGTAAGGCATTAAATAACCAAGGAGAGTGGGTTAATACTGACTTCCTGTCGAAATTTAGAGCTGCGACCCCACGAGGGAATAGCACTGTATCGACTTATATCCCATTCCAAGCGACCAGCATGCCTGATTGGGATTTCACGATTCAAGAGTGGATGGAAACGGGCTCAAACTGGGATGCGAATATTCAAGCTGTAGCTGAGTGGGAACTGACCACAGTCAAAAAAGTGCGTGTAGCAAGAATCAATATTGATTGGTCACGTACTTTTGAGCAAGCGAGCACTTTTTTTGCAATTCATAATAATGCTTGCTTAGAAGTTGAAATTGGGACTTTCTTCAAGCGTTTACTTGATAACCAAAATGGTGAATCGGGTATTACAGTTGAGTATTTACAAGCAGATGGTTCATATGCCAAAGAACCAACTTCTGAAGAGCACTTCATTCAAACAGTTGAAGCAGTTCGCAAAGAAATGCGTGATGAATTGTTTAATGAGATGCGTGATTATGGCCAATCTCAAATTGGTGATGTGAATAGAGAAGCCACAGCCATGTACACCTTAAGAGCTAATTATGAAAAATTAGTATTTAAACGTAACGAAACTCGTTACGTATCTTGGAATCCAGGTTCAAGTGTGACTAATGCCGCTACAAATATGAATATTCAATGTGTTCGTGGTGGATTTGGTACGCAAGTAACTTGGGATATGGATGATGCTGCGTGTAGAAATATCGCGGGTCAATAATTATCCACAGTACATATTGAGCTTGAAACCCAGTTAAGGTTTCAAGCTTTATGGCCTTATTTATCAGCTCCAAGTAGGAAGAAAAATGAATACAAAAATAGTATTGAGCACGCTACTTTTTAGTGGTTTAACATGTATCAACGTTGGTGCGACGACATTAGATGAAATAGATTTTGCCAGCGCAATCGAAACGCAAGACTTACTGTATGCGCCAATAAAAGGTACAACCTCCAATCGTGGTGCCTTTTGGTATAAAGATATACAACAAAAAGTAGTGGGACCTTCTAGCGCCGGTTGGGGAATAAAACGAATTACGGTTAGAGCTTTTCCACAAAGCCATAATAATAATGTCTATACTGATTTTGTTTCTGCTAATAGCATCCTTGATATTCGACAAAACATTTTACCAACAGACGCTATTTTATGTGAAGCAACAGACGCATTGGTCAATAAATTGAAGGATTATGGAATTTATTACAACCTTCAATCTAATACAGGGAATTACCCGAGCGTCTGTTCTTTACAGTTAAAATATCAAACTAGTAATGAACAACAAGAAGCTGAGATAGTTGATTTTATTAATCAAAATAAAGTCATCAATGTTAGTTACAATATTTTAAGTTCAGCGACACCTGCTGTTTATATGGATGCACCTGCTATTGTGTCTGCATTAGTGGATGACTCCATCTTGGTGCTGGATGTGCCAAAAGAGCGCTATACAGGCGATGCATACAAGGTGCTTTTTCAAAGTGCTCAATATGCGAGCTCATTGTTTCGAAGTGATAAAACCAATGGTGAGCAGCTTGAATATACTGATTGGAAACGCTTCATCGATTTACATGAGTTTTCGACTTCAGCCACATTATTACTTGATAAAAGCAAGGTGGAACAGCAGGTTGAAGTGACTGTCCCAGGTAGTCAAGAGCAAATTTTGAGTGTGAACTTTTAAGTTGATTCGTTACTTAATACTGATTTGGGCTCTACTTTTGCTTTCACTTTCTTATGAGAGCCAAGCCGAAGTAGACACCTTAATTAGTGAGTGCCAAGGATGTCATACCGACAACCGTATCGTGGTCGAAGAGCGCTTTTCTAATGGGTTTGGTAAATGGACAGATGCGCAATGTTTTGGTTGTCATCAAGAAATTACCCAGATTGCGGTTAAGTTTAATTCAGGAGAAAAAGATAAACGCTATTTTAGCTTGCCTGTTAGTGACACTAAATTGAAGCTAATCGGCCATCATGCTTTATCTTATTTAAATGCGCCTCTTAACCCAGTGAGACATTCCGCCAAACGAGAGCGATTTGATCGTGTTTCTTTGGAAGGTTTTTTGAAAAGACCGTTCGGCAAGTGTGATCAGTCTGGAAGTTGCCAAGCACCAACGATGATGGCATACCCAAAATTATCAAAGCAAAGCTTAGAGCATTTCGCTCAATGGCTAGCCCCATCAACAAAAAGTAGCAGTAATAATGTAACTCCATCAGATGATGCCACTGCTACTTTAGTTGGCGAGACTGTTTTTGAAAGAAAATGCGCAGCGTGTCATAGAGATAGTGTTGTGAGTGGTTACAACACTGTCGGGCTTAGCTTATTTTCGGAGCGGTGGTTATTTAAGTATGCCAATAAATTGTCAACTACTGATACGCCCGAACGTAATATGCCAACTGTTGCAATAACTAAAGCTGAAGCTACGCAATTGGCTGCTTTTTTTAATATTGAGCGCGCCAATCAAGAGCGTCAACTAGATAATTCACTCCGCGATATTCCCACTATTTTTAAACAAGATGAGAGTTCCCCACTTTCAAAGGGAGAGCGTTTTTATCTTTGGAAACGACTGTGGCGAGATAATAGCTGCGTTCATTGTCATGGTATTGAAGGGCGAGCAAATCGTGCTTTTGATACCTCTGAAGCTGGTATTACTCGTTGGGTAACCACCAATGACCCGTTTGATTTATATGCTCGGTTAGTGACTCGGAAAAAAGAATCTCAATTTGGGATTGGAGCTAAGCGCCCTGGCATGCCAATGACCAAACCCCCAGTCCCCATGGAAGTGACTTCTTTAATTAGCCGTTGGATAAAAAATGGCTGTGTTGATTTACACAACGAAGTGCTTTGCAAAAATAATAAATTGAATAATAAGAAGGTTAAATGAAAGTCATGTATTTCAAGCTGCAGCTGATATGCGCCATTGTATTGTGCTTAATCGTTAGCAATCAGAGCAGTGCAACTCCAGTATCGCCTGAAGTTGATAATATCGCCAGCCGATTTAGCGTTGATATCCAAAGAGAATTTCATTTATTCTCTGATTCGTTAAATCGCCGAACCGTGTGGTATATCCCTAAAGTTGGCGGCATTAAAAGGGTCGGTAATAGTCCGGCGTTTTCAGTGTTTGCAACCACCATCGAAACAGGCCCTTTTTCTGGTGAAAGTGCGGTGAATTTTGAAGGAAAGTTTAATGCATTGAGTCGCACTTCTTTGATTGCAAGATTAAATGCAGAAGCGTCAAGCAAAGGTTTGTTGATTAAACCGGCTGAGATATCAGCCGCGGATACTCGTGTATTATTGGCAGGTTTTCAGTTAGATAATGACGGACAACTAAAAACCACTTGTGACATTGAAATATGGCAAAGCCCAAATGGGCCAATTCAAATCCCTGTTTGTAAGGCTTTGGACGATCAAGGAAACTGGCAAGAAGTTGACTTTTTATCTTCATTTTTAGCCATGTTGCCCATCGCAGGGAGTATCAATCAAGATATTCCATTTAAGGGGCAAACACTTCCTGGTTGGGATATGGCTATTTCAGATTTATTGGTGACAGGTTCTAGTTGGGATGCTGAAATCCAATTATTAACAGATTGGAAATTGAAAACGAATACTCAACTTAGAGATGCGCGCGTTACTGTAAAATGGCGTGATTTAGTTAAGTATATGATTACAAAAATGATAGAGAATCGTTATTGGTCAATTACTAAAAGTAAACTAGATAGAATATTAACCCAAGCCATAAATAACCGCAGTGGTATCTCAGTACTGTATTTCCATAGTAATGGCTTAACTTCACAATCACCGCAAGACGCGAGTCAAAAAAATAGAATAAAAAACAACTTATTACATGTATTAAGAAAAGAGTTATTCATCCCTGTTTTTAGCCCGCGAAATGTGCTGACTAATTTAGTGTCAAAACCGGATCCGATTAACCCACACTTACCTTACACAACACCTAGTTTTGAAGAGGTGGAAAGAAAGTGGCGTAAAAACTCTGATCATGTTTACGAAAGAGTTGTTCAACCAGTTTACAGTATCAATGTCAATAAGGCTTCAGCTTATTACCCGCCTCCTCAGTGCCCATACACCAGCGCTGTTAATTCGACAAGAGCTTACCAATGTCATGATCCTGAGCCTTGTTTATATTCAGCTAGAGGTGAGTGTTACCCACCACCACCTCCAATTTGGGAAGCGCGATATATCTTAAAATCAAATTATTGGCGATTGTTAAGCAAGCCATCATCTAGCTTTAATGTTTACTTGAACGGAATAGAGATGCTCAATGCTTCAACTTATATGACCATTGACTGTATTGAAGGGGATATTGATGTGCCGCTCAGGTATGTCGCTAATTGCCAATAACGATTTCATGAAACAAAAAAACCAGTCATAACAATGACTGGTTTTTTATTAGCTTAAGCTTTGTTTGTATTGAATTAAGCTTTTCCGGCTGAAGCGATATACTCATCAACATAACGTTCTAAAACATTAAGTGGAAGCGGTCCATTTTTTAGTACAACATCATGGAATTGGCGAATATCAAACTTATCACCCAACTGCTTTTTAGCATGTTCGCGTAGCTCTTGAATTTTCAGCATACCGATTTTATAAGCCGTTGCTTGTGATGGCATGACAACATGACGCTCAACCATTTTGACACCGTCAGACGTCGCATTCGGCGTGTTGTTTACATAGTAATCAATCCCTTCTTGGCGAGTCCATTTCATCGCGTGAATACCTGTGTCGACGACTAAGCGACAGGCGCGCCAGAGTTCCATCGCGAGGCGACCAAAATCAGAGTACGGATCTGCATATAAGCCCATCTCTTTTGGAACAAGTTCAGAGTATAAACCCCAACCTTCAACATAGGCTGTGTAACCACCAAACTTACGGAATTTTGGAATACCCTCTAACTCTTGCGCAATCGCAATTTGCATATGGTGGCCTGGCACACCTTCATGATAAGCCAGTGCTTCTAACTGATAAGTTGGCATTGCTTCCATGTCATACAAGTTCGCATAGTAAATGCCTGGACGCGAACCATCTGGCGCTGGTTGTTGATAAAACGCTTTACCGGCGGCTTTTTCACGGAATGCTTCAACGGCTTTAACTTGTAAATCCGCTTTAGGTTTGATGATAAATAACTCGTCTAAACGTGCTTTCATATCGTCAATGACTTTAACAGCTTCATCTAAATACGCTTGCTTACCTTCTGCGGTATTGGGGTAATAGAATTGCTTGTCAGTTTTCATGAATTCCATAAAAGCAGCTAAGTCACCTTTAAAGCCAACTTTTTCTTTTATTTCACGCATTTCATCATGAATACGGGCTACTTCACTTAAACCAATCGCGTGGATTTCTTTCGCGGTAAGAGCGGTTGTAGTGGTACGGGCTAGGGCGTTGTTATAAAACGCTTCGCCATCAGGGAATTTCCACGCACCATCACGTTCATCAGCGCGTTTTTCAAGTTGCTCTAAGTAGCTAATTAACTTGCTATAAGCCGGTTTGATCGCCACTTTAAGGCTTTGTGTAGCTTCACTGATTAAAGCTTTTTTTTCTGACTCTTCAATGTCGAGTGCTGTCACTTTTCGAGTAAAGTCAGCAAGAAGTGTAGAATCTTCACCTTGTTCAAATGGTGCACCTTTAATGATGTTTTTACTTGAATCAATTACATGAGGAAAGACAAACTTTGGAGCGATAATGCCTTTTTGCGCACGGACTTCGAGGTCTTTTTCAAGCTGCTCAAATACAGTCGGCACACCATTTAGACGAGAAATATAAGCTTTTGCATCGGCTACGTCGCTGATCTGGTGTTGGTTAATCAAAAATGCCGGTACCATAGAATGTGTGCCGAACATTTGATTCACTGGATAGTTATGATAACGCCATTTGAAATCCGCGATGTTCTCTTCTAACCCTTGTTTGAATAGGTCATAACTGGTTTGTGTAATAGGATCCAGTTGATCGCGATTAATGGTCATTAAAGTGGCTAAATCTTTCTTGGTCAGTGCTAAGTCTTCAAGGGCACGCTCTTCTGAACCATCATCCCATTTATCGTAATCTTGTTTAATGCCCATGTATGTTTGATAGACAGGGCTTCGCATGACGCCGCGCATGAAGACTTCTTCAAAAAATGCATTCGCTTTTTCGACTTCGCTGGCCACAACTTGAACTTGAGCGGGCGCAGGTGTGCTTTGTGCGTTTGGCGCTTGTTGGCAGCCAGCCAAAAGAGCAGCACTAATAGTGGCTGCTATGAGAGTCATTTTACGCATCATTTATTACCTTTTTGATTTTTGATAATGGATTGTAGTGTATTTGGCTCTTTGCCTTAAGAGCCATTTTGTAACAATTTTTTAACTTTAGGTTAGACAAACAATTCTAACAAGTTGTTGAGATATCGGTGCCCTTTTACGGTTACTTGCCATTGTTGCGCGGTATGCTGCAGTAATCCCTGTTTTATAGCGTGTTCAAATGCAGCTTCAACTTGGTGCAGAGGCAATCCCGTCAATTCATGAAAAGCTGTTTTGTCACAGGCTTCAAATAGACGTAAGCGATTCATAAAAAATTCAAATGCTAAATCTGAATGTTCAACTTGCCAACGTTTATAAATATAGGGTTTGGTTAAATCCATATACCCTTTGGGGTGCTTCACTTTTTCTGTGCGAATTAAGCATTCTTTTTCGGGTAAAGTGATTTTACCATGCGCGCCGCAGCCTATACCTAAATAGTCACCAAAGCGCCAATAATTGAGGTTGTGCTGACATTGGTAGCCGGGCTGGCTATAGCCTGAAATTTCATATTGTTCATACCCAGCTTTGGCAAGCATAGCCTGACCTTGTTCCTGAATGTCCCATAAAATGTCATCTTCGGGCAAAGTTGGGGGTTTAGAGTGAAATTGCGTATTGGGCTCAATAGTCAGTTGATACCACGAAATGTGTTTGGGCTTTAACTCGATAATCGTTTTTAAATCATTCAAGGCATCATCAAGACTTTGTCCAGGTAAACCGTGCATTAAATCAAGGTTAAAGCTGTTAAGCCCCGCTAAGTGAGCATGCTCTGCAGCTTTGATGGCTTCGTTGGCATCATGGATTCGGCCCAGAGCTTTGAGCTTGTCATTTTGCATGCTCTGAACACCAATCGAGATTCGATTGACGCCAGCACGCACATAACCTTCAAAGCGCCCTGCTTCGACGGTGCCAGGGTTAGCTTCGAGCGTGATTTCGATGTTTTCAGTGAAGGGTATTGCTTGCTCAATGCCAGCGAGTAAATCATGAATAGCTTGCTCAGACATTAAGCTAGGAGTGCCGCCGCCAATAAATATAGAGTGAAGTTTTCGCCCTTGTACAAAGTGTAAATCTTGATGTAAATCATCTAATAAATGCTGAACATAGGCGGTTTCTGGTATCTCACCTTTTTGGCCGTGGCTGTTGAAGTCACAGTACGGGCATTTTTGCACGCACCACGGAATATGAACATATAAGCTCAGAGGGGGTAAAATCACAGTTGAGCCTGCAAATGAGTGAGAAGTTGTTGTAATGCTTGGCCACGGTGGCTAATTGCGTTTTTATCCGCTTTTGAAAGCTCTGCAGAGGTCGTGTTTAAGTTTGGAATATAAAAGACCGGATCATAGCCAAACCCAGCGTCACCCACTGGTTGTTCGGTAATCATTCCTTCCCAGCTGGCTTGACATATCAGCGGCGTAGGATCATCAGCATGGCGCATCAAAACCAGTACACACCAAAAACGAGCGGTGCGTTTTTGCTTTGGTACGCCCTTTAACTCTGAGAGTAATTTGTCAATATTATCGCGATCACTGGCATTGTCACCGGCAAAGCGTGCCGAGTAAATACCCGGCGCACCGCGTAAGGCATCCACTTCTAGGCCTGAATCATCAGCGATAGCAGGTAAACCAGTAATTTTTGCGGCATGGCGTGCTTTGATGATCGCATTTTCAATAAAGGTAGTGCCAGTTTCGGCAACGTCAGGCACGCTGAATTCACTTTGTGCAATCACTTCGATTTTGAGATTATCCAGCATCGCCGCTAGCTCGTTCACTTTGCCTTGATTACCTGTTGCGAGTACTATTTTTTGCATGGGATTGACCCTAAATCATGAATGTGATGATCATACGTATCCCATTTAAAAAAGCCAGCGATAAACTGGGTTTGATTGAGGGAAATGCTCAAAAATGGACTTGTATGTAAAGGGTATTATAGTTACTGCCTCCTTTTATTCTGCCAAATTGTGAGGCCGACTCAAAAATAGCTGAGCGGTGATGGATACTGTAGCCGAGCCACGTTTTTTTCCATTGCGAAATATTAAATACATCGCCCAAATTTACATCAATTGTAAAGTCGAGATAATTTAATAGCTCACTAGGTCGATAGCCTTTTCGCTCCATTTCACTTCGTTCGATGTAAGTAATATCAGAGACATAGGATAGTCCTTCAGCAACGCCAAGGCGCCAGCGTACCGGCCAAGAAAAAGTGTAGTACGCTTTAATACCCAGTACGTACTCTTCAATGCGCTCCTGCACTTGAGATTCATGATGAAAAACAAATCCAGGGGTAAGGTAAACATCTAGGGGCATTCCCAGCACTTCGTCGGTTAAAGGCAACCCATAGAAAATAGATGTTAATTGATTATTATATTGGTCTTTAACTGTGTTACCACTGAGGATCTCGCCAATGTTTGATGGGGTAGCCCAGCCATGGGCTGCACGAATATAGCCAGATTGTCGCAAATGTTTTTTCTTTGTTTGAGTTTTATCATTGAACAGAGCGAAGCCCAAATAGGCCTCAGCTTGCCAATCTTTGTCGGTAGCACTGGCATGCTTGGCATTTTGATCGAGAGTATTGGCGCCTATTGAGCCCAGTAAATAAAAATTAGACCCTACATGGTAACGGCCTGTTAGTTTAGTATTAAACTCAATGCCAGCTCCGATAGATTCATTTGTTAAAAGCTCTAGGGCATAATAACGACTGTTAAATGCACTGGTTTTGAGCCTTGCGCCAATTTCAGGCATCCATTCCCAGCGGCCAGATTCATAGCGTTGCTTTGCTGTAAATTGACCATAAATATCGCCATTTAAATCACTTAATATTTCGCTATCAAGGTGGGTCTGAGCGTTTAGTTGATGGTGCCATTGCAGACCAATGTCGATAGTGTCTCCTTGGACTGCATTTTGATATTGAGCAGGAATATCAAAAAAGCGAAGCCTACCGATAACATTTATTTCGTTGTGAGAGTCTTGCCAAAAGTGCATTCCACCTTCGGTGCCTTTAATAAAAAAATGCTCGCCTTGATAAAACATCATAGGGACAAAGCTTGTGACAGTATCTGATTGAGTCGCAAATGGTATCTCAGCGTGCCGAACAAAAGCACCAAGCCCCCAATCTTGCTCTGTTGCCCAAAGCGCAGAGTGATAGCCAATAAGAATAATAAAAAGGTGTAAGCGAGTTAAAATAATACGCACGAGATAAGGTTCCAAACGAAAGAGGCTGCAATTTGCAGCCAAAAAGTAGCTTATTCTGGGTGGACTAGGTTTTCAAGGTCGCGGTCGAGTAAAGAGTCATCACCGACATTAAGGGCAATTAAGCGTTTTAGGTGGGTCGCGCTATCGATGTCTATTTGTTCACATTGCAAGCCTAAGTGATGCTGTGCTTCATGGCTCACATTCATATTCATTGTGATTTCGATATCCGTATCGGCCAAAGTGAAAGTGAGAAGCACATTTTTGACTTCACCATCACGCCAGTTATCGGGTTTATCAACTAATGCACCTTTTAGCGACAGGTCGATAAGCGTGCATGACCAGATGATGCCCATGTTCGATAGGAAAGCGGGCGTTGAAAAAATAATGCGAGTAAAGCGACGTCTATCTTCCATTATTAACACTCTTGTTTTAGTGGTTAATTTCTCTTAATTATTAACTCAATAATAGCAGTTATATTCGTTTTAACATCTTAGAGATTTAAAAACAAACTGAGTGAGATAGCGCTAGGGTGTTTTAAATTGCTTGAACAGAGATACAGGTGAAATTTGATTGAATAAATAGTAAAAACGCCCATAAAAGGGCGTTTTAGAGAGGGGGTTAACCAATGCGTTTATATTTAATTCGTTTTGGTTGAATTGACTCCGCACCGTATGTTTTCTTCATCCAATCTTCATATTCAGTAAAGTTACCTTCGAAGAAATTGACTTGGCCTTCATCACGGTAATCTAAAATATGCGTTGCGATGCGGTCTAAGAACCAACGGTCATGTGAGATACACATTACATTACCAGGGAATTCTAAAATCGCATTTTCAAGGGCACGTAATGTTTCAACATCAAGGTCATTGGTTGGCTCATCGAGTAAGATCATGTTGCCACCGGCTTTTAATAGCTTAGCTAAGTGTAAACGGTTACGCTCACCACCAGAGAGTTCTTTAACGAACTTTTGTTGATCATTGCCTTTAAAGTTAAAGCGGCTGACGTATGCACGGCTTGGAATTTCAAAATTACCAATTTTTAGCATATCCAGTCCATCAGAGACTTCGTTGAAAACGGTATTGTTTTCATTCATGTCATCACGGAACTGCTCGACTGTTGCAAGTTGGACTGTTTCACCTAAGACAATCTCACCGGCATCAGCTTGCTCTTGGCCACTTAACATTCTGAATAAAGTTGATTTACCAGCACCATTGGCACCGATGATCCCGACAATTGCACCTTTAGGAATAGAGAAGCTCAAGTCGTCAATTAAGACGCGATCGCCGTAGCTCTTACGTAAATTGGTAACGTCGAGTACTTTATCACCTAAGCGAGGACCAGGCGGAATGAACAGCTCGTTGGTTTCATTTCGTTTTTGGTAATCAGATTGCTGCATTTCAGTAAATTGAGCCATGCGCGCTTTTGATTTTGCTTGGCGGCCTTTAGGGTTTGAGCGCACCCATTCAAGCTCTTGCGCAATTGATTTTTGTCGAGCTTGCTCGGCTTTTTCTTCTTGCTTAAGACGTGCGTCTTTTTGCTCTAACCAAGAAGAGTAATTACCTTCCCACGGAATACCATGGCCACGGTCCAGCTCTAAAATCCAACCCGCTACATTATCAAGGAAATATCGGTCATGGGTAATGGCCACGACGGTACCTTCGTAATCATGTAAGAAACGCTCTAACCATGCGACAGACTCAGCATCTAAATGGTTGGTCGGTTCATCCAGTAAAAGCATATCTGGTTTTTCAAGCAATAAACGACAAATAGCAACACGGCGGCGCTCACCACCAGACAGAGTTGCGACTTTAGCGTCCCATTCAGGTAAGCGAAGTGCATCGGCAGCGCGCTCAAGTACGTTATCAATGTTATGACCATCATGAGCTTGAATAATGGCTTCGAGCTCACCTTGCTCTTTGGCTAATGCATCAAAATCAGCGCCGTCTAATGCATATTCGTTATACACTTCATCAAGGCGAGACAGGGCATTTTTAACTTCACTGACGGCTTCTTCAACCACTTCGCGCACTGTTTTTGATTCATCCAATACCGGCTCTTGCGGCAGGTAACCAATTTTAGTACCAGGCTGTGGACGTGCCTCACCTTCAAATTCTTTGTCTATGCCGGCCATAATGCGTAGCAGGGTTGATTTACCTGAACCATTTAAACCGAGTACGCCAATTTTGGCTCCAGGGAAAAAACATAAAGAAATATCTTTTAAAATTGTACGTTTCGGCGGCACAACTTTGCTCACCCGAGACATAGTATAAATATACTGAGCCATTAAAAAATCCACTTTTGAATGATGAAATTAGCGCTATTTTAGAAGAACCCGCAAGTTGGGGCAATGTTTGAAATGGAAATAGCTGTACTTGGGTGTGTTTAGTCATTTGATTTGTATTTTATGGGAGAGCTTTATCTGGATAGTCTGTTGTCGGTGAGATTAAAGATAGCGGCTACTCGCGTAATCAAAAGAGTTATTTATATCTTAAACATTAGGGAGTGTTATTCATCAATGGAATTGAATAGATCATTTCTTTTGCCATTGCTTGAGTCAACATGCTTCGCATTTTGTGTTTATTTTGTGTAAGTTACTTATTAAATGTATTGATCATCGTGCCCACATGTTCCGAATTATAAGTGTCATTAGTTTTTTACTCATTTTTTCAATTGAGCTAGCTGCTCAAGAGCGATTAAAAGTCGGTTTAGTGCTTGGCGGCGGAGGGGCAAAAGGCAGTGCCCATGTCGGTGTATTAAAAGAGCTAGAGCAGTTAAATATCCCGATTGATTACATAGCAGGAACCAGTATTGGGGCGTATGTTGGTGGTATGTATGCGTTAGGTTATAGCCCTGCTCAAATTGAGCAAGTGATGCTTGATTCAAATTGGGATGAAGGGTATTCAGATACGATTCCGCGTAACTCACTTAATGTTCGTAACAAACAACATCGTGATACCTATAACTTACCGCTGCGATTAGGCATTGAAGAGCAGCAATTAAAAATACCCAAAGGGTTACTTGCTGGGCAAAATGTTAATCGATTACTGAGAAGCTCAACTAATTTAGTCCGCTCATTTGATAGTTTCGATGATTTAGCCATTCCATTTCGAGCCATTGCTACTGATTTAGTCACCAGTCACGCAGTGATTATTTCATCAGGCAGTATTATTGATGCTATGCAGGCATCGGCCGCAGTACCGGGGGTTGTCCAACCCATCGAATTAGAGGGGAAAACGCTGGTGGATGGCGGGATTGCCAATAATTTACCTATCGATGTCGTTAAGGCGATGGGTGCCGATGTGGTAATTGCTGTCGATATTGGATCTTCACTGGCTCAAAAAGAGCATATTCAAAATTCTGTGGATGTGCTGATGCAGCTCTCCACGATTTTAACCCGCGCTTCTACAGAGCATCAGCTGCTAAAAATGACTCCTGAAGATATTTTAATTCGACCCGATGTGGGAGCATTGAGCACAACTGACTGGGCGGTTTTACCGCTAGCCCTTGAACGTGGTCAGCAAGCGGCTATAGAAAAAAAGTCACAGTTAAGTCAGTTAAGTATGGAGGAAGCACAATACCTTACCTTGAAACAGCAAGCTTTTGAGCGCAGCGAAGTGTGGTTTGCATCTATGAATCGTCCGTTGGTGGCGATTGAACTAAACAATCAATCGTCTGTGCATAATGATCTTATTTTGCGGGAATTTGCCATCAAACAAAGTGCATTAGTGACAGAGCGTGATGTCCAAGACGCCATTGATCGTGTGTATGGTTTAGATGCGTTTGAAACGGTTGATGCCACGTTTAAAGAAACGCCGACAGGGCGTATACTGTTGCTTAATACCCAAGCTAAGTCGTGGGGTCCAAACTTTCTTGATGTGGGCGCAAGTTACCAAGATGATTTTCAAAGTGACTCCGTACTCTCGTTAGATATTGCTTACACAAAAAGTGGCCTTAACCAGTTAGGTGCTCAGTGGCGAAATCAGCTTTCACTAGGCTACGAAAAGGCACTTAAATCTGAGTTTTATCAGCCATTGAATAGCACTGAAGATTTTTATGGTATTGCTTCAATTGGATATTTAAAAGAAGAGCGGCGGTTGAAAAACTCAGAAAGTATTTATGTTGATTTACAAAAAACGTCCCTGTTGGGGCAGGTAGCGGCAGGGTACTATTTCAATAATGACTGGGTTGTTGAAGTTGGTTTTGCTGCTGAGTCAGGGGAACTACGTAACCAAGATTGGGCGAAGCAGGTGTCTGATTATAATCAGCAAGGGTATTACCTCTCGCTTAATTTCGATGATTTAAATAGCATTAATTTTCCAACTGATGGCAATAAATTTGCATTCACTGTGCACCAACGCCAAGAAGAATATGATGATTACTTTGCTCCTATCGAAGACGCCGATTCATTACAATTAACAGTTGATTGGCGAGGCGCTATGACCCTTAATAATCATGCACTGGTCGGCGCAGCGTCTTTTTCAACAATAGATAAAAGGGGCGAGTTTACAGCCAATGTGACTGAGTTAGGTGGTTTTTTAAATTTGTCAGGCTACGGTAAAAATACGCTGATTGGTGCGCATAAAGCCTTTGCTGCTGTCATTTATCAATATGATGTAGGGCGCGATATATTGAATCTCAGCAATTACCCCTTGTATTCGGGATTAAGTGTTGAGGCTGGCAATGTCTGGTCGCTTGCTGAGCAAATTGATTTAGATGACTTGTTGCTGTCCGGGAGTGTTTACTTAGGAACAGATACCGGCGCA
Organism: Pseudoalteromonas ulvae UL12; assembly: GCF_014925405.1. Lineage (NCBI taxonomy): Bacteria > Pseudomonadati > Pseudomonadota > Gammaproteobacteria > Alteromonadales > Pseudoalteromonadaceae > Pseudoalteromonas > Pseudoalteromonas ulvae. Next base: position 312,583 of record NZ_AQHJ01000034.1, read on the forward strand.
GGGCCAATTGCGTTGGGTGTTGGGTTTGCAAAGGGGGGTGAAACAAGTGTGTTTATTTCACTTGGAAAAAATTGGTGGTGATAAAATTTATTTATGGTTTATTGTAAGTGTATATTTATTATTTATGTAAATGATTAAAAAATATCATTATTAAAGCACTGTGAAAAAATTTCAATTGCTGTTTAAATATGCTCACCTTGTCAATGTAGGCAAATACGCTATTTGCGCGTACAATATCGCCTTCTTTGATCCTTTATTACGTTGCAACTAGGAGAACCCATGTTAGAACGCAGCATGAACATCGCAGATTTTGATCCAGAGTTATTTGAAGCTATTAATAAAGAAACTGCTCGCCAAGAAGAGCATATTGAACTGATCGCTTCAGAAAACTACTGTAGCCCACGCGTTTTAGAGGCTCAAGGCTCTCAACTTACTAACAAATATGCAGAAGGTTACCCTGGTAAGCGTTACTATGGTGGTTGTGAGCATGTTGACGTTGTTGAGCAGTTAGCGATTGATCGCGCAAATGAGTTATTTGGTACTGATTACGCAAACGTTCAGCCGCATGCTGGTTCTCAAGCAAATGCTGCAGTATTCCAAGCATTGTTACAGCCACACGATACCGTATTGGGTATGAGCTTAGCCCATGGCGGTCACTTAACTCATGGTTCTCATGTTAACTTTTCAGGTAAAACATACAATGCGATTCAGTATGGTTTAAATGAAGAAACAGGCGAAATCGATTACGCACAAGTTGAAGCGTTAGCGCTTGAGCACAAACCAAAAATGATTATTGCTGGTTTTTCTGCGTATTCAGGGATCGTTGATTGGGCTAAATTCCGCGAAATCGCTGATAAAGTCGATGCATATTTGTTTGTTGATATGGCTCACGTTGCAGGTCTGATTGCTGCGGGTGTATACCCAAGCCCAGTGCCACACGCACATGTTGTTTCAACAACAACTCATAAAACGTTAGCCGGCCCTCGTGGTGGTTTGATTATCTCTGCGTGTGGTGATCAAGAGATTTATAAAAAATTAAATAGTGCAGTGTTCCCTGGTGGCCAAGGTGGTCCTTTATGTCACATTATTGCAGCTAAAGCCGTCGCATTTAAAGAAGCGTTACAACCAGAGTTTAAAACGTATCAAGCTCAAGTTGTTAAAAATGCACAAGCTATGGTTGAAGTGTTGCAAGAGCGTGGTTACAAAGTGGTATCAGGCAAAACAGATAACCACCTATTTTTGCTTGATTTGATCGATAAAGACATCACAGGTAAAGATGCAGATGCAGCGTTAGGTAATGCAAACATTACTGTTAACAAAAATTCAGTGCCAAATGATCCACGTTCGCCATTTGTAACATCTGGTTTGCGTATTGGTTCACCTGCTATTACTCGTCGTGGTTTTAAAGAAGCAGAATCAAAAGAGCTAGCTGGCTGGATTTGTGATGTTCTTGACAACATTGAAGATGCGTCAGTTCAGGCACAAGTGAAAGAAAAAGTACAAGCAATTTGTAAGAAGTTACCTGTTTACGCATAATTGTTTCTTGCAAAATTAATTTAGCTCACAAGCTAACTATTTTTTGCTATGATAAGGCCGCTTTTTAAAGCGGCTTTTTTTATGTCAACGCCATGAAAGCACTTCGGTTTAGGTCTTGTGTTTCAATCTGCTTATTTGAACGGGAATTCAGAATGTATTGTCCATTTTGTTCTGCAAAAGATACGAAAGTCATCGACTCGCGATTGGTGGGTGGTGGCCATCAGGTGCGTCGACGTCGTGAGTGCATTGATTGTCATGAGCGATTTACTACATTTGAAGGGGCTGAATTGGTGATGCCTCGTGTTATTAAGCAAGATGGCAGCCGCGAACCTTTTAACGAAGATAAGTTGCTTAATGGCTTACATCGCGCCCTTGAAAAACGCCCTGTTAGTACAGAGCAAGTTGAAGAAGTCGTTCATCAAATTAAATCTCAACTTAGGGCAACGGGTGAGCGAGAAATATCCAGCCACATTGTCGGTGAATGTATTATGGAAGCACTGAAAAAGCTCGATAAAGTAGCGTATGTCCGATTTGCATCTGTTTATCGTTCCTTCGAAGATATTAAAGAATTTGGCGAAGAAATCGCCCGCTTAGGTGAATAACGTGAGCCAATTCACAGCCCAAGATCATCATTATATGACGCTGGCGATTAATCTTGCCGCCAATGGAATGTACACCACAACACCAAACCCCAATGTTGGCTGCGTGTTAGTCAACAATGGTGAAATTGTCGGCCAGGGGTACCATAAAAAAGCAGGCGAAGGCCATGCCGAAGTCAATGCCCTTGCCGAAGCACAAGATAAAGCTCAAGGGGCGGTTGCGTATGTGACTTTAGAGCCTTGCTCCCATACGGGGCGCACAGGTCCGTGCGCTGTTGCATTAGTCGAGGCGGGTGTGTCCAAAGTCATTGCAGCGATGGTCGACCCTAACCCTGCAGTCAGCGGTAAAGGGCTCGCTATTTTAAATCAAGCGGGCATAGAAACGGCGTTTGGTTTGATGCAAACGCAAGCAGAAGCGCTGAACCGTGGTTTTTTAAAACGAATGCGTACAGGCATGCCTTTTATTCAGTGCAAATTAGCCGCTAGTTTAGATGGTAAAACGGCATTAAAAAATGGTGCCAGCAAGTGGATTACCGGACCGCAAGCTCGGGCGCAGGTGCAAGACTATCGAGCAAAAAGTTGTGCGATTCTAACCGGTGCCGACACGATACTCGTTGATAATGCAAAGATGAATGTGCGCTATGCTGAGTTGCTCGAACCGCCTTTCCCTGCTGAGCAGTTACGACAACCAATCCGCGTTGTGGTTGACTCAAAACACCGCTTAACGCCTGATTTGGCTTTTTTTCAAATCAACAGTCCAATTATCATTCTGACCACAGAGCTTGAAAATAACCATCATTGGCCGCATTACGTTCAGCATCTGGTTGTCAAAGAGTTAAATGGATTTGTTGACTTGACGGATGCGTGTCAGCAACTTGGGAAATTAGGGGTGAATCAGCTTTGGTTAGAAGCAGGCCATACTTTGGCTGGTAAATTTGCCGAATTAGCCTTGGTTGATGAGTTTATTTTTTATCTTGCACCAAAATTAATAGGTGCCAGTGGACAAAGCCTTTTACAGCTTCCCGTGTTAGAATCTATGGATCAGGTTTATGATTTGGCCATTGATGAAGTGAGCCTTATAGACTCAGATCTTAAAATTATTGCGTCTCCAAAAAGAGTATGAAAGAACTAAATGTTTACAGGAATTATTGAGGCCGTAGGCCAGTTAACCACTTTACAAAAAGTGGGAGGTGATCTCAGTGTGACTGTGACCAGTACTGAGCTTGATTTAAGCGACGTTAAACTCGGTGATAGCATCGCCACAAATGGGGTGTGCTTAACAGTCGTAAAACTTAAAAGTGATGGTTTTGTTGCTGATGTTTCTCATGAGACTTTAAGTTTAACTGGGTTTGCTGAGTACAAAGTAGGTCAGAAAGTGAATTTAGAAAAAGCCCTGACTCCTACATCTCGTTTAGGAGGACATTTAGTATCGGGGCACATTGATGGCATTGCAACGGTTGTCGCGATTGAACAAAATGCCCGTGCCACCGATTATTGGCTAAGTGCCCCTCATGGATTATTAAAATACATTCCGTACAAAGGTTCGGTGTGTATTGATGGGATTAGTTTAACAGTCAATGGGATTGAACAAGATCGCTTTAAGCTAACGATTGTGCCACATACAGCGCAACAAACGACTATTGTTGACTTTAGAGTTGGCAGTCAGGTGAATTTAGAAGTGGATCAACTTGCTCGTTATATGGAACGCCTGCTCAGTTCGGGTGCGAATGAGCAAACACAAACCAGTAATGTCTCAATGGACTTATTAGCTCAAGCGGGTTTTATAAAGTCTTAAACATATTTTAACCTTAAATAGCCTGCTATTTAGATGACAACAGCAAAAGCGAGTATGCAATGAAACTCAACAGCGCAGCAGAAATTATTGATGATATCCGTGCCGGTAAAATGGTTATCTTGATGGATGATGAAGATCGAGAAAATGAAGGCGATTTAATTATGGCTGCCGAGCACATCAGTGCCGAAGCAATCAATTTTATGGCGACATATGGACGTGGATTAATTTGTTTGACGTTGACACAAGAACGTTGTCAGCAGCTTGATTTACCTTTAATGGTACGTAACAACGGTGCACAGTTCTCGACTAACTTCACCATGTCTATTGAAGCTGCAAAAGGGGTCACAACCGGAATATCAGCTGCCGATCGTGCGCGAACTGTTCAAGCTGCTGTTGCCAAAGGTGCAGTCCCTGCAGATATCGTTCAGCCGGGTCATATTTTTCCAATTATGGCGCAGCCGGGGGGCGTTTTGACCCGTGCTGGGCACACTGAGGCGGGTTGTGATTTAGCGCGTTTAGCAGGTTGTGAACCATCGTCTGTGATTGTAGAGATTTTAAACCCTGATGGCACCATGGCACGACGCCCTGATTTAGAAATTGTCGCCAAAGAGCACGGTATTAAAATTGGTACTATCGCTGATTTAATTGAATACCGTAATTTGAATGAAGCGACCATTGAGCGAGTTGCAACCTGCAAACTCCCCACAGAGCATGGTGATTTTGATTTAGTTACTTATAAAGATACCATTGATGGTCAGCTTCATTATGCATTAGTTAAAGGCAGTGTGAATTCAGATGAAGCAACTTTAGTAAGGGTTCACTTACAAAGTACTTTTAACGATATTTTACTTTCTGATCGTGTTGCAGATCGCAGCTGGACACTCAGTCATGCAATGCAACGTGTTGCTCAAGAAAATGGCGTAGTGGTTATTTTAGGTAAGCAAGAAACGTCAGAAGAGCTTGAATCAATTGTGAAAGCATTTGAAGCACAAGATAAAGGCGAATCCACTCAGTTACGTAAATTCCAAGGGACATCACGCACTGTGGGTGTCGGTTCTCAGATTTTGGCGGATTTAGGTATTCATAAAATGCGTTTAATGAGTTTACCGAAAAAATACCATGCAATTTCAGGGTTTGGCTTAGAAGTGGTGGAATACGTCGAACCATAATTTACTAAAAAAGAGAGCTCATTATTAACGCTAATAAAGTTGAGCTTTCTATGTTATGATGCGCGCCGATTTTTGTGCATCAGATTAAAACCAGTTTAAGGGCTTCGGATGAAAATTATTGAAGGTAACATGAATGCAACTGGCAAAAAATTTGCCATTGTCATCTCTCGTTTTAATAGCTTTATTGGTAGTAGCTTACTAGAAGGCGCTGTAGATACGTTAAAACGTACTGGTGGTGTAAATGATGACGATATCACCGTTGTCTATGTACCCGGTGCAGTAGAATTACCCTTAGTTGCAAAGCGTGTTGCAGCTAAAAAAGAATATGATGCGATTATTGCGCTTGGCGTGGTAATTCGTGGTGGTACGCCGCACTTTGACCTTGTTGCTGGTGAATCAAACAAAGGGTTAGCTCAAGTATCACTTGAGTATGATATCCCAGTCGCTTTTGGTGTATTAACCACTGAAAGTATTGAACAAGCAATTGAACGAGCAGGCACCAAAATGGGTAACAAAGGCGGTGAAGCAGCCCTTGGTGCACTTGAAATGGTAAATGTTCTTGACCAAATTTAAGGATTTGATGTGAAACCTGCAGCAAGGCGTAAAGCCCGTATTTTAGCACTTCAAGCTATTTATTCATGGCAAGTAAGTGGTAACAATATTTCAAATATTGAACAGCAGATGCTACTTGAAAATGACATCACTAAAGTCGATGTTGAGTATTTTAAAGATTTAGCATGTGGTGTCGCTGTACAGCATAAAGTGCTAGACGAAATTCTAGCTCCTCATTTAGCTCGTCCTTATGAAGATATCGATTTTGTGGAAAAAGCTATTTTGCGCTTATCAGCGTATGAGTTGAAATTCCGCGAAGATGTTCCTTATAAAGTTGCTATTAATGAGGGAATTGAGTTAGCTAAGATGTTTGGTGCTGAAGATAGCCATAAGTTTGTTAATGGTGTCTTAGATAAAGCAGTAAAAGAGCTTAGAGCTTAATTAATTAGAGGGAGCCGGCTTAGCCCGGCTTTTTTGTGTATGCGTGAATTTGAATTAATAAGCCGATATTTCAAAGGCCGAGGCATCACTCGCAAAGATGTAAAGTTAGGAATTGGTGATGATGCGGCAGTGATGAATGTACCTGAAAACTGTCAATTAGTCGTCACTACAGATACGCTTGTTGAAGGTGTTCACTTTTTTAAAGATATGTCGCCAAGAGCACTTGGTCATCGAGCGCTTGCCGTTAATTTAAGTGATCTGGCTGCCATGGGCGCAGAACCTGCTTGGATTTCTTTGGCATTAACTTTGCCCCATGCCGATATCGATTGGCTGGAAGAGTTTACCGCTGGTATGCATGAAATCGCAGAGTACTTTAATGTACAAATTATCGGTGGCGATACGACTCAAGGCCCTCTTACAATCAGTATTTGTGCTAAAGGAACCGTGCCAAAAGATAAAGCGTTAACGCGTTCTGGCGCTAAAAATGGTGACTGGATCTATCTCTCTGGACCGTTAGGTGATGCAGGTCTTGCAATTGAAGCGCACAAAGGGCGTTTTGATGTGCGCCCTGAAAACCTTGCTAAACTCAAACAACGTTTTGAATATCCAAATCCACGGGTAGCTGCAGGTCAGGTGTTACGTAACCTGGCGTCCTCGTGTATTGATATCTCTGATGGTTTACTTGCTGATTTAAAGCATATTTTATCGATGTCTATGGTGGGGGCGACCATCAATGTGGACAAAATACCGGTATCGCAGGCGTTGGCAGAGTCACTAACAGAAGATGAGCGCTGGCCATTTTTACTCGCCTATGGTGATGACTATGAGCTGTTGTTTACTGTGCCAGAAGATAAAAAAGGCATGCTTGATTTGAGTTTACGTCAATATGGTGTTGAAGCTGTATGTATTGGTCAAATCAAAGGCACAGAAGGACAGATTGAATTACTCAATCAAGGTGAAAAATTTACTTTTGTTGGTCAAGGCTATCAACATTTCGCTGAGGAATAGTTTTGCAGCAAAAAATTGCATTTAACCTAAAAAAGCCGCATCAATTTTTGGCATTAGGTTTTGGTTTAGGGCTTGCTCCTAAAGCGCCCGGCACCTTTGGTACCTTAGCAGCCTTACCATTTATATTTGCCACGGCACAGGCTAGTTTAATGGTGCAAATAGCATTAGCTATTTTTATCAGCATAGTTGGCGTGTGGTTGTGCGCAAAAACCGCAAAGGATGTGCAAGTGCATGATCATCCTGCGATCGTGTGGGATGAAATAGCTGGTTTTTACATAACCATGATAGGCGCTGCGATTAGTTGGCAGTCATTACTCGTGGGTTTTGTGTTATTTAGATTTTTTGATATCTTAAAGCCTTGGCCTATCAAGTTACTTGATAAAAAGGTGAAAGGTGGTTTTGGTATTATGATTGATGATGTGCTTGCGGGGATTTTTTCATTAATTATTATTCAAGCCTTATTTAAAGTTGGTTACTTAATCTAAAAGAGTCAAACGTGCTTAGACTGCTCACTTTTATTTGCTTATGTATTTTTGCACACAGCGCTGTAGCAATTAATGATTATGTCGTTAAACAGTGGAGTACAAGTGACGGTCTAGCATCACAATCAGTAACGAGTATCGTTCAAGACAAACAAGGTTACATCTGGGTAGGCACTCAGTTTGGCTTAAGCCGATTTGATGGCATGAATTTTAGTAATTTCAGTACATCTAACTCGGACTTCCTGCAAAGCAACTCCATCACTAAGCTATTACTTGATCAACAAGGTTATCTGTGGATTGGCACTAAGCTTGGCTTGGTTCGTCTAAATCCAGATACCTTTGAATTCACCCAATATAATGTAAAAGGCGCGGTTCATGATTTATTAGCCGATGATGAAGGCCGGATCTGGATTGCGGCCAATGGCCTGTATTTTTATTTCAATGATGTGTTTATGCCTCTCAATCAATTGCTTGATAATAATCAAACTATGGGTTGGCCAAATACAAACACATCTCGTGGGCAGCATCGCATTAGCCGAATTATTGGCTCGGTGAGTAAAATGGCGCTGTCGCCAGATGGGATATGGTTAGTTAATGATCGAACCTTACTGCGACTTTCTTATCAGTTGAGCTCTAAATCGGCGATTAAACTAGAAGTGTCAGCCACAATTAGCCTCCCTGAAAGCTTAGCGCAAACTCCTGTCACTGACTTAAGCTGGCTTGAAGGTAATTTATTCTTAGCATCTGAAGCTGGGGCATTTAAGCTCGATGTGGAAGATGAACTCAGACCGATTAATTTACCGCTCGCGATTAATAAAGCCACTTATAAAATCATGAGCGATCCTGATGGCGCGCTGTGGGTCTCTACTGAAGGACGGCTGTTATACCGTGATACTTCGAGTGATTGGGAAGCTGTTGATGCCGCAGAGTTAGAGCAAACATGGTTCAGCGATATTATCCGTGACCGCCAAGATAATATTTGGCTTGGCAGCTCAAGCGATGGTTTATGGCAGGCTTATAAAGGTCAGGTCGAGCGTCATAGCACGTTTGCGGGTATCAAAGAACAAATAGAAGCCGTTACTCTCTCTGCTCGAGGCGAGCTTTGGGTCGCAAGTCGCTCTGGGGTTGGTTATTTTAATGATGATAATGAGTTTATCAATCAGATCCCTTATGAGAAGTTAGGAAACGCCAAAGTCAGTACCTTGCACTTTCAGGGAAATCGATTATTCATAGGTACCTCTAAAAATGGTGCATTTTATTGGCAAAATGGTCAATTGAACCGAGTGCCCGGTAGGGCGCTGCGTTTTAATGGTGTCAATGCCATTGAGCCGAGTCCATTTGGATTGTGGTTTGGTACCGAGCGAGGGTTATTTCGCCAAGGCTTTGATGGTGTCTTTAAATCATTTATTTATAATGCCAAGCTGGACAGTAAAAATATTACTTATTTGATTGATAAGGGTAGCGAAGTTTGGATTGGCACGACCAAAGGTGCATACCATTACAACGTAAATGGATTAAAGCAGTTAGGTCAATCATTAGCGCTTGAAGGGGCGAATGTCAGTAGTATTCTTGAAGCGCCGAATAATATTATGTTCATCGGCACGATCACTGATGGCTTGTTTTATCGGACTGCTGAAGGGGTTTGGCATCAACTCGATGCTTCAAAAGGCCTTCCTTATGGTGCAATTTTAAGCCTTTATTATGATCAAACAATGGATCGAGTGTGGGTGAGTAACCTTAAGGGCGTGTATCGTATGCCTTTGTCTCAATTTTCAAGCCAAGTCGAAAATGTTCAAGTCGAGCTAGTCATTAACTCTCTAGACCGTAAATTTGACGGAAAGCTGAGCCAATGCTGCGCCGGAAAAGGGCAAAGTGCAGTGATGTCTACTGGCTCATCACTATGGTACCCAAGCTTACAAGGCTTAGTCGCCATTCCTAAAAATATTGAATTATTTGGCGACACAGAGCTGTCGCCGATGATAGAAAGTATTTCTTCTGAGCAGGGAATAACGCCAGTTAATAACCAGCAAGAGACATTATCGCTCGATCAGCGAGATTTAACCATCAATTATACAGCAATTGATTTTTATGCGCCTAATAGCCTGGAGTTTAGGTACAAGCTGGTTAATTTTGACGATACATGGCGCATAGCCAATAAACGCAGAGAAGCCATTTATACCAATTTACCCCCTGGAGTGTTTACGTTTGAACTCGAAGTAAAGCGACAAAGTATGACGTGGGATAACAGCGTGAAAACTCGTTTTACTTTTGAGATAGCCAAACGATTTGATGAAACGGTTTATTTTCGCTTATTGATAGTGAGCTTGTTTATTTCTTTATTGTACGTTAGCTTTTTACTTTATCGCTCACAAGAAAGAAGAAAACAAGCTGAACTCGAAAAGCTCGTTGAAGCACGCACCCATGAGTTAACTGAAACAAATAGCAAGCTGAACCAAGCTAACTCACAACTTAAGCAAGTGAGTCATTCAGATGAGCTTACAGGCCTAAGAAGCCGACGTTTTTTATTCGATCAATTGCCTAAAGATATTGAGCATTATCAACGAAATCGTCAAAGCCTTGAGGAGCAAGGGAAAGCACTGGCATTAGTGATTTTGAACTTGGATGATTTTAGTCGGATCAACGATGCCTACGGCCCTATTTCTGGAGATAGCTGCTTACAGCAAGTCGCCACCTTACTCAACAGTAAAACCCAAGGCTCAGATTATGTGGTGCGATGGAGTGGCGATGAGTTCTTACTGCTATTACGGGATATGCGCCGCAATGCGATTGATGATTATGTGAAAAATTTGTGCCGTGCGATTTCAGAGCACCAATTTAAACTTCCAAATGGTAAGTCAATTCAACTTACGTCTTCGCTTGGTTGGGCTTTTTATCCTCTACCTTTAGTCGGTGGGCAAATTATTGGCTGGGAAACATCGATTAATTTAGCGGATCTTGCTTTACATAAAGTAAAAGAAAAAGGTCGTAATGGTGTCGCGACATTCACGTTTGATGAGCAGCTTGACGCATTTGAATTTGAAGATAGTGAAATGATAGAGACGCAGCTGACCCATCTGCTCACTAGTAATTTAGCGACGCTACAATTGTGGATGCAAGAACGTTGGACGATGAACGTTTAGCAAATAGCCACTTCATGAATAATAGTTTACTTATAAAAAACCTAGCAGCTGCTAGGTTTTTTATAATATTAACAGGTGAGGCTAATTTAAAAACTGTTCAATCGCTTGTGTTAAGCCATTGCTGTCTAACCCCATTTCTGCATGCATTTCATCTTGGGTGCCATGCTTGATAAATTCATCTGGAATCCCAAGGTTCAATACTTGTATTGCTAACTGATTGTTTAGAACAAACTCATTAACAGCAGAGCCAGCGCCACCCATAATGGCATTGTCTTCGAGTGTCACGAAAACAGTGTGATCAGAAGCGAGTTCAGTTAATAAAGCTTGATCAATCGGTTTTATAAAACGCATATCAACTAAAGTTGCATCTAAGTTTTCGGCAACAGACTTAGCATTTTCAAGCAAAGTTCCAAAAGATAGAATAGCGATATGCTTGCCTTTGCGAATGACATTCGCTCGGCCAATTGCTATTTTTTCCATTGGTTTAGTCGCATCGAATTCACCTGCGCTGCCTCTAGGATAGCGAACGGCAGCGGGTTGATTGAGCTGATGACCCGTGAAGAGCATATTTCGACACTCGTTCGTATCACTGGGCGCCATAATCACCATATTCGGAATGCAGCGCATAAAGCTTAAATCATAAGCACCTTGGTGTGTTTCGCCATCGGCACCGACAATACCCGCTCTATCGATTGCAAACAACACAGGTAAATTCTGCAAAGCGACATCGTGAATGAGTTGATCATACGCACGTTGTAAAAAGCTAGAGTAAATTGCAACGACAGGATTTAGTCCTTCACAGGCAAAACCAGCAGCTAACGTAACCGCATGTTGCTCAGCAATGGCAACGTCAAAGTATTGCTCTGGGTATTCTTTAGAGAATCGCACCATGCCTGAGCCTTCACGCATTGCAGGTGTAATTGCCATGAGTTTACTATCTTGAGCTGCCATGTCACAAAGCCAATCGCCAAAGACTTTTGAAAAGGTTGGTTCGCTAGGTTTTGATTTTGGTAAACTTAATTCACTCGGGTCAAACTTTGGCACGCCATGGTAACCAATTGGATCCGCTTCAGCCGGCTGATATCCTTTCCCTTTTTGGGTGCGGACATGGAGAAGCTGAGGACCTTTCAGGTTTCGCATATTTCGAAGAGTATCACACAACATGGTGACATCATGGCCATCAATTGGACCGATGTAGTTAAAGCCTAACTCTTCAAAAAAAGTGCCAGGTACAACCATGCCTTTGAGGTGCTCTTCCATTTTACTGGCGAGTTCTTTTACTGGAGGCATACCGGAGAGTAGCTTTTTCCCACCCTCGCGGATGTTGGTATAAAAGCTGCCGGATAAAATTCGCGCCAAATGATTATTCAGTGCGCCAACATTTTCCGAAATTGACATCTCGTTGTCATTTAAAATCACTAACATGTCAGCGTCAATGTCACCAGCATGATTCATGGCTTCAAATGCCATGCCAGCAGTTACAGCACCATCACCAATAACGGCAACTACTTTGCGGTTTTGCGCTTCTTTTTTTGCCGCTATCGCCATACCAAGCGCGGCAGAAATTGACGTACTTGAATGACCTACACTAAAGGTATCGTATTGACTTTCTTCGCGATAAGGAAAAGGGTGCAAGCCATCTTTTTGACGAATGCTGTGCATTAAGTCACGGCGACCGGTTAAGATTTTATGTGGGTATGCTTGGTGACCAACATCCCAAATGACGCGATCAAATGGTGTGTTATATACGTAATGTAATGCAACTGTGAGTTCGACAGTGCCTAGGCCTGACGCTAAATGACCACTGCTTTTTGATACTGAGTTGAGAAGATAATCTCTTAACTCATGGCTCAATGCTGGTAATTTATCTTGTGCTAACTCCCGTAACTGCGGGGGTTCATCAATTAAGCCCAATAAGGGATAGTTGTTATTATCAATTGTCATGACAGGTATTGATTATCCTTTGATTACTGACCCGATTATACATCAATTTAAGCGGTAATCTTTTTCTTTTATATTCTTATTACCGTGTATAGCCAGAGTGATGACCTTTAATGGTCTCTCGAAATAATATAATGCGCCAGTTCTTCAAGTTTAGTTGTGTCTGCTGGGATTTTGCTAAGTGATAGTAAGGCTTCTTGGTAAAGAGATTGTGTTAAATCTTTTGCACCTTGAAGGCCCATAAATGCTGGATAAGTAGATTTATTCGCTTCAACATCAGATCCTTGGGGTTTTCCTAATGTTATTGTGTCTCCTTCGATATCCAGGATGTCATCATGGACCTGAAAGGCTAATCCTATTTTATGACCAAACTCAGCTAAATGCTGTAATGTCGCTTGAGATGTGCCTTTTGCACATAAAGCTCCCATGGTGATAGCTGAGACTAACAATGCCCCAGTTTTTAACTTATGAATTTGCTCAAGTTCCTGCACTGTGATTGATTTGCCTGTGGCTGATAAATCCAGAGCTTGCCCACCACACATCCCAACTAAACCAGATGCTTTAGCTAATTCGGAAATAATTTTCAGCTGAGTAGCGGCTTCGACTTGAGGGAGTGGTTGTTCAGACAAAATATCAAATGCAAGTGTTTGCAATGCATCGCCTGCCAAGATGGCGGTCGCTTCATCAAAAGCAATGTGACAGGTTGGTTTACCTCTTCGCAGATCATCATCATCCATGGCAGGCAAATCATCGTGAACTAAAGAGTAACTATGGATACACTCAATTGCAGCCGCCACTTTTTGCAAAGCCTGCATGTCGGCTCCAAGCATTTGCCCTGTTAAAAATACTAAATGGGGTCTTAAGCGTTTGCCGCCATTGAATAAGCTATAACGTGCTGCTGATAGTAGCTGTTTATCACCAGCCGTTTGCGTAGATAAAATATTTATTAAAGTTTGCTCTACTTGTAGTTGGCTCTGATGTAAATCGTCTTGAATCGTCACTATTTCTGCTCTGTAGAATCAAATGGGATGAGTTCACTATCTGTAGAATTTCCCATTAAAATACTCACTTTTTGCTCTGCTTGTTGCAGTTTTGCTGAAGATGCTTGGGCAAGTTGAATGCCGCGCTCAAACTGTTTTAAAGATTGCTCTAGGGTGAGAGCACCGTTTTCCATTTCTGAAACTATGTGCCCTAATTCGCCCATTGCATCTTCAAAACTAAGGTTTTCTGCTTTTTTTGTGGCCATTATATTACTTCAAGCTTATATACGAGTGGGAGGGATTTTAGGGGGATTCTCGAACTATTTCAATTTATCTCCCTGAGTCTTGCAAAAATAGTGGCGGCGAAGTGAGATCTTCACTTGAAAATTGCCGTCATTACAAAAATGACGCTATAGTTGAATTTAAGTTATTAAATCTTTTGCCGATACTAAAAACTAAATTATGATAAGCACTTTAAAGTGCTAACTTACCAATTTTAATTAAAATTTCCCTTGGAGGGCCAGTGGATTTAGCAACGTTAATAGGAATGCTTGGTGCGATCGGTTTTATTGTTATGGCAATGATCCTCGGTGGCGACTTGGGAATGTTCGTTGATATTCCTTCCGTGCTCATTGTTTTTTGTGGTTCACTATTTGTTGTCTTGTCAAACTTCACCATGGGTCAATTCTTTGGTATTGGTAAAGTTGCGGGCAAAGCCTTTATGTTCAAGCTTGAGACACCTGAAGAACTTATCGACAAAGCTGTTGAGCTTGCTGATTCTGCCAGAAAAGGGGGGTTTCTCGCCCTAGAAGAAGCTGAAATTCCGAATGCTTTTATGCAAAAAGGGGTCGACATGTTGGTTGATGGTCATGATGCCGATGTCGTCAGAGAAACACTGCAAAAAGATATCTCTTTAACATCGACTAGGCATGATGCCGGTGCAACGTTATTTAAAGCATTAGGTGATGTGGCTCCAGCAATGGGAATGATTGGTACGCTTATCGGTTTGGTTGCGATGTTATCAAACATGGATGATCCAAAAGCGATTGGACCTGCAATGGCGGTAGCATTATTGACTACACTCTACGGCGCCTTTTTAGCCAATGTTATCGCGATTCCAATCCAAGCGAAATTAGAAAAACGTAAAGATGAGGAAGAGCTGAATCAGAAGTTAATTTTAGATGCAGTTTTAGGAATACAAGATGGTCAAAACCCGAAAGTAATTGAGGGGATCCTGAAAAATTACCTGCCAGAATCTAAACGCCAAATAGACACTGAGGGTTAGTAACTATGTCTGATGAAGCTGAAGACTGTAAATGCCCCCCTCCGGGTCTGCCTGCTTGGATGGGGACATTCGCTGATTTAATGTCATTGCTGATGTGTTTCTTCGTATTGCTTTTGGCTATGTCTGAAATGGATGTACTTAAATTCAAGCAAATAGCCGGTTCGATGAAGTTTGCATTTGGTGTTCAAAATAAGCTCGAAGTAAAAGATATCCCAAAAGGTACTAGTGTAATCGCTATGGAGTTTCGCCCTGGCAAGCCTGAACCTTCACCAATTGAGACAATTCAGCAGCAAACAGTGGAAATGACTCAGCAGATGTTGGAATTTCAAGCGGGTGATGAAGATTCGGCCGGTGGACGTCAAGAACAACGCGGTAATAAACGCGGTGGTGAATCTCAAAGCACAGCTAAAAATGAGTCGAGTCAAGCTGAAAGTGCTGCCGATCAAGAGCAAGTTAATGAGTTGGTTAAAAAGATTGCTCAGCAACTTGAAGAGCAAATTATGGATGGTGCAATTGAGCTTGAGTCACTAGGTCAACAAATTATTATCCGTATCCGTGAGAATGGGTCTTTTCCATCAGGAAGTGCCTTTTTACAGCCACAATTTAAGCCTATCATTCAACAAATTGCTGAATTATTGAAAGATGTGCCGGGTGAGATTACTGTCTCAGGCCATACGGATGATTATCAAGTTAGCAATGAACTGTATTTTAATAATTGGGATTTATCCGCTAAGCGCTCGGTGGCCGTTGCGAGTGAAATGCAAAAAGTCAGAGGGTTTGATAAAAATCGCATGATGGTCATCGGTCACGCAGATACTCGTCCGTTAGTGCCAAATGAAGATACAGATTCGCGCAAACGTAATCGACGAGTTGAGATTTCAATTATGCAGGGTAAAGCGAAAGAGTCTGACCCTATTGAGGTACAAAAGTAAATTTGCGGTTGATTTTTTTCATAAAAGACGATTTACTGCTACCGCTAAGTAATTGTCTTAGTTTTATTTAAGGATAAATGAAATGAAAAAAATTGATAAGTATACTTATATGCCTGGCAATGGTGGTGGTGCGGATGAGCCACCACCAAAGAAGAAAACGTCTAAGTAACGTTAATGATAGATATAAATAGCGTTTTAATTTATATCTATAATGGCCATGCAGTGTTTGTGTGCTTGGCCTTTTTTGCATTTATTTATATTAAAGATTACAAAGCTGCCACTTTTTCTTTTTGCACCGCGATTTCATTCCTAATCGGCATTGCTGCGCAAGGCTTTCTTTATGAGAATGATAATTCATTTGTTTACCGTTATATCTTCTGGGCCTCTAATGATTTAATTTGGATGGCTTGCATTGCTTATCTTGCAATCAAAGACAAGGTGTATTTATTGCAGAGCATAATAGGGCAGTTAGTGGTAGCGTTATCACCAATCATTCAAATCTTTAGATTGCTAGATAGGCACTTATGGGATTTATCTTATTCTGATTTATTGTACAAATCGATTTTACCATTGATAAACTTCGCGATTGTATTTATTTGTTTCATTCCCTTCTTTACATTTTTTTTCAATAAATCAAAATCCCAAAAACAGCTAGCTAAATAACTTATCCAGATTTATCATTACTGTTATTATATACAGTTAAAAGTTCAACAATGAAACTCTATATTGCCGAAAAACCTTCATTAGGGCGTGCTATTGCAGATGTACTGCCTAAGCCTTTGCAAAAAGGTGATGGTTTTATTAAGGCCAGTAATGGCGATGTCGTTTCATGGTGTATCGGCCACTTGTTAGAACAAGCCGAGCCTGATTTTTATGACCCTCGATTTAAAAAATGGCAGATCGATCACTTGCCTATCATTCCGTTAAAATGGCAACTTAAAGTAAAACCAAAAACAAAAAAGCAGTTTACTATACTTAAAAAGTTAATTTTACAAGCTGATGAGCTAATTAATGCTGGCGATCCTGATAGAGAGGGGCAGTTGCTTGTAGATGAAATGATTGAGTTTGTAGGCGTTAATGAGCAAAAAAAAGCCAGTGTACAGCGATTATTAATTAGTGACTTAAACCCAAGTGCAGTGAAAAAATCCCTACAGAATCAGAAAAGAAATCACGATTTTGTACCGTTATCTGTTTCAGCTTTAGCTCGCTCTCGTGCTGATTGGCTCTTTGGGATGAATCTTACTCGCGCATTTACCTTGGCTGGCCAAAGGTTTGGAAGTCATCGCGTTTTATCTGTTGGTCGAGTGCAAACACCTATTTTAGGTTTGGTGGTTCGCCGAGATTTAGAAATAGAAAACTTTATTGCGCGTCCTTTCTATGACGTTATAGCGCATTTTAATACTGACCAAGCTGAGACATTTACTGCTAAGTGGCGACCGAGCACGGCTTGTGAACCCTATCAAGATGAAGATGGGCGTATTTTATCAAAGGCATTAGCTGAAAATGTAATCAAAAGAATTGCAAACCAACCTGCAGAAGTAACACAGCTCTCTCATAAGGAAAAACGACATTCTGCCCCGTTACCTTATAATTTATCGTCGTTACAAATAGATGCGGCAAAAGCATATGGCATGTCAGCTCAAACTGTTTTAGATGTCTGTCAAAGTTTATATGAAAAACATAAAGCAATTACTTATCCGCGCTCAGATAATCGATATTTACCCACCGGGCATTTTTCAGAGGCAGAGCAAGTCTTTAACGCAATTAAGCACAATAAAGGTCAGTCAGACTATCTAATTGAGCAAGCTGATTTAACGATTCGCTCAAAGTGCTGGAGTGATACGAAAGTGGAAGCGCACCATGCCATCATTCCTACGAGTAAAAAGCTAGCTGCGGGTAGTCTTGATAAAGATGAATTAAAACTTTATCAACTAATAGCTCGGCATTATCTGATTCAATTTTTTCCTCCATATATATTCAATGAAACTAAAGTTGAAGTAGAAGTGTCTGGTGGAAAGTTTATTACAACAGCTAAGCAAGAACTTCAGCTTGGGTTTAAGGCTCTTATGGGGAAAACAGAACTTCAACCTGAACAGCTTTTGCCTTCGCTTACTTTAGGTCAACGTTTACTTTGTTCCCACGGGGAGCTTCTCGAAAAAATGACCCAACCGCCATCTCATTTTAATGATGCTAGTTTATTGGCCGCGATGACTGGCATTAGCCGATTTGTCACTGATCCTGATATTAAAAAAATACTCAAAGAAACCGATGGATTAGGAACTGAAGCGACGAGGGCGGGAATTATTGAATTGCTTTTTAGGCGTGATTTTTTAAAACGAGAAGGTAAAAAAATTGTATCGACAATAGCGGGTCGAAGTTTGATAGCTATGCTCCCTGATTTGATTACTCGGCCAGACTTAACGGCTAAATGGGAGGCAACGCTAGCAAATATTGCTCGTAAAGAGCAAAACTACCAAGGATTTATGCAACCATTATTAGAGCAACTAAAGCAACTGATATTGCTATCATCGAGTTGTGATGCGAGTGCTTTTAAAGCGATTAAAGGGCCAATGCCTTCCAAGCGCTATAAACGTAAAAGAAAAACTCCAATAAAGAAACCCTATAAAAAAGACTAATGGTGTACAGAAGCGCTATTATTTAGTGAAATGTATTTTGCAGCAACCTTCATAATATGAAAGTAACTTTCGACATTTTGAATTGGTAAAATAGATTAAGAGCCTCTTTGTTGCTTGTAAAATCAAGCTTTACCACCATATAACATATCATATTCAAATAATTGGCAAATAATGATGAGCAATATCCTAGATTTAACCGCAGATAATTTTCAACAAATATTAGGTGAAGTATCACAAACTAAATTGGTGGCGTTGATGTTCTGGTCTCCGCAAAGCCCTGAGTGCCAAGTTTTTAATCAATTAATTGAAAAGGTTGTTGCTGATTATCCAGATCATCTAGTGCTCGCTAAGTTAAATTGTGATGTAGAGCAAGCATTGGCTTCTCAATTAGCTCAGCAAATTGGTTTGCAAGCTATTCCAACAACTGTGTTGTTAAAAAATGCAGGACCAGTTGATATGTTGTCTGGGCCGCAAACAGAACTTCAATTAAAAGAAGCACTATCGAAGCATTTACCTAACCCAATCGACATATTACTAGAAAATGCAAAACAAGCGCTGTTATCTGAAGATCATAATCAAGCGTTTATATATGCAAAACAAGCTTACGAAATGGATTCAAACAATACCAAAGTAAAGCTAGTCTTTGCTGATATATGTGTAAACATTAAAAAGCTAGATGATGCAAGTGCCTTATTAGAGACGATCGCAGAAAATGAAAGAGATCCTTATTTTTTAAACATCCAAAGTAAATTAACACATGCAAAAGAAGAATTAGATTCGCCAGAAATTAAGCTAGCACAGTTAAATGTTGAAACGAATCCAGAAGATTTATCTTTAAAAGTAGAGTTAGCATCATTACTGTCAGAAGCAGGTCGAAAAGAAGATGCGTTGAGCGAGCTGTTTATTGTGCTTAAAAAAGATCTAAGTTTTGGCGAAGCTAAAAAAGACTACTTAGCCATTATAGAATCCCTACCCCAAGGAGATTCGATAGCGGCAACATTTAGAAGAAAACTATACAGCCTGTTATATTAATTCACGCAGAAAAATATAATCAGTATTATTAAGGTGTTGTAATTTATTTGTCATCAAGCCTTGAAATAATAAAAGGTTGAGCGATACTTAATCTCCACCTTAAAAAAGCAATGTTAAGTAGTTTAATTATACTTAACATGCTTTTTTGAGTGGTTTATAGGCAATTTTTACTGAAAGTGAACTTTTTTACATTTTTATTAAAATAACCCTTGCCAAAAAAGTTCGCCGCTCTATAATGCGACCCCACTGAGACGGCAGACAGCAACGCTTAGCGAGGCAAGAGTCGAATCAGAGAGTTACGTAAAACTGAGTTTGGTTTCAAAAAGAAATTCAAATTAAGTGTTGACTTGAAAAGTGAAGCGTTTATTATGGCGCTCCACTTCGCAGCAAGCTCCTAGAGTTGGCGCTGCAACGTTCTTTAACAATATAAAGCAATCATCTGTGTGGGCACTCGTACAGGTTGAGTTCTAACAGCTACGTTACTTCGGTAATGAAGCAAAAAATTTAGAGTCTCAATAATGAAAGAGTGGCTATACAGTCAATTTGATTTCACTTTCTCTTTTTATTAAGAGTTGTGGAAAAAATCAGAATTCATTGAGCAGTCGAAAGACTAAAAACTTTTAATTGAAGAGTTTGATCA